>CAZKIB010000087.1:8692-22901 GCA_964552425.1 uncultured Anaerolineaceae bacterium | reverse complement strand
TCATTGCCAACCCCAACTGCTCTACCATCCAAATGCTGGTCGCCCTCGCCCCGCATCTGACGCTCGACCTCCAGGGTGAAGCGCTGGCGGCGGTACATGGCATCGGCAGCGAACGCGAACGCGCCATGCTGCTGGCCCAGCTCGCCCCTACGCTGCCTCCCAACATGGTGGTCGCCAGCCTCGCGGTGGCGCACAGCATGGAAGAACACGACGCACGGGTCCATGCGCTGACCGTGCTGGCTCATTATGTGCCAGAACACGCCCGTGAGCGTACCATGCTGGATGCGCTGGCGGCAGCCTCGAATATGCCGCACCGGCTGGAACGGGTCAACACCCTGATGGGTCTGATTGATGTCCTGCCACCGCATCTTCAGGCTCGTGCCGCGACAGATGCGCTGGAAGCCGCCCGCCTGATAGACAATGAAAGCGCCCGCGCCAGGGCCATCAGTCTGATCGCGCCCAATCTGCCCCCGCGCCTGCACGAACGCGCCCTCGAAGGCGCCCGTCAGATCAACAACCCGGAGCAGCGTCTGACCGCGCTTGCCAGCGTGCTGCGCGGGATGACCGCCGCCGAACGGAGCGCGTACGATTCAGAACTCATGACGGCCCTGCAAGAACTGCCCTTTGAGTACAAACGCGCCCGCGCTATCGGCGAAATTGCCGATCTGCTGTCGCCCGCCAGCGTCCTGGCTGCTCTGGAGATGGCGGCAACCCTCGAAGACGCCGTCGATCAGGCCACCGCGCTTATTGCCCTGCTCCCTCATCTGCCTGCTGATAAACGCCGCGCCATTGTCATCGAATGCTGGCAGCTTCTCAAGTCCATTGACGGCGGTTACGATGCGGCCAGCACACTTTCCGCTCTGGCTCCGCATCTCCCTAAATCGGCAGCCAGTGACCTGGCCCGCACCGCCGGCATGATTATCGGCTCGATTATGGATGAATACGATCAGGCCAGCGCTATTACCATCCTCGCGCCGCTGCTGGCGGTTCATGATGAGACGTTCAGGCGGGGCCGCTGCCGGACAAATATATCGCGCTGGAAAAGGGGTTGCAGGCCGCGTTGAGTGTCACCGACATCACCACACGTTCGCAGTTGTTGATGGACGCCGCGCACCTGTGGGTCGATATGTGCGAAGAAGATCAGTGCTATCGTCTCTGGCAAACCACCATTCAGTATCTGGCCGGCCTGCCCACAGCGGACACGATCCTGGCGTTAAGCATGTTGTCGCCGGTAATCGGGCATCTGGCTGGCATGAACGTGGTGAAACAGCTTACACAACTTCTGAACACCCAGGGCGCTTTGCAGGTTGCGGAGTCCGGTTGATAGCGCTAATCTTGCAATGCAATCGCAGTCACAAGGAAAATTTGAAACGATGAGCGATACCTTCTTGCTGAATATCATGCGGGTGGCCCAGGATGTGACCAAAGCCGAAAGGGCCTTCGCCGTGAACAACGACCTGAATGTCGTGGGGACGATGAATATCTCTCAGGAACAGATTGAAGCGCCGTATATCAAGTGTGTCCAGAAAGCGATCAACCAGGGCAGCCCCATCATCACCGACAACTACACCATGACCATTGACCCTTCGAAGGCTCCGGTCACAAACCAATCATTTCCCAAGCTGCGTTTTGTGGTCGCACTCCCGGTTCCGGGTCATGGAGCAGTGTGTCTGGATCAGAGTCTGCGCGGCGGGGTAACATCCAAAGACAAAGTCGATAAACTGGCGAACTTTGTTCACCAGATCATCAAAAACCAGCAAACGGAACTGGACGAGGAAAAACTGCTGGATATTTACAACCAGTTGGCGTGAAGGGTTCAGTCCTGGAGCGTGGGCAGTGCTTTGGGCTGAGGGATGGATTTGAAGATGTCGTCGATAATCGCAGCCGTTCGTTTACTGTACAGCCACACCATGCCGGGTTTCACGTCCGCGCCGCAGATCACGGCCAGTGACACAATGTAAGGCTGGCCGAATTCGATGATATACACACCGTTCTGATTGCCTTCAAAGTACGTCGAGTGAAATTTATTCTCTTCCAGGATATTCGCCAGCGAACGCTGCGCGGTGTGGTCAATGCTCAGGGCATGGGTCAGCAGTTTCAGATCGTAATCTTCCAGGGTCCCCGCCGCACCGATCATATTGCCATCATTGTCCACCAGACCCACGAAGCTGGCCTTGACATGGTTAAGCAGCAGATTCAACTCTTTGTTTATCAGCGTAAAATGTTCACGCCGCAGAATCAGGACCGCCGAACGAGTGCGCGGGTCCAGACGCTTGGCGCGATCACGCGCGACAGGCTGCGCTGGAGCCGGTTGGTCAGCGCGTTTGCTGGCGGCTAACAGACGCTTCTTTTCCAACTGGCGTTCAATCTGCATCATCACGAAAGTCATGTTTAACGGCTTGTACAGATAATCAACCGCACCCAGCCGAAACACCGCAACCGCGCTTTTGGCGGACAGATCATCATCAATGACGATGACCTTCGCGCCGGGGCGCAAACCGCCCACCACCGCCAGCAGGTCCATCCCGCTGAGATCGGGCAGTTCCGCCTCAGTAATGATGAGATCAAACTCCGTCAGCAGAATCTCACTGAGCGCTTCCTCAAAATTATCGGCCAGGTTGACGACATAATCACCCGCGTTTTCAAGCGATTCGCTTAAACCAGTGCGCAGATCATCGTCTCTGGCAACAATCAGAATGCGATCTTTTGTCTTGTGTGCGCTCATCATGAGACCTGTTCACCCTCAAACGTCGCTGGTACAGCCTGGGGCAGAAACTTTTCAAGCAAAGCTGATAAAGCGATAATCTGTATCAGGTTCTCGCCGTAAGGAACCACGCCCTGGACCAGCGGCTCACGGCTGGTCGCCGGCCTGATCTTCCGGGAGTCGAAGTATTCGATACGCTGAATTTCATCGACCACCAGACCCACCAGCAGGCTGTCAACCTGTGCCACGATAAACAGGGTCGAAGTGTCGATCCGCGCGGCCGGCTGGCGAAAAATCGGGCGCAGGTCCAGCATCGGCAGCACCTCGCCATGCCGGTTGGCTGCTCCCAGGAAAACATCATCCGTGCCCGGTGTCGCTACCAGTTCCACCATGGCCGCGACCTCAACGACCTGCTGAATCGTCAGGCCATAATACTGCTGGTGCAGCAGGAAGATCAGACACGCGGTCTTCTCGGTTTCAGCCGGGTTCATCGCCGTCGTCTTCCTCATCAGGCCGTTGATCGTCCCGCCGGGCGGCTTCGTTGAGCCACATTACCATGTAAATCGTCGGCGGGTCATTGCCTTCCACCAGAATCTCATCCACCAGATCACCCAGCTTCGAGCGCAGCGCGATCAGCACGTTGCTGGTCGCCACATTCGCCAGCCAGGCTGCCTCGGACGAAATCTGCCGCCCGATCTTCTGGCCCTGGCGCACACCATTCAGGTGCAAATCCTGGGGTTCACCGGTCTTCAGCATCAATTCAGCCAGTGTCGCCGCAGCGCTGGCAAGCTGTGCCCGGTTGGCCGGTGAGAAACCTAACAGACTGCCCGCCCGACGCACAGTATCGCGCACAATCATAATATCCATGCTGTCTTCAATGCGCACCGACATCACCGGCGGCTGCATGAAGTAAGGCCCAGTAAGTCGCGCCATAACCGCCTTGCCTTACAAAATACCCAGCTCTTGCAGGGTGTTAATCAAATGCTCGGCGGCGAAAATATCCTTCGGGATATAATCATCCGCCCCCGCCCGCAGCCCGGACATGGTCGCTTTTGGATCTGCCTTTTCCGTCAGCATAATCACCGGAATATCCTGTGTGGCCGGGTTCCGTTTCAGCCGGCGGCAAACCTGAAAACCGTCCATGGTGGGCAGTTTGACATCCAGCACAATTAATGCCGGCGGATTTTCTATGGCATCGCGCAGACCATCCGGCCCATCATAGGCAACACGCACACGTAAGCCCACACTTTCTAGCGTGTCTTTGATCTGCGCTGCCTGAGTTTTACTATCTTCGATGAGAAGCGCTTCTAACGCCATATGCTCCTACTCTTATCCCTAGTTTACCTCAATTTAGCTGCGCGAGTGTGGTCGCCAGGTTTGATAAACCTAACACATTCATAACCGCGCCACATGCAATCGCCGCGCCGGGCATCCCAAACACGGTACAGGTGGCTTCGTCCTGAGCGTAAGTGAGCGCGCCGGCCTGACGCATCGCCAGCATCCCGGCAGAACCATCATCACCCATGCCGGTCAGGATCACCCCGACACTGGCCGGCCCACAGGTCTCTGCCACCGATTCAAACAGCACATCGACTGAGGGTTGGTAACGAAATCCCCCCTGCTCAGTCCGCAGTTTGGACACAAGCTGTCCCTGCCGGCGAACAATCATCAGGTGAGCCGCGCCCGGAGCCAGATAGACGACCCCCGGTTTGAGAACGAGATTATCTTCGGCTACCTGAACCTGCAAGGCAGTGGCCTTATCCAGCCAGCGTGCCAGCCCTGATGTAAATTCTTCCGGCATATGCTGCGCAATAGCAATAGGTCGTGGGTAATCGGCTGGCAGTTCCTTTAATAATACACTCAATGCGCTCGGTCCACCTGCGCTTGCGCCAATTGCCACGATTTCCGCCTGAACAGCCGGTTTGGTTAGAGCCGCTGCCCCCGCTGATCCAGCCCCAATATCCACTTTTTCAACATAGGTTTCCCATCGCCGGATGACCCGCACCCGCGCCATCGCCGTAAGAGTATTGACCAGATGGCGTTGTTTAGCCACATAACCAGGATCACTGCGGTCCAGCGGCTTTTCTACAACCGCCAGCGCGCCGGCCTGAAGCGCCTGAAATGACAGGTCAATGTCCTGTTCCACCAGCCCGCTGACCACCACCACCGGCGTGGGGTACTGGTTCATAATACGGCGGGTCGCTTCCAGCCCATCCATACCGGGCATCCGAATGTCCATCGACACCACATCGGGCTTGAGTTCACTGACCATCGTCAGCACTTCAGCCCCGTCACGGGCTTCACCAACCACCTGAAGTCCTGGCGCGCCGTTAATCACGTTCACCAGATGGCGGCGCATGGTGGGGCTGTCTTCTGCGATGAGTACACGAGCCGGGTGTTGGGTCATAGTGTGATAAACATATCCTGATTATGGAACCTGCGTACAGGTCTGGAACACCCCAATAACCGGGTGTTGAGTTCTGAAGTGTTGTCGCGCTGAACGAAGCGTCCGGTGACTTTCATAGCACGGCCTGAATCATGCGCAGCAGTTCACCCTGGTCGAACTGGGATTTGACCAGGTAGGCATCTGCCCCGGCACGCAGCCCGGCTTCCTGATGTTCCGGCTTGCCCAGAGAAGTCAGCAGAATCACCGGGATATGGCGGGTGTGTTCGTTGCTCTTAATCAGTTTGACGAGTTCCAGGCCGGTCATTTTGGGCATTTCAACATCGCTGATAATCACATCATAGTGTTGTTCGCTGATCCGCTGCCAGGCTTCCTCACCATCAATGGCGACATTAACCAGAAATCCGGCTGTTTCCAGGATGTTTTTCTCCAGCGTGCGTGTGGTGATCGAATCATCCACCACCAGAATGCTGAGTTTGTGCATGGGGGCAGATGTCTGGCGAACCAGCACCGGGGAACGCCGGGCGGGCAGCATTCGGCCTGTCGCGCTGCGCACCAGATCGTTCACATCCAGCACAATCAGAACCGCGCCTGTACCCAGCAGCGCCGCGCCAGACACAAACTGCGCGCGGGCAATTTCCGGCCCCAGCGGCTTGAGGACCAGTTCACGTTCGCTCTGCAAGCCATCAACCTCGAATGCCACTGTCCGGTCTACGGCGCGCAAGGCCATCACAGTAATCTCACCGGAACCACGCGGCGCGCCGGGAACCGCCAGCACATCGGCCATCGACACCAGCGGCACAGGATGATCGTCCAGCACCACCATATCACGATTTTCGGCGGTAAACACATCATCCCGATGCAGGGTCGTCATGCGAACAATCGCGGCGGAGGGGACCGCATAAGTCTCCTCACCTATTTCCATCAGCACACAGCGAATCCGCGTGAGTGACACCGGCATGTTGAGGCTGACCGTCGTGCCCTGTCCAGGCACGCTGCTGACACTGACACGTCCGCGCAGGCTTTCGACCCGATCCCGCACAATATCCATGCCGATGCCGCGCCCACTGATAGCGGTCACCTGAGCAGCCGTCGATAAGCCGGGGTGGAAAATCAGGCTGCGAATATCATCTTCAGACATGGAGTCGGCATCCTGAGCTGAAATAATGCCAGCGTTCAGCGCCTTGTGCTTAAGCGCGTTGGTATCAATGCCCTTGCCATCATCACGCACCCGCACGACAATTTCGTTGCCGCGCTGTTCAATTTCCAGCGCCAGCCGTCCGGTTGGGGTTTTGCCGCGCTGTTCACGCAGTTCAGGCGGCTCGATGCCGTGATCAATGGCGTTGCGCAACAGGTGCATGACCGGGTCCTTGAGTGCATCCAGCACCGTTTTGTCGACCTCGACTCCCATGCCCACCACTTCGAGATGCACCAGTTTGCCGGTATCGCGCGCCAGGTCCCGGATGATCCGCTGGAAACCACCCAGCAGCGTTTCAAAAGCGACCATGCGCATGTGGCTCACATCATCCTGAAGCTGGTCCGCCAGTGTGGTCAGCCGCAGGTTATCCTGCCCAAGCGCCTGCACCAGTTGGTTCAACTGCTGGGTGGCGGCCAGCAAATTACGCTGGTTGTTTTCCAGAAACTTAAAAATCGTCAGCACATCATCGCTTAAATCACCCTGATCGTCCTGCAAACGCCGCGCCAGCCGGATATAAGCCGCCCGGATGCTCTGCCATTCGCGCCGCCATTTGCCGTGCAGCCGCCGCAGCCCCTGCACATCGCGCACCCGCTCTTCCGACTGCATCCGCGCCACCAGCAGTTCGCTCACCTCCGCCATCAGATGATCCAGCTTGCTGACCGGCACGCGGATACTTTCTTCGGCAGGCCGAACTGCTGCTGTCCCGGTTTCGGTGACAACCGGCGGAGGCGGCGCATCCGCTGTGACCGGGGCATGTTCAGCCGTCTTCTGTTTATGATTGGTGTCGGGGACCGGTATTTCAACAGGCGGTTCAGGACTCTTCGCGGGGGCTGGGCTGGCGGGTGGCTCGGCACTCGTCTCGTCGGCACTGCCGGCGACCACCTGCTCAAGCTGCATCAGCACCTGGGCCAGCGCATCTTCGTCGTTTTCATCGCCATCCACGACGGTCTGAATGAGATCAAGGCCGTCGTAAAGCAGATCACAGACATCCGGCGACAGCCTGAGATGGCTCTGCATCGCGGCGGCGAAGACCTCTTCCATGTAATGCGCGATGGTCTCGATCACCTTGAGACCCACCGCCCGTGACGCCCCTTTCATGCTGTGGGCCACGCGGTTCAACTCGCGCAGCGATTCCGCATCCACAGAATCCGATGTTTCGATCTGCATCAGCATGGTATTCAGAGTTTCGAGGTATTCACCAACCTCGTCCCTGAAAATATTCAGCAAATCCACATCAATCTTGTCGCTCATGGGACTCAGAGTTTCAACTCAGCCAGCATTTTATGCACATCATCATTCACTTTACGCAGACGCTGAATGCTGGATTCCACTTCCATCGTGCGCGTGACCATCTCCGCTGTGGAATGTTTGATCGTGCGCATGGCCTGGGTCAGTTGATCCATACCAATCGTTTGCTGGCGCGTGCTGGCCGCGATCTGCATGGCCGCCATCGCCGCTTCCTCGATGGCGTGGGAAAGTTCCTTGATCGACTCGCCAGCCTTGTTTACCCGCTGCTGGCCTTCATCCACACCTTTGCTGCCCTCTTCTGTGACCATGACGGCGGCGTTGGTCGCGCGCTGGATTTCGCCGAGAATCTCGCGCACCTGCACCGTCGCGTCACGGTTCTGGTCGGCGAGGTTGCGCACTTCCAGCGCCACCACCGCGAAGCCTTTGCCCTCTTCTCCGGCGCGGGCCGCCTCCACCGACGCATTCAGCGCCAGCATTTTGGATTGATCCGCCAGGCTGTTCACGGTGGCGATAATCTCACCGATCTGCTGGGTATGCTCGGACAGCACCAGAATGTTATCGGCAATATCCTCCACCCGGCGGCGAATGACTTCCATCCCGGCAATCGTCTCAGAAACCGATTCCGTGCCGATACGTGAAATATCCACTGAAACCTGGGCGGTTTCCGCCACGCTCTGGGCGCGCTCGGCGGTTTCTGTCACAGTGGCGCGGACCTCATTTACCGTCGCGGTGGTCTCTGTCACCACATTATCCTGTTCGTTTGCCATCGCAATCTGGCGCGCGGTGGCTTCGAGAATGGCGCGGGTATCCATATCCATGCGTTTGAGCGCGTCACTGATTTCTGCGGAGACACTCTGAACACGATCCAGTGTCAGGTTAATGGCTTTGCCAAGCCGCAGCAGCATCCGACTTTCATCGCTGTTCGAATCAATTCCAGTCACATCCAGTCGATCCCGCAGATCGCCGGTGGAGATGCGTTCCAGGGTGAACACGTAGCGGTTCAGAATATCTTCTGTGCCGCGCCGGTTGACCCCATTTACCAGCACACCGATAAACGCACCGACGAGGAATGCCCCCAGCGCCCACCAGACGAGATTGTCGCCAATACGCGCGGTCAGCCCCAACAAAAGCACCGGTACTGCCGCCGCCAGGGCAACCAGCAGCACGCTGGCATTCAACACTTGCAGATTCAGGCGGCGGGTCGCACCGTTCATAGTCTGGCTCACATCACTCATCTTTCCATCCTCAATTGTCTTCCTGGCCGCCAATGACAAGCTGGTCATCTTCCAGCAAACGCTGCACATCCAGCAGCACCAGTTGGCTTTTGGTCACACCCAGCGCGTAGCGCATATTGTCCGCCGGGTCACAGGCCGAAGCCAGTATGGTTTGCACACCTTCGATATTGTGGGCCAGCAGCCCAAGTTCCAGACCCGCGCCGCGCACCACCACCAGTTCATCCGGGAGCTGCCGTTCATCGCCAACCGGAATATCAAAAAACAGCCGCAGGTCCAGCACGGTAATCACCTGCCCACGCACATTCACAACACCCCGGTAAAAATGCGGCGTCCCCGGAACCCGTGTGATACGGCTGATCGTGCGCACACCGCGCACGGCCATCACCTGGACACCGTAATGTTCGCTGCCCAACTGAAAGGTGAGGACCGTATGGGCGTCATCATGGGCAAGATCAACCTTGCGTTTGGGCGCGGCATACTGGCGGGCACGCTGACGCAGCCGCTCCTTCATCGCTTCTTCTGAATCGCTCATTTCGTCCCAGTTGAAACGCTGCCAGATTTCATCCCAGTTCGCGTCTGATTGGTGTTCCGACAAGGCCATCAGGTCTTCTCTCATGATTTAGTTTGAGTATACAACGGACTTGTTCAACGCACATTACAAGAATTTCTGAAATCACACCGATAAATTCACATTTGAGACCAGTCCAATTGGACTGAAATGGACATATAACCGGCCCTACAGCACCGCTACGCTAACGATACTTGCTGTAACTAGGTGGAGGGGAAATCCCAATGGCGACAAATGGAAGTAACGGCAGCGAACACTCTGAAAAAGGGACTTTTAAGGTCAAGGCCGGCCTGGCGCAGATGCTCAAGGGCGGCGTTATTATGGATGTGGTGACACCCGAACATGCCAAAATTGCGGAAGATGCCGGGGCATGTGCGGTAATGGCCCTGGAACGGGTTCCGGCGGACATTCGTGTGCAGGGCGGCGTGGCCCGCATGAGCGACCCGTCAATGGTCGAAAGTATCATGAAGTCCGTCACCATCCCGGTGATGGCAAAAGTGCGCATCGGTCACTTTGTCGAAGCGCAGATTTTGCAGGCGCTGGGCATTGACTATATTGATGAAAGCGAAGTCCTCACCCCGGCAGACGAAGAACATCACATTAACAAACACAAGTTTGCCGTACCCTTTGTCTGTGGCTGTCGCAACCTGGGCGAGGCGCTGCGGCGTATCGCCGAAGGCGCGGCGATGATCCGCACCAAAGGCGAAGCGGGAACCGGTGATGTGGTTGAGGCGGTTCGTCACGCCCGCGCAGTCAACAGCGAAATTCGTCGGCTGACCAGCATGGACGAAGACGAACTCTTCACTTATGCCAAAAACATTCAGGCTCCCTACGATCTCGTCAGGGAAACCGCGCAGCTTGGCCGCCTGCCGGTGGTGAACTTTGCAGCCGGCGGCGTGGCAACCCCGGCGGACGCCGCGCTGATGATGCAGTTGGGCGTGGATGGTGTATTTGTCGGCTCCGGTATCTTCAAGAGCGGGAACCCGGCCAAACGCGCCAAAGCCATTGTCGAAGCCGTCACCCACTTCCAGGACCCGGCGATCCTGCTGAATGTCAGCCGTGACCTGGGCGAACCGATGGTCGGCATCAACGTGACCACCATGCCGGAAGGCGAAAAAATCGCCGGGCGCGGCTGGTAAACCCTTTCGCCACCCATCAAATCTCCAGGTCATTTTATTGCACAGATAAAAGGCGGTTTGCCCGTAAAATGGCAGGCCGCTTTTCAATCAACTTGACACTTTCTTGACACAACCTGCGCATATCTTGTCCCCTTTTTGACACCATCTTTTTTACAATACGCACTGTGATAGTGACAGTTCAGTCATCACATCCTGAGTCATACGAGGCGGCCTATGCAGCAGGTTAAAAACTCACAGAAAAACAGTTGGCTGCTCATCCTCATGGGGGGTTCAATACCTGTCGCCTTTGTACTGGGCGCTTTATTGAACATTTCACAGGACATCGTGGTGATCTATGTGGTCATCATGGCGCTCCTGTCTGGTGCGGCAGCCATCTGGCAGCACGCCAACCAGAACGCTTCTGGAGATGAATGGTGGCAGGATGACAGCGCCTCCGGCTGGCGTGGTTATTAACTACCGGCTCATCACGCAACTTGTAGTAGAATAGAATTATTACCAGCGAAGGGGTGCAGCTTCGCTATTTGTGTTGGTTAATCCTGATGGGCGAAAAGCCGAACTACCCTGCTTCAGATAAGTCCTCGGATAGAACCAGACGCCTGGAAGCAAGTTCCCTTATCAACTGGCCTACTTCGCCGGCGCCGCGGACCTCCCATCCGAAAGGCTGGATGCAGCCTGCCATCCTGTCCAGATATTTGCAGGGTTTTGTTTCCGTTGTACTGGCTACCCTGGCCGGTAGTTTTGTCAACGTGCTTCTCCATCTGAACCCGGCCAATCTGGTCATGTTCTACCTGCTGGCAGTGGTCATTGTTGCTCTGCGGTTGGGTTATGGCCCGGCAGTGTTCACCGCTGGTATGGGTGTCATCGCCTTTAACTTTTTCTTTGTTCCACCGCAGCTTACCTTTCATGTCGCCGAGGCGCAGTATCTGCTCACATTTTTGGGTCTGTTCATCGTCGGAGTCGTGATCGCCAACCTGACCGCGCGCGAACGCCAGCAGACCGAAGCCGCCCAACGCCGTGAGCGTGAAACCGCGCAGTTATACTCTCTCAGTCGGGAACTATCCGCGTCGGTAGACCCCCAGGTCATTATACGAACGGTAGTCGAACATGCCGCTCAGACCTTCCATTGTGAGGCCATCCTGTACCTCCCGCACGATCATACGCTGCTGCGACGCGCAGAAAGTCGCAACTTCCCGCAAAGCAAAAGCGAACAGGATGCGGTGGCATGGGCATTCCACCACGCGAAACCCGCCGGAAAAGGCACACCTGCTCTGAATACGTCTCAGGCACATTACATACCCCTGAGAACAGCCTACAGGACGATTGGCGTGCTGGGTTTGACCATCGAAGAACCGATTGCTGTGGAGCAGCAGCGTCTAATGGACGCTTTCGCAACCCAGGCGGCTCTGGCGATTGAAGCAACCCAGCTTGGCGAAGAGGCGCGCCAGGCCCAGCTTTTGCGAGAGAAGGAAAAACTGCAATCCGCGCTGCTCAATTCGATTTCTCACGACCTGCGGACCCCGTTGGTCTCGATTACCGGCGCTTTAAGCAGCCTGCGTGAAGATGATACCCTTTATGACCTGACCTCCCGCCGCGAACTGTTGGACGGCGCTTACCTCGAAGCAGACCGCCTGAACCGGCTGGTCGGCAATCTGCTCGATATGTCCCGCCTCGATTCCGGCTCCTTAAAACTCAAACGAGAGCCGTATGATGTCCGGGAAATTATCGGGGTCGCCCGGTCTCAACTGCGCCCTCGTCTGGAAGGGCGCGAAATACGGATCGACCTGCCGGATGATCTGCCAATGGTCTCGGTTGATCTGGTTTTGTTTGCGCAGGTCATCGTGAACCTGCTGGACAATGCTCTGAAATATTCAAAACCCGACAAGCCCATTCACATTCGCGCGCGCCACTCGCAGAATGAGGTCGAACTTGATATTGCGGATGAGGGGATCGGCATCCCGGCCGATGAACTGCCGCATATTTTTGAGAAGTTTTATCGCGCGCGCATCGCAAAAGGTCAGGGCGGCAGCGGGTTGGGCTTATCCATCTGCCAGGGGATTGTCGAAGCGCACGGCGGAACAATCCGTGTCCAGAGTCGTGAAGGACAAGGCACATGCTTCACGATCCATCTCCCGATAAATTCGAACAGGCAAACATCATGAACCATTTGAAAGTGCTGGTCGTAGACGACGAACACGCCATTCGGCGATTTCTGCGTACCTCCTTAAGCGCTCAGGGCTATGACGTGTATGAGGTCGCCACCGGCGAAGAAGCTATTCTACAGGTGGTCAATGTCCAGCCCGATCTTATCATTCTGGACCTGGGCCTGCCGGACATCAGCGGCATCGAGGTGACAAAACGGGTGCGCGAATGGAGCCATACACCCATCGTCATCCTGTCCGTTCAGGATCAGGACACTGACAAGATCAACGCTCTGGATGCCGGGGCAGACGATTACCTGACCAAGCCGTTTAGCGTCGGCGAATTAATGGCTCGTCTGCGGGTTGCCATCCGCCATGCCCAGAAAAGCGGGGAGACTGAAGAACCCATCTTCAGAACCGGCAGTTTAACGGTTGATCTGGCAGCTCGGATCGTGACCTGCGATGGTGCAGAAGTGCAGCTTACTCCCACCGAATACGATTTACTCAAGGCGCTGGTCCAGTATCCGGGGCGGGTGCTGACCCACCAGCAGCTTCTCAAGGATGTACGCGGCGTGGGTTATCAAAGTGAAACCCATCTCCTGCGAGTGCATATGAGCAACCTGCGGCGCAAGATCGAACGTGATCCCACCAATCCGCAGTACATCCTCACGGAACCTGGTGTCGGATACCGGCTTGCGGTTGACCCAAACTTGATGCTGTAAGGCCATATCTTGGCACATTCTTGATTTCAAAAATGGTAATCTTGTTCGCATAAAGCAATACACAAACAGGGTCAGGTCGCTGTACAGGCACCTGTGTTTTTGTTTATCATGCCATCTTGATATTTTCTTGATGCCCCCCCTCAAATCCTTGACCTTTTCTTGACAGGCATTTTGCTATCGTTAGAGAGAGATTAAACACCCGCACGGGTGTTTTATAATGCTTTCGATTGGCGGAGACCGACTTCATGGTAATCAACATCGGCGGATTCAAGCGATTTTTGATTGGGAAACCTTTTCCGACCAGTCAGGAAATCCACGAACGACTGGATCGCGGACGCGCACTGGCCGTATTTGCGTCTGACCCCATCAGCAGCAACGCCTATGCGACAGAAGCAATTATGAGTGTGCTGATCGTCATGGGCAGCGGCGCACTGGCCCTCACACTGCCAATCGCAATGGGTGTGGCTGCCCTGGTCCTGCTGGTCGTATTCAGCTATATCCAGACCATCCTGCACTATCCCGACGGGGGCGGCGCTTACACGGTTGCCAAAGATAACCTGGGTCGGTATCCGGCTCTGCTGGCAGGGGCGGCTCTGCTGACCGACTATGTGCTGACTGTCTCGGTGTCCGTGTCCGCCGGCGTGCGCGCGGTGACATCCGCTTTTCCAGAAGCCTTTGATTACCGTATCATGATCGCACTGGCGGCCATCGCGTTTATCACCTGGATTAACCTGCGCGGTGTGCGCGAAAGCGGTACGATTTTTGCACTGCCAACTTATGCCTTTGTGGTGGGCGTGCTGTTGACAGTGGGGATCGGTGTGATCCGACATTTTGGAAGTCTGGGCGCGGCCCC
>CAZKIB010000087.1:0-8620 GCA_964552425.1 uncultured Anaerolineaceae bacterium | reverse complement strand
TGTTATTGCGCGCTTTCGCCGGCGGGTGTACGGCGCTGACCGGCATCGAAGCGATCAGCAACGGCGTCAAAGCCTTCAAGCCGCCAGAGTCAAAAAATGCGGCTGCGACGATGGTCGTGATGGGGGCTGTCGCCATGTCGCTGTTTCTCGGCATTACATTTGTAGCCACCAATATGCACCTCGTACCCACCGCGCATGGGGAAAGCATACTTTCACAGATGACACGGGGCGTCACCGGGGGCGGATTTCTGTACTTCTGGGTGCAGCTTTTTACCGCGCTGATCCTGTTTCTGGCAGCCAACACCGGCTATCAGGATTTTCCGCGTCTGAGTTCGTTTCTGGCAAAAGACGGTTTTCTGCCGCGCTGGATGCAGAACCGGGGGGACCGGCTGGTGTACAGTTCGGGCATCATCGTTCTGGCTGTGATTTCGTCCATCATCGTGATCGTCTTCCAGGCCAACGAAATTGCCATGCTGCCGCTTTACGCGCTCGGTGTGATGCTGAGCTTTACGCTGTCGCAGGCCGGCATGTCCCGTCTGATGGGCAAAATCAGCCATCTCAAACCGGGTGAAAAATTACGGACGCTGGCTACCGAAATCCACTACGAACGCGGCTGGCGCTGGAAAAAAACCGTGAATACGCTTGGGGCCATTACCACCGGCGTAGTCTTCATCATCCTGACCGCGACCAAGTTCCATGATGGGGCCTGGATTGTCGCCGTCACAATCCCGGTTCTCGTGTTCATGTTTTACAAAATTCACAAGCACTATGAAGCGGTAGCGCACACCCTGACTACCGAGGAGTTCTGTGAAGAGGACCTGATTGAGGTCGCCAACGTGGCGATTGTGCCTATCGCGGACGTGCATCGCGGCACGCTGCGGGCGCTGCAATATGCCAAGCGGATCGCGACCGATGTGCGGGCGGTGTGTGTCGCCACTACCCCCCAGGTTCACGAACGGATTATGAAACGCTGGGAGCGTTTCCCCGAACTCACCCGCGACATCCAACTGGTGATTATTGACTACGATTACCGCGACATCCTCAACCCGCTGGTGGATTATGTCGTCAAAGTCAACGAAGAGGAATTTCAGGATCAGCTTATCACCATTGTGATCCCGGAGTTTGTCGCTGCCGAAAGCGCCGCCAATATCCTCCACAACCAGACAGCCAATCTGCTGCGCCGGCGGCTGCGCTCCAAAGAGGATGTGGTCGTTATTGACGTGCCCTATCACATCCCGGCATAAGGTACAGACTCAGTGTAGAGCAACAGGCTCATCAGATTTGAATGGGCCTGTCTATTCATCTTCCGGTTTTGGTAAATTCTCAATGGTTATTGTGCCTGTACCTGGAATATTGAAAGGTTCATATTTGTAGCCTGATGGAAATAAAGGTAGAGGATGTTTAATCGAGTACATGAATTTTTCATCTTCGCTAGTATAAGCATCTTTCTGTTCAAACAAGTGCTTGGGCGATGAACCAGAACCTGTACTGGAGAAATAGTCTCTGACAGACCGAAACACTCCAGAATAATTGTCGTGCGCCGCGATATACGACATGGTCTCAATAAGAGATTCCCATATGTTATTGGATGCAATAATGAGCTTCTCTGCCAACCCGCTGATGATCTGTGATGCCGGTGCAAAATGATCGGGATTAGTTAAGTGCCGATTAGACGACCAGCGCCCATCAACATAATGCTTAAGGAATTTCTCTTGAGGCAGATATTCAATGTTACTGTCGGTGAGTTTTAGCGGCGAAAGGTTGTGTATCATAATATTTCGATAATTGCGAATTTGCCTAGAACACCTTTTTAAATCCTTTTTAAACTGAGACTCGGGAACAAGGTTTTTGAAGATTTCACCCACAGTGTGGAAATTAAGACTAACTGGTTGATAATTACGTTCAAATTGTTTGACTTGTCCCAAGTAATCCTCAGGCCAAAACTTATCTACTTTGGTTCGATATTCAGTTTCGCTTAATCTGCTAGAGAAAGACAGACCCATCAATTGACTCTTTAGCTGGAAGGCTGATACGAAAGTTCGCTCAGTCATGTCTACTGCCGTTCCTAAATGAAAAAAGGGATCACCAACATCAATGAGAGGACTTGGAAGCGCTCGAATTTGACGATAAGCCACTGTGAGTTGGTAGAAAGTATAGTAGTGATTGTTGCAAATATCCTCGATTTCGATAGGAAAACCTGGGTACAATTTGGATGGGTCATGGGTATCACGATTGGGAAAGACATAATTTATCCAGAACTCAGCGTACTTTGGGAAAATCTGACCTAATTGATGCTCTAAAATTCCCTCTTTTTCAATTGGATCGCCCAATAATCCTAGAAAATTAACAGCATTTTCTGAAATCATACGAAACTCCCACTAACATATTGAACTTGTGAATACTATTAGTATATATGTTCTAGTATTTTTGCGCAAGCCAGTACCGGCGATACGCCTGGGTCTCGGCAAAGAGCCGGTGCAGCCGTTCCACAAAGCGACTGCCCTGCCCGGATGAGGATTCCTCATCGAGTTCAACTGAATACAGGTCTTCCGAGAGTGCCCTGAACCGCAGCGGGGTCTGTGCCATAAGCCACTTGAGACATACCGCGATCAGCGCCTCGGTCTGCCCGGTAAGCGCGGCAAGATCGCTCACACTGACCAGACCATCCCTGTGATTGCGCGCGTATTTGAGCAAACCGGCCAGATGCCGCAGCAGCGCTTCGGGGCCATCGAACGGCGGGGTATGGGCGCACAGCACCAGCGTCTGCGGCTGTACGGTGTTGAGCGCCGAATGCCAGATGAGCGGGTCGGGCGGAATGGTCCAGACGACCAGCGTCTCAGCTTTTTGCAGGTGATAACGATCCACACCGTCGGTCTCGCTGGCCCCTTCGCGCCACACCAGCGCATCGGGATACATCTGGAGAATGTTCTTCAGGTCAACCGAAGTGATGGACTGCGGACGATAATCGACAATCTGGTAGGTCGGCTGCACCTCAACCACGTGGGTCCTGCCTTCGATGGGGCGCATGTCCAGCCACTCCATAAGGCTCTCACGCCTGCCATTAAAGACATTAGGACGCAGGGTATAAGCCAGATCAAACCAGCCCTGCGGAACCGCATCCAGATCGCCAAACCACCAGATGACGCGCTGTTCGTGTCCGGCCTCATCCACCACCCGTAAATCCAGATGATCGCCGCGCCGTCCCAGGGTGCGCCGGCTTTTGATCTGTACGCTGCGAGTCGCCAGGGCCAGCGGCGGGTTGCCGTTGCCGAACGGGGCCAGCCGCGCCAGGTCATCCGCAAAACTCAGGTCGATTGCGTCCAGCGTGACGTAGGCATCCAGTGAAAGCTGCGGCTGCACCTCCGCCTGACCGATGCGTTCTCGCACGGCCACCGAAAGCCCGCGCCGAAACTCGTAGATTTTATCGGCGGGTAAGCCCAGTCCCGCCGCCATGCTGTGCCCGCCGTAAGTGCCCAACAGATGCGCCTGTGTGCGAATGGCCTCCACGATGTTCAGGCCGACCACCGAACGCGCCGAGCCGCTGGCGTACCCATCGTTCTCCGAAAGCACCACCACAGGACAGCTAAATTCCTCAGCCAAACGGCTGGCGACGATGCCCACCACGCCGGTATGCCAGCCCTCACCGGAGACGACCAGCGCGGCATACTTCAGCAGCGCTTCATCCGCTTCGATTTTTTGCAGCGCCGCCTCATGCACCTGCCGGGTGAGGAAACGCCGCTTCTGGTTCAGCCCTTCCAGTTCGTTGACCCGTTCGGCGATGAGCGCCGGATCGCGGGTAGTCAGCAGCTCCACCGCCGGATTGGCGTCCGCCAGCCGTCCAAGCGCGTTGAGGCGCGGGGCCAGCGCAAAGCCAAGATCGCTTTCCGTCAAATCCGCCGGGTGAATCTCGGCGCGTTCGAGCATAGCCAATAGGCCGGGGCGCGCATTCGTCCGCAGCACATCCAGCCCGCGCTGGAGCCAGTAGCGGGTATCATCGATCTGCACCATGACGTCAGCGACGATGCCAAGCGCGACGAGGTCCAGCAGGTGATCGGAAGGACGGCTGCCGTACAGCGCCCGGACGAGCTGATAGGCTGTGCCGACGCCGGGCAGTTCCCGCAGGGGATGGCCTTGCGGCAGGCGCATAGGGTTGACCGCCGCGTAAGCAGCCGGCAGCACATCAGGCAGGGTGTGATGGTCGGTGATTACCACATCCACGCCGCGCGAACGGGCATAATTCACGGCGTCGTGGGCGGCGATGCCGGTGTCGCAGGTCAGCACCAGATCGATTCCGCCGGCCAGCAGGCGTTGCAGTGTGGGCAGATGGATGCCGTGCCCTTCGGTGAAGCGGTTGGGGATGTGGTAATGCACATGCGCGTCCAGATCACGCAGGGCGGAAACCAGCAGCGCGGTGGCTGTTTGCCCATCCACGTCAAAATCACCCCAGATGAGAATGTGTTCGCGGTTCTGGATAGCCCAGCGGACGCGCGTAACGGCCTTGTCCATATCGGGCAGGTCGTCGGGTGAGGCGGGGATATAAGCCGCCGGGTCGAGGAAACGGCGCGCCTGATCGGGCGTATGGATGCCGCGCCGGTAGAGGCAGTCGGCCACAATCGGATGGCCGCCGACACTGGTGCGCAGCGCATCGGGGACGGTTACGGGTTCAGGTTCAAGCCAGCGTTTCATCACAATTTTCCTGCCAGTATGCTGCCGGTATTATCGCATATCATAGCGCCCCGGCGGATAGTCTGGTTAAAATCATCGCATTCAAATCTCAGGAGGACACACATGGACATCGGCATTCTGCACCCCGGCGAGATGGGCATTTCGGTAGCCGCGACGATCCAGAACAGCGGGCACGCGGTCTGGTGGGCATCTGAAGGCCGCAGCGAAGACACCTGTCAGCGCGCCGCACAGCACGGCCTGCTGGACGCGGGTTCGCTGGCACAGTTGTGCGCGACCTGCGCGGCTATCGTCAGTGTGTGCCCGCCGGGCAGCGCCGAAGCGGTGGCGCACAGCGTTCTCGCGCAGGGTTTCACCGGCCTGTATGTGGACGCCAACGCCATCTCACCGCAGCGGACGGAAGCAATCGGTCAGGCGATGGCGCAGGCCGGGGCGGATTTTGTGGATGGCGGCATCATCGGCGGGCCAGCCTGGACACCGGGGCGCACCTGGCTGTATCTTTCTGGCCCAGAGGCGGAGCCTGCCGCAGCGCTCTTTTCAGCAGGGCCGCTGGAAACCCGCGTAATTGGCGAGGCGATTGGCAAAGCATCGGCGCTGAAGATGTGTTTCGCGGCCTACAGCAAGGGGACCACCGCTCTGTTGAGCGCGGTGCTGGCGACGGCGGAGGCGCTGCACGTGCGCGCGGAACTGGAACAGCAGTGGGGGCCGGAATTCGCGGCGGACGCGGCCCGCAAAACGCAGCAGGTGACGGCCAAGGCGTGGCGCTTCGTGGGGGAGATGGAGGAAATCGCCGCGACTTTTGACGCCGCCGGGACACCCGACGGATTCCACAAAGCCGCCGCTGACCTGTACCAGCGCATGGCTGGTTTCAAAGGCGCTGACCCTCTGCCGAGTCTGGAAGACGTGTTGCAGGCGATACTGGGGGAGTGAATTAGATTACGGTCAAAGGCTAAATATTTGTTCATAGGATATACTTGAACTGATGTGCTGAATTTATCAAATGACACTGGAATGCAGCCAAAACAGTTATCGCTATTTTCACCCGAAACTCAACGCAGCTTCAATTACCCTTTTCCATCCACTCGCTATCAGGGGAGTAAACGTACATTGGTGGATTGGATCTGGGAAAACGTTTGTCAGTTGCAGTTTGACAGTGTGCTGGATGTGTTTGGTGGGACAGGTGTAGTCAGCCACATGTTTAAAAATGCTGGCAAACAGGTCATCTATAACGACTTCCTGGCATTCAACTGGAATATTGGGCTGGCATTGATCGAGAACTCGGAACAGACTCTCACAGATGATGAAGTCGAGATTGTGATTCAGCTGCAACAGGGGGTGAATTATCCCACATTCATCCAGGAAACCTTTAAGGGCATCTACTTTACAGAAGATGAAAATATCTGGCTGGATTATGTCGTCCACAATATTGGCCGTCGGCTAGAAAATCCTTACAAACAGGCTCTTGCTCGTTTTGCACTCTTTCAAGCCTGTATCATCAAGCGCCCTTATAACCTTTTTCATCGTGCCAATCTATACATGCGTACGGCAACAGTCCAGCGCAGTTTTGGGAACAAGACCACCTGGGATACCCCCTTTGAAACGCATTTTCGCAACTTTATCAAAGAAGCTAACGCGGCGGTTTTCGATAATGGCCGCCCTAATCAAGCAATTCAGATGGATGCTCTGGCCGCACCAACCGGCGCTGATCTGGTGTACATTGATCCGCCCTATATCAATCGCAAAGGAGTGGGGGTGGATTACCGGGATTTTTATCACTTTCTCGAAGGGCTGGTCGATTACGAACATTGGGAGACACTGATTGACCAGCACAGTAAACATCGCCGGCTTCGGCCCCAGAAATCAGCCTGGGCGAATACGGAAACCATCGCAGATGCTTTTGAGCAGCTAATCGACCAGCACCACAGGAGTATCCTCGTGATCTCCTACCGGGATGATGGCATCCCCTCTAAAACGCAGTTAACTGACATGCTGCGCAAACATCACAAGCAGGTGTATGAGGCTGCCCAACCGAAGAAATACGCCCTCGCGCATGGCAAATCGCACGAACTCCTGCTCATCGGAATCTGAGAAGGATAAACACATTGGAACAGGATCCATTTCGAGAAGCGCTGCTTCGGTATTTCGATGAGTTAAAAGAGCGCGTGTCAACTAAGGATGGTGAATGGACTGTTAAAGGTTTTATCGACATCTACCAGCGTATCTATACCATTTCGATTGACACGAAGGTGCTGTCCAAAGTTCTTGAACTGCTGATGTTTCCTGTCATTGCGCGTTTCGCCGAAGAACACGATTACGAAATCGTCCTCGCCAGGGCGCAAAATCAATACCCCGACATCAGTCTCGTGTCCCGATCAGATGAGAATATCTGCTATGCGCTTGATATAAAATCAACCTATCGCACCCAGCCTGATAGTCTCGGCAATATGCGCGTCAGTGGAATGACACTCGGCACATTTGGCGGCTACTTTCGGACTCGTGATCGTCCAATGAGCAGCACCTTCGCCTACGATCACTACACAAAACATTATGTTCTGGGCGTGATTTACAGCCGGGTTCAGGGCATTGACGAACGCAATGTTTATCATATTTCTGATCTCGAAGACATTCCATCAGTAGCCCGAAACTTTGAGTTCTTCTTTCAGGAAAAATATCGTATTGCCGCAGACATTCCAGGCAGCGGCAACACCCGAAATATCGGATCAACACGTTATTTGAATCGCCTCATAAATGGAACAGGGGTATTCGCCAATTTGGGAGTCGAAGTATTCGATGATTACTGGATAAACTATCGTACGAAATCAATGGCGCGAGAAGAGGGCTATGAAAATCCTCCCTATAGCAATCTCAAAGAGTACCAACTATATAAAAGGCAGGGCGCGTACATTCTAACCATCCCTGAAACAGAGATCGAAACTGAAGGAAGCGAAAATCAGGACACTTCCACTGAAGCTGGAAACGACGAATAGCTCATGCTCTATTAGTCAGGGTTTCCTAGAACTCAATCTCCGCGATCTGGTCCAAATCAATGTCAAATTCGCCTAGATCGGTCAGTTCATAGTCCGCAAGCTCAAATTCCGCCAGCGAACCGGCCTGCTCACCCCGGCTGCACAGGGAGCGGTACACACAGAAGCGGCAGCGGCGTTCGTCCTCCGTCAGCGGGAAGCCGGCGCGGGTGTCGATCTCCTGCACAAGCTGGTGCAGGCGCGCCTCGTCCGCCCGGAACTGCGCGGAATCATAGGGCAGGCGGTGGGCTGTGCCTTCGTCGGCGTACCAGTAGACCATCGTGATCTGCTCCGGCGCGATGGGCTGCCCGCCGTTGAGTGCCGAACCGCTCATCGCCAGCACATAACGATAAACCACCGTTTGCAGCCGCCCCGCCAGCCACGCGCGGCGCGGTTGATGACGCCCGGTTTTCCAGTCGATAATCAGCGCCCGTTCTCCTGGCTGCACCGCCAGCAGGTCGAACTTCGCCAGCAGGGTGTAGTCCCCTACCGGGGCCATCAGCGTGATCTCCGGCCAGCGCTGCGGCGGCACATCCTCCAGCCCGCTTTTGAGATAGGCCTCGAACCAGCGCGCCACGTCCGGGTCATCGACATGCTGGCGCAGCAGATCGGGCGGCAGGCCGATCAGGTGCTGGTGAACCAGCCGGTGAAAATGCTCACCCTGCTCGGTGCGGCGCTCAAATTCCAGCAGATCATCCACTTCCGGCGCGGGCCAGCGCTGCCGCAGCAGGTAGCGCAGTTCAAAGCGGCGCGGGCAGTCGACATAATCCTGCAAGCTGCTCTGGCTGAAGACAAAATCCTCTGGCAGATTCATGATTGCGGCTCCTTCTGCTGCTCCCACCAGCCGCGCAGGGCCGCCAGCGGGCGTGCTTCGATCTGTTCCCCGCTGCGCCCGGTGTTCCAGGTGATGACCA
>CAZKIB010000086.1:20843-23140 GCA_964552425.1 uncultured Anaerolineaceae bacterium | reverse complement strand
AGGGTGAGGGCACAAAGGATGACAAAGGCTCATAACGATTTATGACCAGCCCTCAATTAAGTCTGCCTGTGGATATGCGGGTGCGCGCCCGGCGCAGTTCGAAGACGTTCGACCTGCGGGTTATGATGGATGTTTCTCTTAAACGCTACACCCAAGATAGTACGGCTGAAGATGATCCCGAACTCCTCTGACAGACATCTGGCACTATATCTGTTCCCCTTTCTGGCAGCGTTCGTGAGCCTGGCGGTATCGAAATGGGCCTGGCCGCTCATCGAGTCCAGCCCGTTTGTGTTTTTTTTCGGTGCAGTGGCGCTGAGTGCCTGGTACGGCGGGCTGGTGTCAGGGCTGATTGCAACGGTGCTGAGCGTAGCACTGGCCGATTATTTTCTGATCGAGCCGCTGTACGTGGTTTTTGACAGCCAGGGCGATGTGCTGCGGCTGATGATTTTCGCCGGGGTCGCGGTGCTGATGAGTGGGATCAGCGAATCGCGCCGCCGGAACGAGGAAGCTCTGCGCTCTTCCAGAGACCAGATGAAGATTATTCTGGATGGCGTGGCGGATGGCATCACTGCACAGGACCCCGGTGGTCAGGTGATCTTTGCCAATGATGCAGCCGCCCGCCTGCTGGGATTTTCCTCTGCGCCGGCGATGATCCAGACACCGCCTGAAGATATGGCCCGACGGTTTGAATACCTGGATGATGACGGCCAGACGATTCCGGTCAGTCAACTACCGGGCCGGCGGGCGCTGCGGGAAGGCAGACCGGCGGAGATGCGCATGTGGGTGCGGTTTGTCGAAACGGGTGAGCAGCGCTGGTTCAATATCAAAGCCACCCCGGTGCTTGACCGCAGCGGCAGCATCCAGTTTGCCATCAGTATCCTGCGGGATGTCACCCAGCAGCGCGAGGCACGCCGGATTGAGGAAGCGGGTATCCGGCGGCTGCGCAATGTGCTGGATGGACTGGCGGCTTTTGTCGGGATGTTAACCCCGGAAGGTATTTTACTGGAGGCTAATCAACGGGCGCTCAAATCGGCCAATCTGGAACCGGGGGATGTGCTGGGCAGGCCGTTCGAGGAAACTTACTGGTGGAATTATGACAGCGGGGTTCAGCAGCGCCTGCGAGAGGCGATCCGCAAAGCCGCAGCGGGTGAGAGCGTGCGTTATGACGTGCCTGTGCGCGTGGCGGACGAACAATTGATCACGATTGATTTTATTATCGCGCCGGTATTGGATGATGCGGGAAAGGTGGCCTACCTGGTTCCATCAGGCATTGATATTACGGACCGCAAGAATGCCGAACGCGAGATGGCAGCTCTGGCGCAGATGATCGAAAACCAGCGCCAGCGCCTGCGCAACATTATGGCGAATGTGCCGGGCGTGGTCTGGGAAGCCTGGGGTGAGCCGGACGCGCAGAACCAGCGCATTGACTTCGTGAGCGATTATGTGGAGCAGATGCTCGGTTACACGGTGAAAGAGTGGCTCGATACGCCCAACTTCTGGCTGACCATCGTGCATCCTGATGACCGGGAACAGGCAGCCGCAGCGGCCCGCGCGACCTATGAAAGCCGGGGGTATGGTACAAACCAGTTTCGCTGGATCACCAGAGATGGCCGCGAAATTCCCGTAGAGGCCCACAGCACGGTCATTCTGGACAGCGAGACCGGTCAGCCGTTGGGGATGCGCGGTGTGACGATGGACATCAGCGAGCGCAAACGGGCTGAAGAAGCACTGGCAGATTATGCCCGCGAACTGACGCGCTCCAATGAGGAACTTCAGCAGTTCGCGTATGTGGCGTCGCACGATCTTCAGGAACCGCTGCGCATGGTCGCCAGCTACCTGCAACTGATTGAACAGCGCTACCGCGACAAGCTGGATGATGATGCGGTGGAGTTTATCGGTTATGCGGTGGATGGCGCGTCGCGGATGAAGATGCTGATTAACGATCTGCTGACCTATTCGCGGGTGGGCACGCATGGCAAGCCATTTGAGCCTGTCGACTGCGGCGCGGTGCTGCTTCAAACACTGGCCGTACTCAAACCCGCCATTGACGATACCCAGGCAGTGATCACGCAGGATGCGCTGCCAGAAATTCGGGCGGACGAGGCCCAGATTGCCCAACTGTTTCAGAACCTCATCAGCAATGCGCTCAAATTCCGGGGCGACAGGCCGCCAGAGATTCACATCGGAGCAGAGCGCAAGGGGCTGTACTGGCGGTTTAGTGTGCGGGACAATGGCATCGGCATCGAACAAGCCTATCTGGAACGCATTTTTGTGCTGTTCCAGCGCCTGCACACGAT
>CAZKIB010000086.1:16636-20803 GCA_964552425.1 uncultured Anaerolineaceae bacterium | reverse complement strand
CATCGGGCTGGCGATCTGCAAAAAGGTGGTCGAACGGCACGGCGGGCAAATCTGGGTGGAATCCGAGGTTGGCAAAGGAACCACGTTCTATTTTACGATTGCGACCAATCCCAAACGGAGACATGATTATGCAGGTGAACGCGGTTGAAATTCTGCTGGTGGAAGATAACCCCGGCGATGTGCGTCTGACACAGGAGGCGCTGAAGGAAAGCAAGATTCGCAATAATCTCAGCATCGTCAAGGACGGTGTGGACGCGCTGGCGTTCCTGCGCCGCGAAGGGATTTACCAGAACGCGCCGCGACCTGATATTATCCTGCTTGATCTGAATCTTCCGCGCAAGGACGGGCGGGAAGTGCTGCATGAGATTAAGGAAGACGACATCCTCAAGCGCATCCCGGTGGTGATTTTGACCACTTCGGATGACGAACATGATATTCTGGTCAGTTATAATCTTCATGCCAACTGCTATATCACCAAGCCAGTTGATCTGGCGCAGTTTGTGCGGATTATCAAGAACATTGAAGATTTCTGGCTCACGATTGTCAGGCTGCCGCCGGATTAAGCGATGTCTACAGCGAACGATCAAATCAGCGTACTCCTGATTGAAGACAATGCGGGTGACAGACGCCTGATTCAGGAAATGTTTGCCAGCCAGCATGATCTGGCTATCCGGCTGGAAACGGCTGACCGGCTGGCGGCTGGGGTAGAAATTCTGCGCGCACAGGCGATTGATGTGGTGCTGCTTGATCTCTCGCTGCCTGACAGTCACGGCATTCAGACACTGGAACAGCTTCATGACCAGACCCAGGATGTGCCGGTGGTGGTGATGACCGGACACAACGATTCTCTTGTGGGTTTGCAGGCCGTCCAGGCGGGCGCGCAGGATTACCTGATTAAAGGCGAGACCAACAGCAGCCTGCTGATTCGCGCGCTGCGTTATGCGATTCACCGGCATCGCACCGAGGTGGCGCTGCGCCGGCGCGAAGAGGAATATCGTTCGCTGATTGACGATGCCTTTAACAACTCGTCGGTGGCGGTATTCATTCTGGATCGTGACTTCAGGATTGTCTGGATCAACGAAGCCAGTGAGGACTATTTTGGGCTGGAACGTGAACATGTCATCGGCACGGACAAACGGGTGTTGATCCAGGATAAGCTGAAAACCATCTGCGAAGAGGCCGATGAGTTTGCCAGCGCCCTGCTTTCGGCCTATGAAAACCCTGTTTATGAAGGCTCCTTTATCTGCCGGGTGCTGCCGGACCCGGCCAGCGGACGGCATGAGCGCTGGCTGGAACACTGGAGCCAGCCGATCCGAGCGGGCCTGTATGCCGGCGGGCGGATTGAGCAGTATACGGATATTACCGAACATAAGCGCGTGGAAGCGGCGGAACGCGAACAGCGGGCGCTGGCCGAAGCCCTGAGCGACTCGGTAGCGGCGCTGACGAGTACACTGGATATGGAAGAGGTGTTGGATCGCATTCTCGAAAATGCCCAGTACGTCGTTCCACATGATACCGTCGAGGTCTTTTTCGTGAAGGATGGCGTGGCGCGCCTGGTGCGGACGCACGGTTATGGCAGCCATGACCCAAACGATAGACTGCTGGGCGCGCGCCTGGTGGTGCGGGAGACCACCTACATGCAGTATATGTGCCAGTCCGGCAGACCGGTCATCGTGGCCGATATTCACAGCGACAGCCAGTGGCGGCACATCGAGGGGGATTACTGGCTGCATGGCTGTGTAACCGCGCCGATTCGCCTGCAATCCGAAACCATTGGCTTTATTAACATGCTCAGTACCTCGGCGGGCTTCTACCAGCCGATTCATGCTGAGCGGCTGCAAGCCTTTACCAATTACGCGGCGATTGCCATCCAGAACGCGCGGCTGTACGAAAAATCGCGGGAACTGGCGGCGGTGGAAGAACGCCAGCGGATTGCCCGCGACCTGCACGACGCCGTCAGCCAGAGCCTGTTTTCCGCCAGCGTGATCGCCCAGTCGCTGCCACGTCTGTGGCGCATCAACAGCAGTCGGGTCATGGAACAGTTGGATTATCTGGACGAACTGACTCAAAGCGCCCTGACCGAAATGCGAATGCTGCTGCTGGAACTGCGGCCCAGCGCCTTGCAGGATGTTTCCTTGAGCAGTCTGCTGCATCAGATGGTGCGCACGCTGGAAACCCGCAAACAGATTCGCATCGCAACCGTGATTGATGACCTGTCCGACCTGCCACCCGCCTTAAAGCTGGCCCTGTATCGCATCGCGCAGGAAGCCTTAAACAATATGGTCAAGCATTCTCAGGCCAGCGCGGCGACGCTGATTCTGCGCAGAGAAGAGGAGCGTATTGTGCTGTCTCTTCAGGATAACGGCGTGGGGTTCGCGGTGGATCAGATCGAAACGGACAGTTTAGGGCTGCGCATTATGCGTGAACGCGCTGAGGAAATTGGCGCGACCCTGACGATTGAAAGTGACCGCCAATCGGGTACGGTGGTGAAGGCTATTCTACCGGAAGAGGTTCTGCCAGTCTCATGAATGGAGTGGATAGAATGAATGAAAATGAACAACCTGTCATTCGCGTGGTGCTTGTGGACGATCATCCGGTGGTGCGCAACGGCATCAGTCTGTTTCTGGAAACGTGCGAAGATATTGAATGTGTCGGTGAGGCAGACGGGGGCCGGCGCGCGATCCGCATGTGCGAAGAACTGAACCCGGATGTGGTGCTGATGGATATGGTCATGCCAGACATCAGCGGTATTGAAGCCACCCGCGCGATTCGCGAAACGAACCCGGAGATTCAGATTATCGCGCTGACGAGCTTCGAAAATGAGGATTCTGTGCCGGCCATGCTGGAGGCGGGGGCGATCAGCTATCTGCTGAAGAACGTAGCGGTGGATGAAATTGCCGGGGCCATCCGCAAGGCATATGAGGGCAAAGGCACGTTATCCCCCGAAGCCAGCCAGGCGCTGGTCCGCTCTGTAACCAAACCCAAGCCGCTGGGGCATGACCTGACAGAGCGTGAACTGGAAGTGCTGGCGCTGGTGGTGAAGGGGCTGAATAATACGGAGATTGGCGACCAGTTGTTTATCAGCACCTCGACGGTCAAAAACCACGTGAGTAATATTCTGGCGAAACTAGATGCCGTGACCCGCAGCGAGGCCGCCGCGCTGGCGGTGCAGCATAAGCTGGTCCTCATGGAGTAGTCCACCTTCTGCGAACCTCAGGGGCGCTGGCGAGCGTTTCAGTCAGCCTGAAAGCCGTTCAGTCGATGGGACTCCCCGGTTGAAATGCTGAAATACTGACCGGCTCCACCGAAACGATTACCATCCCTTTCAGCGGCGAACGGGTCATCTGCTGCGGAATATCCGTTATTGATTACCCAGAAAATCGCGGGCGCGGGTGACCACATCCTGATAGACCTGATCGCGGTCTGCCCCCCAGGTGACGGCCAGCGCAGTGCGTTCGAGCTGGCTGCTGGCTGTCAGGCGCGCCGCGTTCCCATGCCACAGCAGGCCAAAGCGGGTGAGTTCAATCAGCACACGGACGGAGCCGATGTCCTGCGTTTCTGTCCAGTAATCATCGGTATTTTTCAAATGCCGCGCCATGTCTATCCCCTCATTCAAGTGTAAATCCCTGATGGTAGATTACTGGACTGTCCTTTATGCCGGATCAGCCCGGCTGACTATTCCGGGATCATCCAACTGACCTACAGCAAGCACCACCCGTTAGCTCATGACGGCGCTCCCAGGCGCGGCTATGATGAAACTGTCCTGAAAAAATGGAGGAATTCGGAAATGTTGAACCTTGCTCTGGTATTTCTGGTTATCGCTATTCTCGCCGCCGTGTTTGGTTTTGGTGGCATCGCGGGTACTGCCGCCGGGCTGGCGCAGATTCTGTTCTTCGTGTTTCTGGTGCTGTTCCTGATCTCGCTGATTTTTGGTCGTCGGATCACGCTCTAAAGGTACTCACACGAGTGTGTATAAAGGAAAACCATAATGGCAACCGAACGTAAGGAAGAAGTTCAGGTGATCCGCGACGAGGGATATGAACGCCGCCAGCGAGTGGTGGAGCATACCCCATCCACACGCAGCGTGGTGGTCGCCCGTGTGACCCAGTTTGTATGGCTGCTGGTGGCGATTGTGGTGATTTTGCTGGGGTTCCGCTTCGCCTTCAT
>CAZKIB010000086.1:5408-16626 GCA_964552425.1 uncultured Anaerolineaceae bacterium | reverse complement strand
AACCCGGCTAACATCTTCGCCAGCATCATCTACAGCGTGACGAATGTGCTGGTTGCGCCCTTTGCCACCCTGATGAATACCCCGGCATTTGAAGGCGGCTCGGTGGTGGATGTGGCCTCGATTGTGGCGATTGTCGTCTATATGCTCGTGGCGCTGGTCGGGCTGGAACTCTTCCGCATTCTGTTCGCGGATACGGGCGGCTTCCGGCGCGTGAAGACGGTCAGGCGCGAAAAGCTGGATTAAATACAGTGCTGTGTGCCTGACGCTGAGTGCTGAGCAAAACAAAGTGAAAATGAAAATGAGGAAGTGACCTTTTACCCGCCACTTCCTCATTTTGTATGAAGCGCCAAATCACACGCCGGCGTAGTTCACCGTTGCCATACTCAGCACGATGCACTGTTTTTCATTCCCACTCGATAGTTCCGGGCGGTTTGCTGGTGATGTCGTAGACGACGCGGTTGACGCCGCGCACCTCGTTGATGATGCGGTTGCTGGCGCGGGCCAGCAGGTCGTAATCCAGCCGGGACCAGTCCGCCGTCATAAAGTCATCCGTCGTGACAGAACGCAGGGCGATGACTTCCTCATAAGTGCGGTAGTCCCCCTGCACACCGACACTTTTCACCGGCAGCAGCACCGCGAACGATTGGGCGGTTCCGCTGCGCAGCAAATCGGCCTTTTCGAGTTCATCCCGGAAAATGGCATCCGCTTCGCGCAGAGTCTCCAGCCGCTCCCACGTAATATCCCCCAGGCAGCGCACCGCCAGGCCGGGACCGGGGAAAGGCTGCCGCCAGACGATATGGTCAGGCAGGCCGAGCGCCGTACCCACGCGGCGCACTTCATCCTTGAACAGATCGCGCAGCGGTTCGACCAGTTCAAAATGCAGATCATCGGGCAGGCCGCCAACATTGTGATGGCTCTTGATGATTTTTGAGACTTTGCTGCTGGCGGCGCTTTCGATCACGTCCGGGTAGATGGTCCCCTGCGCCAGAAATTTGACACCCTCCAGTGCGCGGGCTTCATCCGCAAACACGTCGATAAACAATTTGCCGATAATCTTGCGCTTTTGCTCCGGCTCGGTGACACCCTGAAGCGCGCCGAGAAACTGCTCGGTGGCATCCACCGGGACGACGACGATGCCCTGCCCATCCCGGAACACACGCAGCACATCTTCGGGTTCGTCCTTGCGCAGCAGGCCGGTGTTGACAAAAATAGCGGTGAGCTGCGTGCCGATGGCGCGTTGCAGCAGCGCCGCCGTGACCGCCGAATCGACCCCGCCGCTGAGTCCCAGAATCACACGCTCATAGCCAACCCGTTCGCGCACGCGGGTGATGGCGTCTTCGATGAAGCTTTCCGCTGACCACGACTCGCGGCAGCCGCAGATCGTGAAGATGAAATTACGCAGGATATGGACACCCTGCGGCGTGTGGGCCACTTCGGGGTGAAACTGCACACCGTAGAGTCCCCGCCCGACATGGCCGATGGCGGCGTAAGGCGAATTTTCCGATTGGGCCAGCGGCACAAAATTTTCCGGCGGCTGCTCGATGCGATCCCCATGAGACATCCAGACCTTCAGCGAGGGGGACAGACCATCCAGCAGGGGGCTGTGCGGCGTGTGGGTGATGGTGGCCGGGCCATATTCACGGGCGGCGCTGGGCGCGACTCTGCCGCCGAGCGCGTGGGTGATGGCCTGCATCCCATAGCAGATACCAAAGATAGGTTTGCCACTGTCCAGTATCGCGCGGGAAAGCTGCGGGGCGTCCGGTTCATAGATGCTGTTTGGCCCACCGGAGAGAATGTAACCTTTCGGCTGATACTGGTCAATGGTGTCCTGCGGCGCGTCAAACGGGTAGACCGCCGCGTAAACGCCCTGTTCACGCACCCGGCGGGCGATCAACTGGGTGTACTGTGAGCCGAAATCGAGAATTGCGATGCCGCCATAACGCGGGTGATTCATGGTTTTGCTCCGGTACAAAAAGCGGGCGATTCACAAATCGCCCCTGCATGACCCAGGACACAGGCTGATATACCCGTATAAGACGGTTGGCTTAACCTAAACATTCTCCGGCCAGGTGAGATGGGTCGCCGGTGTCCAGGGATACTCCATCTCGGCCAGTGTCTTTTTGAGAACCGCATCCCCCAGCAGGCGCTGGACCAGATAGAGCGACATATCAATGCCCGCCGAAACCCCACCAGAGGTGAGAATCCTGCCGTTATCCACATAGCGCTGATCGTCTGTCACCGTCGTCTGGTCGCTCACCAGTGCTCGTAAATCGTCGAGATTATCGTGATGGGTCGTCACGGTGAGACCGTCCAGCAGCCCGGCTTTCGCCAGCACCAGCGCCCCGGTACACACGGAACAGAGATATTCCACCTGCCCGGCCTGCGTCCGCAGCCAGTCCAGCACGTGAGGCTTTTTCAGCAGCGCCCGCGACCCGGCTCCACCAGGGATCAGCAGAATATCCGCCGGGGGCATGGCAAAAAGGCTGTAATTCGGGTGGATGTTCAGTTTGCCGCGTGTCTTGACCGGGGCGGCAGTTTCCGCGACAAGGTAAACGTTAAAGGGCGCGGGGTCGTTCAACTCGGCGGTGACGTTAAAGACTTCCAGCGGCCCGGCGAAATCCAGCACCTCAACTTCTTCAAAGACCATGATTGCGACATTACGCTGGCGCGACATAGGCTACTGTACCTCGCTGAATGTGCCGTTCACGGTGACTGTCTGGTCGATGGCTCCGTTTGCCCCGCCCTGGCTGTTGAAGGTGAAACTGCCGCTCACGCTTTCTCCGGCAGACTCAAGCGTGATACTGCCCTGTGAGAGGGCGAAGCTCTGCAAGGTATCCCGGTTGTTAATCACCAGGGCAGATACCGTGTTTTCCTGAGACGCATTGGTAATATCATAGGTGCCGGGCTGCGGCGCTTCCTTGCTGTAAAAAATCAGCGACACCGCCAGACCCGCGCCATCGCCAAACCAGAGGACATAACTGCCAAAATCCTCGGTATAGGCTTCTTCCGTGAAGCTGGATGTGGCTGCGCCGGACGCCAGCGTGGCATTCATGCTGCCGGTCACTTCGACTGAGAATGTGCTGCCGGTACTGCTGCTCTGAACACTGCCTGTGTTGTCTGTCGATGCTGGCTGCTGGCCGCCGCAGGCTGCGGTCAGAAACAGTAATCCTAAAAATATCGGGCGCAGGAGTGTCTTCATCGTCTGTCCTTCCGCTGTCGTCTTTGTAATGTGCGGCGCAATTGTAGCGGCTGGAACTCAAAAGCCGTAGAGCAGATCTACCCGGCTATGACAATCTTCCCATCATCCATGCTGGTGATGGTGATAAGCGCTTCGATAGGCACATCGGTATAGCCGGCCTTGTGCATGAGCGCGCGCCCGCCTTCAAATTCCTTTTCGACCACCGCGCCGACGCCCACCAGTGTAGACCGGGCACTTTTCACCATGCGCGCCAGCGCCAGCAGGGTCTGACCGCTAGCCAGAAAGTCGTCGATAATCAGCACATTTTCGCCGGCGTGCAGGAACTCTGCCGACACCAGCAGCGAGACATCGCCGCCTTTGGTGTGGCTGGGGGCGGTTTCGAGAAAGACTGGGCCTGCCATCGTAATCGGCTTTTTCTTGCGGGCGTAGACCACAGGTACATTCAGCACCATGCCGGTGGTCAGAGCCGGGGCGATGCCCGAAATTTCCGCCGTGAGAATGCGGTCAATTTTGACGCCGGCAAAACGCCGCGCCAGTTCCTGCCCCATCTCGACCATAATATCGGGGTAAATCTGATGGTTGAGCAGGCTGTCAATTTTGAGGATGCCATTGCCGAGATTCTGGCCCTCTTTGAGAATCAGGTCTTTCAAACGCTGCATAGCTGGCTAGCTCCCTGGTTTGGTCGTGCTGTTGGTGGCGGGCTGGCTGCCGCCCTCTTCTTCGTAGACATCGGCGAAGACCATCTCGAACGAGCCGGGCTTAAAACGCCGCAGTTCATTTCCGGCTTCCTGACCGGGTTTGGAACGCAGGGCGGCATCGAGCGTATCCTGGTCCTCAAAGTAGACTTCGAGGATGCGGAACAGGCGTGTTTCACCCACCGGACTGCCGAGAATGTCGATCACCTGGCGGCGGGCGATTTTGGGCATTCGCTCCACCAGCGCGAAAAAGTCGTTGTAGGTGTTTTCAAATTCATCCGGGTCGTCCGGTCTGGCGAACAGGATCATGAATTTGACCATGAATTGGGACATGGGTTGACCTTTTCAGGATCAACAGTCTTTAGGCTTCAGCCCTGCATCACAGCATCCCTGAATCCTTTTCAGACAGGCTGGACTAACGACTGTTGACTGGCGACTATTGACTACATTAAAAAAATACCGGGCTGGCTGGCCCGGTAAGTGATTATACGCGCTTGATGCGTTTGCGCTACTTACGGCCCAGAATCAGGCCAATGACAATACCGACGATGATTGCGATCATGACGGCGCGCCAGGGGTTCTTCGTCACGATCTCAGTGGCGTCCTCGCCCATCTCTTCCAGCGTGTTGTCGCTGAGATAGGTGGCCGTTTTTTCGAGATGGGTGGCGATTTCGTCCGCTTTGGCAACCGCCTCTTCATCCTTCTCGTTTTCGCGGACTTCCTTGCGGATCGTTTCCGCTGCGGTGTTCAGTTTCGCGGCGGCCTCTTTGCGGATTTCGTTGGCTTTTTCCAGCGCTTCCCGCCGGACCTCGTTCATATCAACCTGAGCTTCGATCTTTTCAGCACCGTTTGACGTTGCCATGACACCTTGCCTCCAAAATCTTTCCTGTATTCGTATTATATGCGACTTTCCCCGTTTCGATAAGGATAAGTGGCCTATTAGTCAAGAGGTGGTTATCATTCTCGTCCGTCTCCCGGAACAGAGTAACCGTTGCTCCGAGAGAAAGTACAGTAACTCCACATCAGGAGGAGCAAATGGGACGCAGGCGCCATTCCGGTGAAAGCTGCAAGCACAGTTGCTACACGTCCAAAAATCGTTCGTGGTTCGCAGTCTAGCCTTTTACTGCCCCAACAAGAATTCCCCTGGCGATGTATCGTTCAAGGATGACCGCCGTCAGAATCAGTGGGCCAACCATCAGGATAACCAGTACAGACATATTCCACCACTGGGGGCCGCGCACCCCGTTTTGCGCAGAGACCAGAATCGGCATAGTCTGGGTCTGCGCGCCAGTGAGAAACAGAGCCATGACGTATTCGTTCCAGGAGAATACCAGGACAATCAGAAAAGTAGCGATCAGCCCCGGCATCGCTAAAGGAAATACAATGCGCCACAACACCTGATAGCGAGAGGCTCCGTCGATAAAAGCGCTCTCCTCAAGCTCAAGTGGGATTGTTCGAAAATAGTCCCGCATAAACCAGATGACAATCGGCAAATTTGCTGCTGCATACGAGATGATGAGCGAAGCCTGTGTGTCGAGCAGGCCGAGCTGCTGATACAAAATATAAATGGGGATAATGACGGTCACGGGCGGAAGGATGCGCTGCGAAATAAGCCAGAATGCAATGTCATTATTATTCATCGTCCCTTTGAAACGATGCCCAATGCCTTGTGCCACGATGAAATAGATGACAATGCCGCTGGCGACAGCGAGCTGCCAGGTTACACCCGCGACGATTATTGTGATAACCAACAGAGTACAAATAACAAATGTCAGGATCAGACCGGGCTTGGGCCGGTAGTCAAATCGCGTCAGGGCATAAGCAGCCCATGAGCCTATAAGCAGGGCTGCCAGAGCGCTCAGAATACCCACGTTGATCGTGTTGAAATAAGGCCGCAATATAAAGCCGGAGCCATTCTCCACCAGCATCTCCTGCCAGGCGTGCAGGGAGGGTTGGAAATCGACAAAGGGTAAAAACTTCGGCCCGGATGCGACATCAACTGGCAGTTTGAAGGCCGTAATCATCAGCCAGTAGAGGGGAAAGAGAACTACAAACGTCCAAAAAATCAGGACAATATAGGAAAATAATAACCATGCCGGTGAGGGCTTCAAAGGGTCGATGATGCGGAAGAATGAGCGCGTCATAATCGTTTTACCACCTGCTGTCGCACCACGTTGACGAACATCATGGCGACGAAAGTGACCAGAAGAAGTAACAAATAGCTGATGGCGGATGCTCCTCCTAAATTCGGGGCGCGCCACTCGATATAGGCGTGGAGCGTGAGCGATTCTGTCGCTGTGCCCGGCCCGCCACCCGTCAGGATGCGCGGAATATCGATGATCTTGAAGGCTTCGATAAGCCTGATGAGGATGAGCGTCAGGCTGACCGGTGCGATCTGCGGCAGGATAATAAAGCGAAAGAGTCGCAGCCGGTTAGCGCCATCCACCATCGCGGCTTCCAGTTGCTCCTGAGATGTGCCCTCCAGAGCGGCCAGAAGAATGATGAACATGAAGGGTGTCCACTGCCAGATGTCGCCAATCAGTACAGCCGTGCGCGCCCCTGATGCCGTTTCCAGCCAGGAAAAATCGCCCATACCAAGCGCCACCCACAGGGGTGCAAACGGGCCAACATGGGTATCGGTCAACATGCGAAACAGAAACGCAATCCCGACTGGCGTAATCATCATCGGCAGCAGAAATGCGATTCTGAAAAAGCGTTTGCCGCGCAGATTCTGTACGAGCAGCATGGCAAGCATCAGCCCAATGCCGTATTGCACCGAAACACCGGCAATGACATAAATGAGTGTTACAACCATTGTGCCGGGCAGCCCATCATCGCTGAGGGTGCTGGCTCCGATCCACGTCAGCAGAATCACAAAGCAGGTGGCGACAAGGCGCAGCAAAATCCCCGGCAGCCTGATCGTTCCCTGCCGGATTTCGTTGTAGACCCAGAACAGCATCCCGCCTGTGATGAGCGCGAAGATCAGCCAGCCTATGGGTGTGAGTTCACCCAGCTTGCCAACAAGATGCCGCTGCTGGCTGCCAAACAACAACTTCTGATAGTTGCTGAAACCCACAAAACTAATATCGATGCCGCCTCTCACAAAGGTCACGCGCGCAAAGGAGAGGAACAGCGACACGATCAGCGGAAAAATCGAAAGCAGGAGGACGATAAGAACCGTCGGCAGCAGAAGCACCATCTTGACGGTGCTTTCTGAATTCCATGCAAACATCCCGGACAAACCTTGCAGAAATTGCTTCGGGCTGCTTGAGCGCTGGGCATTTGGAGAAAATGAAGGTTCAGTCATATCAAAACAATTATATTGCTAGATTCCAACCATCTTCATCATACTGGAGACAAACGTGATGTGCCAGATCACAGGGGCAAGCCAGCCTTCTGCTTGCCTCTGTGATTAGAATGTTATTGAGCGCTATTCGCTGGTGCTGATACCAAGAGAGGCGAGATAAGCGGCGTGCTGGGCATCGCGGCCCACCTCATCACTGATCTCCTGCCACTGGTTAAAAACCTCCTGAGCGGCTTCTTCAGCGGTGAATTCGCCGGCCAGGTACTGGCTCACGACGGTATCCAGTGTCACCTGGAGGTAACGGTTGGTGGCCGGGATACTCAAGTCCAGCACCATATTCGGGCTGCTGAGACTGCCTTCAATCGCACCCAGATAGTTCGCCGCCGCTTCTTCGCTGAAACCAGAAGCAACCCACGCATCCAACTGCTCGAATTGTGACAGACGATAGGGATTGTAGCCGCTGGCGCCAATGGTCACATCGACATTCGACTGGGCTGGTTGGTTGAGATACGAGAAGAACGCATAGGCCGCATCCTTGACCGATTGATCCGCTGCGGCACTCACAGCGCCACCCCAGCCACCAAAGGCTGCAAAGGGCGCGTAGTTGACACCGTCTATGGCATGGGGGCAGTGCATGTCATCGCAGGGAACCATCTCACCAGTTGTGCGATCAAGCACTTCGGTGGAACCGGGGATCACAATCGTACCGACCTTATCCTGCATGGTCGAGCGTTCAGGATCAATCGACAGGGAACCAATATCACCCCAGTCCATCGTCAGGGCGCACCGCCCGGTCAGGAACAGGTCACGGGTACTGTTCAGGTCCAGCGTCAGTTCATCAGCAGGACCGTACTGGGTCGTTTCGTTGAAGAGTTCAAGCGCGCGGATAAACGCCGGATTCGGCCCAAAAAGTGGCTCAAAGGTGTCGAGATTGAAGAACACACCCTCACCAGTTCCCTGTGTCTGGAGCCGGGCGCTGGCAAAGTCAATAATCCACCAGAAGCTCTGACCACCACGCACTTTGGGAATGCAGGAGCCATAGTCGGCTTCGCCATCACCATTCAGATCCTGACCGTTAAAGCTCGCAGCCGCATCAAGATATTCTTCCCATGTTCTGGGCGGGGTCATGCCGGCATCCGCAAAAAGGTCTGTGCGATAATACACCATGTGGAAATCGCCATCCAGCGGCACGACATAGATACTGCCGTTGTAGGTGGCGATAAAATTGCGGAAGAACGGTGCAATATCATCCCACTGAATATCCGGGTCATTGGCAACATAACTGCTGAGGTCTTCCAGAATGCCCGCCGCCACAAAATCCGCGTTCCACTGTGGTGACATCACGAACGCATCGTAACTGTTCGTACCCGTCGTCTGATCCGTCAAGATCGTGTTATACAGATCACCGAAGGGCACAGTCGTGACCTCTACATTCGCGCCAGTCAGCGCTTCAAAGTCTGGCCCGCGCCGCAGGAGCGGCTCCGTAACCTGTGGTCCCGCGAAACTGAGAACGCGCACCGTGACGCCGTCAAAGTCCTGGGCTGATACAGCGCCCAGAACACCAAGTAAGGCAGCGGTCAGCAATAGGAACAGGATTGTTTTTTTCATACAGCCCCCTTTTCATGTTCATAATTTTTAATCGAGCAAACAGGCAAATATTCTGTTTTCGTGCATTTGTCGCAGCAGCCCCCTTTCTCGTGCCGCCTGTTTCCAGAAGTGATTAGCCGGGATACCAGATATGGCGGGGATCATCGGCGGCGCGTTGATAATCCCACGCAGAATCAATCAGCTTCGGTAGAGCATATTCAGGTCGCCAGTTGAGCAGAAAACGGGCTTTGGCATTATCAAGCCAGGTCGAGTAATACGCGGTTGGAATCTCCACCGTCGACAGCCCGCGTGTCTGGTTGAGGTAGCGCCCCACTTCACCATAATCCACCGGCTCATCCATACAGATATTGAACGTCTGCTGACGGGCCTGCGGGGTATCCACCGCGCACAGGATTGCTGTCACCAGGTCTTCAACATGGACGAAATTGCGTTTAACCGCTTTACCGGCGGGATCAAGCATCACCGGGATGGTCTGCGCGCGCGCATATTCGGCAGCTTTTTCCGGCCCCACCAGCTCACCCCAGCGCGGCCCGCCAAAAACATCCTCACCAAAAGAGAGCGTGTACTTAAAATCATCCTTTTCCATTATCCAGGGCGCGCGCAGACAGCACCCATTCAGGTCATACTGGATGATGTACTGCTCAAGCATCACTTCTTCCAGCACTTTCGACAACGCATAGCAGCCCTGATAAGCCGTGTGCCGCTGAAGTTCTGTCACCGGGATCGGATGTGGATAAACGCAGTGACCGACTGCCGCGTCTCCGCCGATCAGGATGAACTGCTCGAAACTCGAACTCTGGCGACAGGTTTCCAGCAGCCAGAAAAGCCCCTTCACCGCCACGTCCATAATCTCGGTGGGGGTTTCCTTCACAGTCGCCAGATGCAGCACATGAGTCACATCATGCAGTGCTTCCTCCACCACCTCTCGGTATTGGATCGAGCCGCGCACGGTTTCAAGTCGAGCGTGCGCTTCCAGTGTGCGATTGTGCAGCAGCGCCCGCACCACAAAATGCTCGTAGGCTGGATGATCGAGCAGCCGCCGGATAAAAGCCTGTCCGACTTTCCCGGTTGCACCCGTCACCAGAATGCGCTTCCTCACTGTCACTGCCGCCTTCCTTACCTTCCTGAGGCAATCTCAACCTGTAAGATTTGAACGTCGCCCGTCAGCGAAAAGCCCGGAAGCGATCATCGCAAATATCCAGAGTCGTTGAGGGTCACAGCCCAAACTGGCGACTGATGACTGGCAACTGCACTAAGATGATCGCCGTGCAGCGCCCTTAATCGGCAGCCAGGGCCGCTGTAGACTGCCGCACCACCAGACTTGACTCCAGGACAATATCCTCAACCTCAGCGCCGTCGCGCTCTTCCTCGATCATGTCAATCAGCAGGGCTGCGGCGCGGTAGCCCATCTCCGCGCCCGACTGCCGGACCGTCGTCAGCGGAGGGACTGTAAAACCGGCAATGTCAATATCGTCGAAGCCAACAATGGACACCTGTTCTGGCACAGACACGCGCATCTGATAGGCGGCTTGCAGCAGACCAATCGCAATCGCATCGGTTGTGGCATATATCGCTGTTGGCTGATCCATGCCACCGAAACCAGCGAAAATTTCCCGCCCGGCCTGCGTGCTGGCCTCAAACGAACGAGAGGTCAGGTAGACCTGAATCCGGTCAGACAGTCCATGTTCGTGCATAAAGCGGCTGTATACATCGGCCCGCAGTTGGCTATCCTGAAGGGACGGATCAGCCACGCAGATAATGCTGCGGTGTCTCAATTCCCACAGGTGTTCCAGCGCTAACTGAGTTCCCCCCACACTGTCACCGTACACCCCAGGAAAATGCCGCCGTGAAACCCGATCACTGACGCCGACCACATGATGGTGCTGCTGGACGAGACGGTTAAACGCCTCCTGATCGCCCTGAAGTTCCCCTACAATCAGGATGCCATCAGCGTGAGACTGCTCGAACATCGAACCATAATCCAGCGCCAGATTAACCTGCCGTGCCACATGACCCAGAAACACCCGATAGGAGCGCTGGACAGCCGCATCGTTGATGCCCCGCAGAATCTGGCTGTGAAACCGGCTGGAAATATTCTGAGTAATGACCCCAAGGAGCGAACTGCGACTGCCACGCAGCGCCCGTGCCATGATATTCGGCCTGTAACCCATCTCGGCAGCAATTGACAGCACCTTTTGCCGGGTTTCTTCCCGAATCGGAACCCCGGTGGTACGGTCATTCAGAATGCGCGAGACAGTTGTGGTCGATACTCCCGCTCGCTCCGCAATATCCTTCAGTGTGACAGCCATATCAACCACTTTTAGTCAGAAATAGAAGTACACAAAACGCTGTTTTGCCATCTGCGGAACGCGACTTTCCGCCTGCCGAATTCAGAAGCGCGTACCAGAATGG
>CAZKIB010000086.1:0-5383 GCA_964552425.1 uncultured Anaerolineaceae bacterium | reverse complement strand
AATTTTCGTTTTACTTGACACAAATTTCGTTCGCCATTATATTCGTGAGCGATGAAAACGTCAAGCGTAATCGTAATCATGCCTTTTTGCTGATTTATCCGAGGTGTGATTAATCCACGCACAGTCCAATAGTTCAGGTCGACAAGGCGGGAAAGGAGGCAGAGCAGCAAGCCAGTCGATGAAGCGAGGAATTCGGCTTTTACAGATTTTTCGGTATAGACCACACCAAGAGTTTTTAAGGAGATTTGGAAATGGCTAAAAGTTTAAGTCGCCGCGATTTTATGAGAACCAGTGCGCTGGCAGGTTCCAGCCTGATGGCTACCGGTTTCCTTCCATTCATGGCTGCGCGTCTGGCGCAGGCTCAGGATCGACCCATTCGTGCCGCCATGTCCAACGCCGGGCTGGCTGCAAGCTGGTGCGCTCAGGGGGCAGACACCGCGATGTACTTTGGTGAACTGCTGGGGGTCGAGGTCGTCTGGTTCGATGGTGAACTGAACCCAACCGCGCAGCGTGACCGCTTTGAACAAATTGCCTCTACCCCCGGTGACTGGGATTTCGTCGCCGTTCAGGCCAACCAGATTGATGCGCTGGTCGAACCCTTGCAGGTCCTGATTGACGCGGGTGTGCCAGTCATCGGCATGGATACCCTGCTGGCTCCATTTGAAACCCAGCGCGACATGGGCGTGCTTTCGTTTATCGCTCCTGATAACGTCTATATGGCTTCTTCGGTCATGAGTGTACTTGTTGCGCAGATGGGTGGCGCGGGCAAGATCGCGCGTCTCGGTGGACAGGCGGGTCACACCGGCGCTCAGGCACGCGGTCAGGGCTTCTGGAACGCGGTCAATCAGTTCGCCGACATCGAAGTGGTGGACGATCAACTGGCGGATTGGGATGTCAGCCTCGCCGCCCAGATTACCGAAAGCATCCTCAACCGGACGCCTGATCTGAATGCCCTGTTTGCCGATAACGACGATATGGCGTTGGCAGGGCGCCAGGTGATCGACAACGCCGGTCTGGGCGATCAGGTTCTGGTGGGTGGCATTGACGCCATGCCCTTCGCGCTGGAAGCGGTTGCGGATGGCCGCCTGTCAGCAACCTGCCGTAATCCTTCCTGCCGCATTCACGGCTGGGCGGTGGTGGCCGGCGCTTATGCGGCTACAGTGGGCCTGGAACAGGCGCGCGAGGATATTCCATTCTTTATTCTGGCGGATGGCCCGGCAGTGACCGGCGCAATTGACGACAATCCTGACTTCATGGCTGAACCCTGGAAGCTGGTCAACTACGGCATGAGTTCCATCCCCAGTCAGCTCTGGCTGCAAGAGCAGTTCCTGTTTTAAGACAAAGGGCAGACAGCTTCTTGCAGAGGCGCTGTCTTGTGTTCATAATAAAATTGACAGGGTGATCCAGCAAATCGCCCTGTCATAACTATACTTACGCCCAACTGTCCATGCAGTTCTCGTTGTCAAATACTGGCTTCATTCAGAACAGACTCATAAGAATTATGATGCAGACACCAATCGTTATTGAACTGAAGAGCATCTCCAAGCGTTTTTACGGGTTACAGGCGCTTAATCAGGTCGATTTTGATTTACGCGAAGGCGAAACCCACGCGCTGGTCGGTGAAAATGGCGCGGGGAAGTCCACGCTTATGCGTATCCTCGCCGGCATCTATAACGAATATGAAGGCAGCTATCTCCTTCGGGGAGAGTCTGTCCACCTGCAATCCCCTGCCGAAGCGCTGAATCGGGGAATCGGCATGATACATCAGGAATTGAGTGTCATGCCGGAGCTTTCTATCGCTGAAAATCTCTTTTTAGGCCGCCAGATTCTCAACCGCTGGGGCTTCGTGGACTGGAAAAAAATGCACGAGGTGGCCGCCGAAGAGCTTGCCATGCTCGGCTTTCATGACGTGGATGTCCGTCGTCCACTGGGCGCTTACCCCCTGGGCACACAGCAGGTCGTCGAAATCCTGCGGGTCATGCTGTCCGGCGCGCAGGTGCTTATTATGGATGAACCAACCTCAGCGCTTTCGCCAGCAGAAGTCGAGCGGCTGGTCGAATTTATTGATACACTCCGCAAAAACAAACGCAGCATTATTTATATTTCGCACTTTCTGGGGGAGGTCATGCGTGTGGCAGACCGCGTGACCGTCCTGCGCGATGGCAGCAGGATCAAAACCCTCGATAAAACATCAACTCATGTCGATGAACTCATCTCGTTGATTCTGGGTCACGACGTGAATAAAGCACCCGCGCAGGAAACCTCTCACTCCAAAGGTCAGGCTTTGTTAACGGTAGACCGCCTGACAGCGGATGTGTTTACAGATGTTTCGTTCAATGTGGCAAAAGGCGAAATTGTAGGGGTGTATGGTGCGATTGGAGCCGGGCATTTTGATCTGGCCCGCGCAATCTTTGGCGTGTATCGCTTCGACGGCGGCACGATTACTTTGGACGGGCAGACCTTCCCGCCAGATTTTTCGGTCTCCTATGCGATCAGACACGGCCTGGCCTATGCCACCGAATCGCGGCGCAAAACCCTCCTGATGGAGGAAGCCATTTATCGTAACATCACGATGCCCCACCTGAATCGCATTGGCAGGCTGGTTCCGCTTCTGCGGCAGGAGCTTGATGTCGCGCAGCCAGTGATCGAACGGGTGAATGTTCAGCCCAGGAATCCGCTAAACACCGTCGGTAAATTGAGCGGCGGCAACCAGCAGAAGGTCGTCCTTGCCCGCTGGATGGCCTTCCCTCCCAAAATGTTTGTGATGAGTGAGCCAACGCGTGGTATGGACGTGGGTGCAAAAAGCGAAGTAATGAACATCCTGCGCGATTTCCGCAGTCAGGGTTATGGTGTGCTGGTGGTTTCCAGTGAACCGGAAACGGTGCTGGAGATTTGTGATCGTATTCTGGTGATGTCACGTGGCTGCGTGGTGGCCGAGATGGCAAATGAGAACATTGATAAAGATACTCTGATGAGGCTCCTATGACACTCCAAACCGAAACCCCTCAGCTTGATGTGGCATCCAGTCGCACCATCCAGCAGACGGCATCACAGATCTGGCTGCGCCGGCTGACGGCGCTGGCCCCGCTGTGGACTCTGCTGGCATTAGGCATCTTTTTTAGCCTTGCTTCCCCTTCATTTTTGCGTCCGATCAATCTGAATAATATTCTGGCCCAGATCGCAACACTGGCGATCTTTGGCACTGGCATGACGTTTGTCTTGCTCACAGGAGAGATCGACCTGAGTATCGCGGCTGTCGCCGGGCTGGCCGGTATGGTCGCAGCCCAGATTCATCTGACGCTGGAATATCCTGAACCTGTGCCCACCCTTGCGGCGCTGGGGGTTGCGACCCTGTTGGGCCTTATCAACGGGATCGCCAGCACCAGGTTCCGTATCCCGACTTTTATGACCACGCTGGCAATGTGGTTGATCGCCGGTGGCCTCAACACCTTTATCAGCAAAGGGCGAACGCTCACCGATATTCCCGATTTTGCGACCTTTCTTGGCAGCGGACGCATCGGTGGGCAGGATGGTTTAAGGGTCATTATCGTGGTTGCGGCTCTGACACTGCTTGCCGGGCATATTATCCTGCGTTACACCCGTTTCGGGCGATACATCTATATGACCGGGGCCAACAAATCGGCTGCGCGGCTGGTGGGCGTCAATACAGGTCTCATCATTACGCTCGTGCTTACTCTGTGCAGCTTTACCGCCGGGCTGGCCGGGATCGTCAGCATGGGCCGGTTGGGGAGCGCCCAGCCGCAGGAAGTGCCCAGTTTTCTCATTGATACGATTGGCGCGGTTGTGTTGGGCGGAACCGCGCTTACGGGAGGACGGGGGAGTATCCCGCAAACACTGGTTGGCCTGCTGCTTTACGGCACACTGCGCAACGGTCTTGATAACATTCCGAGTATTGACGTTTTTCTGAAAGAATTCATTACCGGAATCGTACTGCTGTTCGCGCTGGTGGTGAATGTGGTCTTTGCTGGAAGATCGGCGCGAGATCGAACCCAGACTTAACCCGCAAGTGAGAGCTGTTATATGAATTACCATGCACTTGATAACCACTCGGTGCTCGACTATGTGCGCAATCAGCCAGCGCTGCGGTCATTTTTCAGCGACCTCAGCGCCCTTTCTGCGCAGGAAGTGGGCGATGGCAACCTGAACATGGTCTTTATCGTGCGCAACCTTCGTGCGCCCACTGAATCAATGGTCATCAAACAGGCCCTGCCTTACCTGCGAGTCCTTGGCGAAGCATACCCCTTGACCCGCGAGCGGATGCGTTTTGAAGCCCAAGCTTTGCTGCTTTATAACGAACTGACGCCGGGCCTTGCGCCGGAAGTCTATGCTTACGATGAAGAAATGTCGCTGGTCGCTATGGAACACCTGAAGAATCACGAAGTGATGCGCAAGCCGCTGGTCGCGCGCAGGAAGTTTCCGCTTTTTGCCGATCACATTTCGACCTTTCTGGCTCATATCCTGTTCAAAACTTCTGATCTCTATCGCACCGGGCACGAAAAAAAGTCGCTCCAGGCCAGTTACATCAATCCGTCTCTGTGCAAGATTCAGGAAGATTTTGTCTTTACCAATCCCTACATGGAATCGCCAGAGAACCACTGGAATCCACAGATTCATGCCGAGGTAGAAGCCGTTCGCCGTCATGTGCCGCTGAAACTCGCCATCATCGAACTAAAAGAAAAGTATATGACCCAGGGGCAGGCCCTGATCCACAGCGACCTGCATACCGGCAGTATTATGGTCAATGAGCAGGATACCCGTGTCATTGACCCGGAATTTTCCTTTTTCGGGCCGATGGGATACGACATCGGGGCGCTGCTCTCCAACCTGGTGCTGAATTTTGGCGCGCATTTTGCGCATACCCCGGAGACAGCGGAGCGCGAGGCTTACCAGAGTTATCTGGTAAAAACTATCCGCGACATATGGACCTATTTTGCTGCCAAGTTTGAACAATTGTGGATCGAAAGCAGCACCGGGGAACTGGTTCCGAATATTTACTGGAACTTTGCGGATGGGCAAGCCGCATTTGCAGCGTACCGGCAGCGCTATATCCGCCAACTACTGCAAGATACCGCCGGTCTGGGCGCATGTGAGAGCCTGCGCCGGATGATGGGCGTGGTGAGCGTATGGGATATTTCCAGCATCGAAGATCAACACCTGCGCGCTGTTGCAGAACGATTCGTGATTCGCGTCAGCACCCGCTGGATCATCGAACGCAGCAGTTTCAGTACGGTCGATGATCTGGTGGGCATTATCCGGGAAGAAGCGGATTCTGTGCGCCTGAATTAAACAGACCCTGACCCCGCCTCAGCAAAGCATGGACAGCAGGCTTTAGCCCGCTGGGCAAAGAGCTACAGCCGCCTGT
>CAZKIB010000085.1:7057-23314 GCA_964552425.1 uncultured Anaerolineaceae bacterium | reverse complement strand
CCTCGCGGTAGTGACGGCACATGCGCTCGGTATACAGCTTCTCCCAGCCATAGCCATCTTCGGGATCGGCGGGGTAGGCATCTTCCTCGCGCAGCGGGGTGACATCCGGCGTGCCCTGCAAGTACATCGGGTAGACGCAGGCGCTGGACGAATAAAACAGCCGTTTGACGCCCATCACCCGCGCGGCTTCGAGCGTGTGGGTGTTGATGAGGGTGTTATCGCGCACGATGTCGGCCTTGTAGGTTTCGATGAAGCCGATGCCGCCCATATTGGCCGCCAGCATGTAGACTTCCTCGATGCCCTGCATCGCCAGCAGGCCGTTCTCCCATTTGCGCAGGTCGAGCAGCAGAAATTCGTCGGCGCGGGTGGGTTCGTATTCCGGCTTTTTGAGGTCCACGCCGCGCACCCAGTAGCCCTGCCCCACCAGGAAATTCACCAGATGGTGGCCGATAAAGCCGCCCGCGCCCGTGACCAGCACCTTCACCTTGTTCACGATGGTTTTCCTCACTTCAGTACCTCACCCCCGGCCCCTCTCCATTGTATAGAGAGGGGAGTTGAATACGATACCATGAGGGTGAGGTTCGATCACACAGGTCGTCATTATATTGCACCGGGGCGAGAGCGTCTATAGGGGGTCAGCGCCTGTGCCGCCATTTTCCACCGCAGGCTGAAAGCCTCCGGCTAACCTGGGGAAGGACGCTGAAGCGCCCTGTGGAGAGTCCCCTTAAGGATGCTTCCAGCCCGGATGAGCCAGGTATTTTGAACACCCGGCCTCTACGATGACGACTTCCCCCGCGCCCGCTGCTGTTTGACCCGCTCCGGCTCCCAGAAGTCGGGATGGTTCGGGTCGGTGTAGCGCGTCATGTCGGTGTCCGGCGTCCAGTAGGAGTCGGGGGTGAACCCAAGTGGTTGCATAATAAATTTCGCATCCGGCAGCACCGTCTTTTCGTCGAAGACAGCCGTTTCCAGGTTCTTCGCGCCGTGCAGACTGGCTCCCATCAGATTCGCGCCTTGCAGATTGGCCTTGTACAGGTCCGCGTCTTGCAGATTGGTTTCCCTCAGTTGCGCACCATGCAGCTTGGCATTGTCCAGGTGCGCGCCTCGCAGAGTAGCTGTCCCCAGGACCGCGCCTTGCAGCTTGGCAAACCCCAGGTTCGCGCCTTGCAGCTCGGCAAACACCAGCTCCGCGCCTTGCAGATTGGCAAGCACCAGGTTCGCGCCTTGCAGCTTGGCAAACACCAGCTCCGCGCCTTGCAGATTGGCTCCACCCAGGTTCGCGCCTTGCAGGTTGGCACTTCGCAGGTTCGCACCCTTGAGCAAACCATCCTCGCCGGCCAGCCAGCCATGTTCGCGCAGTTCGTGAATGGCATGTCTGGCGATGGCGTTTTCCGGGCTGCGGACTTCGCGGAGCAGGCGCGCCTGCAAATCCTTGATGCGGTTCCGTTCGTCGCGCTGGCGGTTGAGCAAGTCAATGACGAACACGGTCACGCCGATGCTGATGAACTCGGTGAACAGATTGGTGCTGTAGCCGTCCTCCCGGTAGAGTCCCGCCGGGCCGAACAGCCAGCTTCCGATGCCGATGCCCAGCAGCACCAGTGCCAGCCCGCCCAACAGCCGGTACAGCAGGCCATGTTCTTTATGCAGCGCGCGAATTTCCGTCCAGCGATCCTGTGATGTTTCCGTCATGATGTGTGCCCCCTGTACCAATTTCCGCACAGGATACCATGCGGTACGGATGTGGGCACGCCTGTTTATGGGGGAATGCCGCCGCCGAACACCATTTGCCGGCGGCAGATACCTCACCCCCGGCCCCTCTCCATCGAATAGAGAGGGGAGTCGAACGTCCCGCAGGGACTCGCGCTGGTCGCAGTGAGGCGGGATGCGGTGAAGTTACCCAAAGCGCGAACAGGTCCGAATTTTGTCGCGGATCACGGATACCACAGGGCGGCGTTGACCCGCAGGTAAGCCTGCACCCCGGCGATGGCGATGTCCCGATGGCCGGAGGCGACCACCTCGACAGACAGTTGATTGGCGCGGGCGGTGTCGTCGGGTGGCAGGGCGGCGCGCAGTTCGTGCAGCAGCACCAGTTCCAACTGGCGCTGAATCTGTTTGAAGCGGGCGTCGATTTTGGCGGATTCGGCGTCGAGCAACTGCTTCAGCGCGTCGTCCAGCAGGTCCAGTCCGCCGAGGCGGTACTCGCCCGTCGGGCTGATTTTGCTGGCGTCCAGGCGTTCATTGGGCGCGGCGCGGCGCTGGTTCACGGCCCCGGCGAAGGGCTGCGCGGACCAGCGTTCGGCCTGCTGCTGGCGCTGTTCGGGTGTCTGTTTGACCGCGCTCTGGTCGCGGATGAGGTAGTACAGGCGCATTTCGGCTCCTTTTGGGATGGCAATGACTTACCCCGCCAGCAGATGAAGCTGACGGAGTTCTCCGGCGGACAGGGCGACATCGGCCAGCAGCGCTTCATCCAGACGCCCGGACAGCGTGCCAGAGACCGCGCTGTTGTTGCCGATAATCAGGTTACTGGTACTGCTCACGCGCGCGCCGACGCCGACGGTGGTGCTGGCATAGTTGGCTTCCAACCCGTCGATAAAAATTTCCGGCACTTTGTCGGTGTTATTGATGCGCATTCCCACCGTGTGGTAGTCGTTCACGCTGAGGGTCTCATTGGTGACGCGCACGGCGTTGGTCGTACTGTAATTCACAGTGGCGATCAGGTCACGGCTGGCGCTGTTGAAGCGCAGTTCAAACTCGCCGCTCTTGCTGAACAGCACCCCGGCGTTCCCCTCGCCCGCGCTGGCCGGGTTGAACAGCAGCCAGAGCGTAAACGCGGTCAGCCCCTGAATGCTGGCGCGATTGGTGATCGTGAGGATGCTGGTCGCGCCGTCAAACAGGCAGGCTTCGTTCAGGCCCAGCAGACCGGGATGGCCCAGGCTGGTTGTGCCGCCAATCAGGGCGTCCAACTGGCCGATCTTTCTGACAGAACGCCCATTGAAGGTTACATTGGTATTCGCGGCGGCGCGCTTCATGCCATAATGGGTATGAATGGCAATAAAATCGAGCGAATGGACGCCGGCAGCGGTCAGGGCAGGGCCAAAATTCGTCCCGCCCGCGCCCCCGGCAGAGCGCTGCGCGATCCCGCTGATGACGGTGTCAATATCTTCGATGCCGCGATAGCTGTCGCCGACAGTGAGTACCGGCTGATACAACCCGACTGCCGGACTGGCTGGACCGGAGTACAGGTTGATATGGCCGCCGCCGGGGTTCGGCGCGCTGGCATTACCCTGCCCTGCCGCGACTTCGGAAACACGCGGGTCCGCGCCGGTCTCGCCCTCCACCGTCCAGCCTGTGGGCGTGTTTCCGCTGCCATCAAACGCAAACAGGGACCCCACGCCGTTCACCTGCCCCGGATTGCTCAACAGTTCCGGCCCCGGTGACAGCGGCGTGTACACCGTATAGGCGGCATTCCGGGCGATGCTGCCGGACACATCCCGCAGGGGCAGCCACACCAGCGGCCGGAGTACGCGCACGTAACGCTCATAAAGCTGCCGGTCTGCCAGCCAGATTTTGCGGCGCACCGCCACCACCATCAGCGCACCGCCCCATCAAAGCCATAGATGTGCAGGGTGACACTGGCGGTGGCATTGGCGCTCAGGATCAGGCGCAGGCGCTGCACCCCAAACGCCTGACTCAGCCAGAAGCGGAACCCGCCGGAGGTGGGCAGCGCGCCGGATTCCCACTCGGCGACTCCATCCTGAAAGTAAAGCGGGTTGAGCGCGCCGCTGTCATCGTCCGCAGCCTCGGCGGTCAGGAAGGTATCCGCCGGGATGCCGGAGGCGTTGTCGCACGAAACGACGACAAAACTGTAATTGCGGCCCAGGTCTACCGCCGCCACCGCAGAGCCATCGGCTCCGTTGGGAATGGTGAAGGTCTGGCGGTCACTGCGGCCATAGCCGATCTCACGATTGACCGTGCGTCCGGTAGTACTCATGTCTGCATCTCCTCATGACACATTTGTTCTGATATTCAAGCAGAAATGACCGGGCGCGGGGTGAAACATTTGTATGAATCCGGTTTGAAATACGAAATGTGGTAACTTCGGTTAGGAGAGGGTTTGGGCAGGGTGGATGTCCAGCACAGGGGCGATTGGCGCATCGCCCCTGCCTCCACGCGGGTCTGGAGCAGTTATCAGTTGCCAGTCATCAGTTACCAGTTTGGGCTGCGACCCTCAACGCTTGTGCCGCTGTTTGAAATCGGCGGCACAGACTGAGAAGATCATAACAGCCTCTAATTGCTGATGACCGGGGCCTGGCGCATAAAGGTATCCTGTTCAAGCTGCTGGAGCATGAAGGCGGCCATATCAGCGCGGGAAAGGCGCGGGCCGGTCCCTTTGCCGACCCAGCCAACACGAATCTGGCCGGATCGGGGCTGGTCGGTGAGCATGGGCACGCGCACAATCGTCCAGTCGCGGTCTGAACGGCGTACCAGATCGACCACCTGGAGCATATCGGCCACCACATGGCGCGAAAACACATTCAGCAGAAAGCTGATGACATGGTTGATAAGCTGCGGGTCGTCGTTGGGATCAGGCACACCCGCGCCGGCGGAAATAATCAGGCGGCGGACGCTGTGTTTCTGCATGGCATCCAGCATATGGCGCGTGCCTTTGGTGATAATGTAGTCCGGTTTGTTGGCGGTTGGTCCCAGAACACTCAGCACGGCGTCTGCCACGCTGACGGCCTGTTCGACGCAGGCCGGGTCAAGAATGTCGCCCTGAATCAGGGTGAGGCCGGGATGCTGAACACTGATTTTTGAGGGTGTGCGCGCCAGGGCGGTGACGCTGTGCCCGGCTTCCAATGCCTGCTGGACAAGGTGCTGGCCGGTGCGCCCGCTGGCGCCAAAGATAGTCAGTTTCATGGTGCGTTTCTCCTTGATAATGTAGACCAGTCTATATAATCGAGCGCTGAAAAGATAACTGGCTTTTCAGCCAATCCGCGATCAGCTTATGAGAATATCTATCGGACAGGGTATCCGTTCAGACCGATCAGGATGCCCATTTCCTGCGCGACAGATTCCAGCGGCTGGCGGCTGCGGTTCGTGCGGCACAGGATAATGCCACCTTCGATGGCCGCAATAATGACCTGGGCGAGCCGCCGGGCGCGCGCTTCTGCCATGCCGCCGCTCATGAGTTTGTCCGCGAAGGCCGCCTGCCATGCGTCGTAAATGCGCTGGCATTCCCCGCGCAGCCGGTCACTGGATGCCGCCGTTTCCAGGGCGACAGTGGTGATCGGCCCGCCGGCGCGAAAGCCAGAGGCTTCGACATTGTAGGCAATATTCATAATGAAGCGTTCCACCGACTCCGCCGGGCTGTCAATGGCGGCCAGGTTGTGGCGGATACGTTCCAGCACGATGCGCCCTACGCGGCTGACGGACTCGACGGCGAGTTCTTCTTTGCCGCCGGGGAAGTAATGGTACAGCGACCCTTTGGGGCTGCCGCTCTCCTTGATGATCTGGTTCAGGCCGGTGGCATGATAGCCCTGCAATTCGAGCAGTTCGCAGGTGGTTTCAATAATCTGGTCGCGTGGGTTCATATGCAGTTTCCAGTCATCCGTTACCAGTTCGGGCTGCGACCCTCAACGACTCTGGCTTTTCGCTGACGGGCGACATGCAATGCTTACAGGCTGAGATTGCACTAATGTGAGGCAGCAGGCGAATTTTTCGGGCGCTGGCCGCGTCACGCCTGCACATGATTATACAGACCGGTCTGTATACATGTCAAGACCAGCAGGCGCGATGATCCTCGACAAACTGGCGGAACGGGATCGGGTCGCGTCCGAGGAGATGCCGCGCCTCGGTGGTCACGACGCTGGCATTCCCGAAGCGCGTGATGGTGTAGAGCGCCGCCATCACCAGCGTGTAACCCAGCGCCCGGCCCCCGGCGGTCTGCTGGAGGATGAAAGCCGGGACAGAGGGGTCAGTATAGCGCACCGGGCGGCCCAGAACAGACGCCATGATGGCGGCGACTTCCTGATATTCCAGCGCGGCGGCCCCGGTAAGCGTGTAAGCGCGCTGTTCATGGCCGGGTTCCAGCAGCACCCGCGCGGCAACCGCGCCAATATCGCGCGCGTCAATAAAGCTGGTCCTGGCGCGGCCCACTGGCAGGGCGATTTCGCCGCGTTCGGCAATTTCGGCGCGGTGGGTGGTGCTGAGGTTCTGCATAAAAAAGCTGGCGCGCAGAAAGGTCCAGTCTGCGCCGGTTTCGCGAATCAACTGCTCGATTTTGTAGTGTGGGACCACACGGTTGCGCTCGACGCCTTGCAGCGACAGGAAGACGATGTGCCGGACGCCCGCCCTCACCGCCGCATGGACCGCCGGGGCGATGTCGCGCCGGACATTGGCAAGGGCCGGGGGACGCACCAGAAACATTTTTTCGACGCCTTCGAAGGCAGCGCCGAACGTCTCCGGTTTCAGGAAGTCAAACGGCACATACTCGAGTCCAGGCCCCAGTTCAGCCTGGGCACGGGCCGGATCAAACGCGGCGACCCGCACATCCGCGCGGCCTTTCAAACCCCCTACGACGGCTGTGCCCACATTACCAGGCGCGCCCGTCACCAGAATTGCTCCGGTCATATCTACACACCTCACTCTGATCCATTCGAATACCATCAATTATATCGACTGGTCTATATAATAGCACGTGCAGGTTGACTGGTATGCGGGTGACAAACGGCATCGGACTCACGAAATCAATGGGTGGATCATCAGTGTGGAGAATCGTTATATCAGGATTGGCCCATTTATCAGACAATATTTTGGTTCCCTTTATGCGGCCTTCATCCTGGCCCTGTATTCTGAACAAGCAGTCGAAAGTCGTCAGTCTATCGTCAAAAGACAATGTCCAGGCCAAATTCACCGAACAGAAGATAATGAGTCTTACGACTTAAGACCAGCGACTCCTGGTTTAGTCATGATTGAATGAAAGCAAGTGATGTATGAACGATAAGGTACGCCAGATCGCTGTCGTCCTCACCGCGATAATCCAGATAGCCATCAACACGCTCATCGGGACCGGCATTGTGGACTTTGGCCTGGCTTCAACAGAGGCGATTTCGGACAGTCTGCCGACCTATTTCACACCGGCCGGCTATACCTTCCTGGTGTGGAATGTCATTTTTCTGGGCGTCATGGCCTACGCGGTTTACCAGCTCATGCCTGCTCAGGCTGCACGCCCGGTACACCGGCGCATCGGCTGGTGGGTGACGGCGGCGAACGTGGGCAACGGCCTGTGGTCGATTGTGTGGGGCGCAGGCGGCGTACGCGGCACCGAAAGTTTTCGGGTGGGGTTCCATGTCCTGAGCGGGTTCATCATCGTGGGCATTCTGGTTGCGCTGGCGGTGATTGTGGTCCGTTTGCGGGCCATCCAGCCGCAGTTAAACAGACGCGATGAATGGCTGATTCAGGCCCCCTATGCGGCTTTTTTCGCGTGGCTGAACGTCGCCACGATTGCCAACTTTACCGCCATTCTGGTCGCGCTCGGTGTGCAGGCCGGTGAAGCCGGGGCCATCTGGTCAGTCATTATGATCGGGGTGGCAGCGGCTTTGACCTCGCTGCTGATCCTGTACCAGCGCGGTCTGATCGGCACGCTGGCGTTTGCAGCGGTGATCGTGTGGGCGTTTGTCGGGGTATCCGCCGGGAACGCGGCCCAGTCGAGTCTGGTAGGGAGCGCCGCTGTAATCGCAGCCGTGATTGTGGTCGCCGTAACCCTGTTTCGCTTTACCACCGGGCGCGGTCAGCAGGCCCTCATCGGCGCGCGGTCCGCGTCCTGAGCGGGTCGCTCACCTCCAGCGCTTCGCCTTACACGATGTGCTCTCGCTGCACGACGGTGGAGTGAGGTTGGATGGGCGGTAGAGGGGCGATTGGTGAATCGCCCCTGTAGAGACTCTGTCGCGGACGCTAGCGTTCCAGCGTCACCTGCCGGAAGGAGACCAGCGAGTCGGTGGGTGAGGGAATGAAGCCCTGGACGTAAGGCTGCTGCGCGGTGTATTCAAAGCCGTTGTACAGCCAGATCCAGGGGGCCACCTCGACCAGATGTTTCTGGAACTCGGTGAAGATGGCGAGGCGCGCCGCCGGGTCGGTTTCGGCTTTGCCCTGGGCCATCAGCGAGTCGAGCGTGTCATCAATATAATTGGCGACCCCTTGCAGATTGCCGGTTTTGGTCCAGTAACGGGCATACATGGTGTACGGGTCGGGCCGCCCGCCGTTGAGCGCCACCGCCGCGTCGAAATCCCCGGCCAGCCAGCGGTCCACATAGACGCTCAGTTCCAGCACTTCGATTTCGAGGGTGATGTTGATCTCGGCCAACTGCGCCTGAATGTTCTGCGCTTCGGATACAGCGGTGGGCGGTTCACCAGTCGCGGCGATAACCGTGAGTGAGAAACCGTCGCTCATGCCGGCCTGTTCCATCAGTTCGCGGGCGCGGTCCAGGTCTTTGGTGTAGCAGGCGTATTCATCCAGCGGGATAGCAAAGGCCGGGATGGTCAGCGGGCCGGTGACAGTGCCTTCGCCCAGCGAAGCGGTATCCAGCACTTCCTGGCGGTCAATGGCACAGGACATGGCCTGCCGGACTTCGAGAATGTCCATCGGCTCGCGGCTGGGGTTCAATTGCAGCACATGGTAGGCGATGGCCGGAACGCGGTTGAGGATCACGCTGTCATCCCCGATCAGCAGCGTGGCGATGAGCGGGTCATTGAGCAGGCCGAAGTCGATCTCACCGGCGCGCAGGGCCGCCAGAATGGAGGCTTCGTCGGGGATGATGCGAATTTCGATGCCGTCGATAAACGGCCCTTCGCCCCACCAGTCGGCGTTGGCGCTTAACATCGTGACTTCTTCGGGCGTCCAGCTATCGAGTACAAACGGTCCGGTTCCCACCGCTGTGCTGTTGAAGTCGCCACCTTCGATCATCTCCGAGGGGACAATCGCGGCGTTGACCGTCGCCAGCGCGGTGAGCAGCGGCACGTCCGGCGCGGACAGGTTGAAGATGACCGTCGTGTCGTCGGGCGTGTCAATCGATTCAATGCTCAGGTAATTGGCGCGCGCGGCAGCAGCGGTTTCCTCATTAAGGATCCGCTCGAAAGTGGCGCGCACATCTTCCGAGGTCATGGCCGAGCCATCGTGGAAGGTGACACCGGGGCGCAGATTGAGTGTCAGGACGGTGGCGTCGTCGTTAAAAGCCCAGCTTTCGGCCAGCGCCGGGATAATGTTCAGGTCCGCGTCGAGGTCCACCAGCGGCTCGTAGATCAACTCCAGCAGACGGAACGAGGCAAAGGCCGTCTGGGTATGCGGGTCCAGGCCGGTGGTATCCGCCGCGCGGGCCATCACCAGCACATTATCCTGTGCCGCAGCCGGCAGCACCGAAATCGACATCACGATCAGCAGTAAACACAATAACCACCACTTCTTCATCGAATACCTCCTTATAAACCGGCGCGTTCAATACCCTGCCGGAACTGCCTACGATGCTAGCTCATGGGACGGTTCATCGCAAATGAAAGCCGGCCAGCAGCAGCGTGATTACAGCAGCCTTTCAGCGATCAGGCAGCGCATTTCTGTGGCCGCACCCGCGAACCTGAACCCCGGTTATACCGGACCCACTTTCTGTGGAGTCCATTTTTTGATACACTCGAAGGAGTTACATACACTCAACAAATTTTGTCGTTTCCACGCTGTAGCCGCTTCGGACGAGATGACGGTGTGATGCAGGAGTCTAAAATGATCCGTTTACTGGTGTTAATTGTGGTGATTATGGCAAGTATGAGTACCGTGTTCGCGCAGGAGAAGGTCGCGCTGCTGGTTCCGCAGATGACTCTGGCGCTGGGCGAAAACCGGGCGCTGGACGTACTGATGAACTGCCTGTCAGCCAACTGCGCCGCCTTTGATGTCACCTTCGGGTTCGACCCTGCGGTGGTGGAAGTCGAAAACACGGAACTGGGGCCGTTTCTGGGCGATCAGGTGCTGTCCATCGCCAACGAAGTGGACAATGAAGCCGGTCTGGTGCATGTGGCGGCCACCGCGCTGGGCGACCCTGTGCCGAACGAAACGACGGTCATCCTGAAAATACTCTTAAAGGCCAGCAGTGTCGGCACCACCGCCCTGTCCGTCCGCGATCTGATCGTGGGCGACATTACCGGCAACCTGGTGAACTCGGCGGCCTTCGATGGCAACATCACTGTCGCGCAGTCGAACGCGGCCAGCGCCGTCACGGGCGACCTGACCTTCTGGGGCTACCCCAATTCCGGCGAAACTATCGCGGGGATTTTGCCAACCTTCAGCAACACCTACCCCAATGTGCAGGTAAATGTGGATATTCAGGAATTTAATGACGCCCATGCCCGGCTGCGCGAGACGTTAATGAGCGGCGGTGATGTGCCCGATCTGGCGCTGGTCAACCATGACCGGTTGCAGCAGTTTATCCAGAACGGCGGGCTGGAAAATCTGGCCGCTGCGCCCTACAACGCCAGCCAGTATGCGGACAGCTTTGTGGACTGGACATGGGAGCTGGCCGAAGCCGATGACGGGCAGGTCTTTGCCATCCCCTGGGACGTTGGCCCGGCAGGCTTTTTCTACCGGCGCGACCTGTTCGAGGAGGCCGGTTTACCCTCGGACCCGGCGGCAGTGGCCGAACTCGCCAGCACGTGGGAGGGGTTCCTGGACATGTGCGAACAGCTCACGGATGCCAGCCAGGGCCGCTGGTGTGTGACCGACGCCGCCGAGATTGTGTATTCGTCGGTGTATGTCGGCCAGTTCTTTGATGCAAACGGCACTGTACAGATTGACCGGCCTGAAGTGGCGCGGCTGGTGAACCTGATGATGGAAGCGCGGGCGCGCGGTCTGGATGCCGGGGTCAGCACCTGGTCACGCCCGGAGTGGGATAATCTGGTTATCAACGGTTCGGTGGCCGTGCAGTACAATGGAAGCTGGATGGGAGGCTTCCTGCAAACCTGGATGAAGCCGGAAAACGAAGACTGGGCTGGCAAATGGGGGTTCTTCCCCGTCCCCGAAAACCCGGCTCAAAATCGCGGCGGGTCGCTGCTAGTGATGCCGGCGGAGGCCGACAACAAGGCGGCAGCCTGGGCGTTTATTGAGTCGCTGCTGCTCAACCCCAGCTCACAGAACGCCATGTTCGTGATCTCGGATGCCTTCCCGGCCTTTACACCCGCCTATGACGACCCGATCTACCAGACACCGCTGGAATTTTACGGCGGCCAGCCGGTGCGATCTCTGTGGCGCGACATCGCTCTGCAAACCAATAATCGGACGGTAACAACGGCGGATGTTCAGGCGGCGGCACTTCTGCGCCAGTGGATGGGGCGCATTCTCAGAAAGGAAGCGACGCCTGAAGCCGGTTTGACCCAGGCGGCGGTGGAGATTCAGGCGCTGCTGCCGCAGTGACAGATGAAAATTCTGGTTGTCCATAATTATTACCAGCAAACCAGCGGGGAGGAGGAGTCGGTCCAGCAGGAGATCACCCTGCTGCGCGAACACGGGCATGAGGTGATCGTCTACACCCGCTCAAACCGTGAAGCGGCGGACCTCGACTGGCGGGGCAAGCTGACCCTGCCGGTTCAGATGATCTGGTCAGCGGAGTCCTACCAGCAGTTGGCAAGCCTGCTGGAACGGGAACGGCCCGACATCGCGCACTTCAGCAACACGCATTTCATGATCTCGCCGGCGGCCTTCCATGCCTGTGATGCCGCCGGTGTACCCACTGTGTTGACCCTGCGCAACTACCGGCTGTTGTGCCCGGAAGCAACCCTGATGCGCGACGGTAAGGTCTGCGAGGCGTGTCTGAACAAGACCCCCCCCTGGCCCGGTGTGGTCTATGGCTGCTGGCGCAAGTCGAGGCCGCTGACAGCGATCATGGCTGCCAACCTGACGGCGCATCGCCTGCTGGGAACCTGGCAGCACAAAGTCACGCGCTATATCGCGCTGACGGAATTCGCCCGGCGCAAGTTTATTCAAGGCGGTTTGCCGGCGGAGCGGATTGTGGTGCGGCCCAACTTTCTGGAACCGGACCCTGGCATGGGCACGCACGATGGTGATTTTGCCCTGTTCGTGGGCCGGCTGGCCCCGGAAAAAGGGCTGGATGTGCTGCTGAATGCCTATGGCGCAGCGCGTGAAACCCTGGGCCGGCTGCCGCTGAAAATCGTCGGGGATGGCCCGGAGATGGGGCGGGTTCGCGCCCAGGTCGCGCGGTTGGGCGCGCCGGAAGTCGAACTGATGGGCTGGCAGTCCGGCGCGGACGTTCTGAAGCTGATGAAACAGGCGCGGGCGCTGGTGTTCCCGTCGGTGTGGTATGAAGGAATGCCGCGCGTGCTGATCGAAGCCTTCGCCTGCGGTCTGCCGGTGATTTCATCGCGGCTGGGCAGTATGGCGGAGATTATCACTCACCAGCAGAACGGCCTGCATTTCGAACCCGGTAACGCCAGCGACCTGGCCGAACAGTGGGTGTGGGCCTGGCAGCACCCGCAGGAGCTTCAGCAGCTTGCCGGCAGCGCCCGCCGGGATTATGAAACGCGGTATCGCGCCGACGTGAATTATCAAAGACTGATGGACATCTACGAAGCCGCGCAAAACGCTTTTTCACCTGCCGGAACCTGACTCTCATGGTGAAGCTGCGATCCACAAACCCTGTGCTGAATGTCTGCCATGCGGTCAGTCTGGTCGTATGGGGTGGTGTGGAAACCCGGCTGATTGAGTATCTGCACTATCAAAGCAACCCGCGTCTGAAACACTTTGTCGTAGCCCTGAAAGCCAGCGAAGAACTGATCGCCGCCGTCCGGGAGACCCGCACGCTGTTGTATGCCCCCACGCGCGCGCATCGTTATGATCCACGTGTGTTCTGGGATGTCCAGCGCTGGCTGCGGCAGCACGACATTCATGTGTTGCATTCGCGCAACCGCATGGCGGCCTGGCGGCGCGGCTGGCCGGTGTGCCGGTACGAATTGCCGGTGAACATGGCACCATTCGTTACCCGCTGACCTGGAAATGGTTTTACGAACCCTGGATTGACCGCACCAGCGATCTGGTGATCGCCAATTCTGAATCCTCGCGCCGGATGCTCGAACAAAAGTACCGCGTACCATCCAGCCGCATTCAGGTGATTCACGACGCGGTTCATGTGGCTGCGCCGGGGCGTCCGGTCCAGGCCATGCGGGCGGAACTGGGGATTCCTGATGGCGTGAACGTGATCGGTAATGTGGCGCGGCTGGACACGCCCAAGGATCATTTTACGCTGGTCGAAACGGCGCGTATTCTGCTGAACCTGCGGGATGATGTCCGCTTTCTGATCGTCGGCGGCGGGCCGCTGGAAGCCGAACTGCGCGGGATGATCCGCGAATACGGGCTGGAGGATCGCTTCATCATAACCGGCTGGCGGCGGGATATTCCCGATCTTTTGCAGATGTTTGATCTGTTTGTGTCGACTTCGATCAGCGAACCGCTTGGCAATGCCCTCATTGAAGCGATGTTCGCGGGCGTGCCGGTCATCGCCCCGGCGGTGGATGGTATCCCAGAAATCGTCTCGTCCGGTGAGACTGGCATTCTGCTTGAGCCGACGGACCCGGTGCGACCACCCCGTTCTGTGGGGGCTGCGCCGCTCCCACAGCAGGTGATCCGCAGCGGCAGGATCACCACACCGCTTGCGCTCAACCCGCGCCGGCTGGCGGATACGATCACACACTGGCTGGATCAGCCGGACGAACGGGCGGCGCTGGCAGCGCGGGCGAAACAGCGGGTCGAAAATCACTTCAGCCTGGAGCGTTACATGACGGAACTGGAGGACACCTATCTGCGGCTGGCACAGGCCAAAGTGCTGCTGGCGGGCGAGGTGGCGCGATGAATCAAACGCTGAATACTTCGACGAACCCTGAACTGCGGCTCACACGCCCACTTCAGGACGCCCTGCTGATTGGGTGTCTCTGGCTGCTGCATGGGGTCTTTTTTGTGCCGGCGGTGCTGGAATATGGCGAAGCGCTGACAGGCCGCGACCCTCAGTTTTTTGCGCGGGTGGTCGTCGGGGCCATCACTCTCGTATGGGTGGCGCAGGCCGGCATGGTTCGGGTGCTGCGGCAGGCGCTTGTCAGCAGATGGCTGATCGCGCTGCACGGGATTGTGTTCGCGTCGACCATCTGGTCAATTGACCGGGGCGAAACGATCAGCGCGGCGCTGGCCCTGGCGCTGGCGACGCTGCTGGGCGTGTATCTCAGCACGCGCTACAGCCTGAGCGACCAGATGCGGCTGTATACCAGCGCGGTTCTTGGGGTGATCGTGCTGAGCGCGCTGGTGGCGATCCTGCTGCCGCAGTTCGGGGTGATGACTCATCCTGACCATGTGGGCCGCTGGAACGGCATCCTGCGACACAAGAATAACCTCGGTTACATGACGGCGCTGGGCGTGATTCTGCTGCTGTATTTCCCACCGGCGGTCAGGCCATCCATCCGGGCGGGGCTGCTGGGTGTGGCTGTGCTGGTGCTGATTTTTGCAGAAGCCGCAGTTGCCTCAGCCATCGCTGCCGGAGCGCTGGCGCTGTGGGGGCTGAGTTTCGTCTGGCGCACCTGGCCGCACTACCGGCGCGCGCTGATGATCGGCGCGGCGGCGGCGCTGATTGGGGGGCTGCTGATCGTGGTGGTCATGGGTCCAGCGGCGATTTTTAATCTCATGGGGCGCAGCAGCACCCTGACCGGGCGGTCCCATCTGTGGCAGTCCGCCCTGACGACGATTGAGCAGCGGCCCATCCTCGGTTACGGCTACCTGGCTTCGTTCGCGCCGAACTCACCCATTCACCAGTATCTGCGCTGGAAGGAAGCCCCTCACGCGCACAGCCTTATTCTGGATACGGTGCTTGGGCTGGGTGTGGTGGGGCTGGGTATTTTCGCGGCGCAGTACGGCCATGCGCTCGGCGGCGCACTTCGGATGTACCGGCGTTCACCGGGGCGAGAGTGGGGCTTCGCGGTGATGTTCTTCGTCTTCTTTGTCCTCAGCGGCCTGCTGGATGGCAACGGCCTGCTGATCCGCAACCTGTACTGGGTGGTGTATGTGGCGCTGACGCTCACAGTGGCGCGGGGTGAATCGATGCCCCCGCCTGAATCCCGTTCAGCATAAGCTGGCGTGGGGGGGTTCGTGCCGGGTGCTTAGTGCAGTTACCAGTTGTCAGTCATCAGTCACCAGTTTGGGCTGCGACCCGCAACGACTCTGGATAGCTGCTATGATCTCTTAGGGACTTTTCGCTGACGGGCGACATAAGCAATTCTTACAGGCTGAGATTGCCCCAGTCCCGGCGGGACTTGGTTTACCTTACCGTCGATTTCAATCGGCGGGACAAGCCTCACCCCCACTGCTCTACAAGACGCTTGTAGAAGATAAACTCGTCCACGTCGGGCAGTACATAACCGGGAATCACACCGATCTGCGCATAGCCCTGCCGCCGGTAAAAGCCATGCGCGAGGGTGTTGAAATCGGACGCCAGCAGGAATAATGCGCTGCTGTGCGGACGAACAGTTTCCTCCACTGCTGTGAGGAGCGCCCCGCCAATGGCTCTGCCGTGATAATCGGGATGCACGCCGATCAGTTGCAGGTAGGCGCTGTGGGCAAAGGCGGCGTTGAGCTTTGCCCAGGCGAACCCGCAGGCAGTCTGTTCCGGCAGGTCCGCGACCAGCAGGATCGTCCCCTGTTCGTAAGCGCGGGTGAACTGGGCCACGCCGCGCTCGACGGTGAAGCCATAGCGCTGCCACAGCGGGACATGCAGCATCCACTGAACAATCGGATCAATATCGGCGGGCTGCAAGGGGCGAATGCGCATGGGTGTCTGCTTTCGTCATTTACGAATTTCGTTTTGTGAATGATGCCACACCCGCCGCCACGAATGCCAGCCAGATCGTATTTTTTGTCAGTTTTCCACAAAAAGTCATCGATAACTTTGGACCGTATTCACCGTCCGTGAGCAGACCAGGCGGTTACAATCCTGAACGTGTGGAAAAACGCAGGAGATGATCTCATGCAAAACATCACCGGACAGGACCGCTTCCGCCTTGTACTGCTGCTGTTCTTCATTGCCCTCGGCGTCCTCAGTGTGCTGGGGTGGGCCATCACCGGCCAGCGGACGATGTTTGAAGTCCCCACGCTCTTCTTCGGCGCGACCAGTATGGTGCTGCTGTTCGGCTTTTTTTAGCGAAAAGTTACAAATCGATAGTCAGAAGCCAATAA
>CAZKIB010000085.1:5667-7010 GCA_964552425.1 uncultured Anaerolineaceae bacterium | reverse complement strand
AGCACGCCCGCTGTGTACCTGTGCGTCAACCGAGGGTTTTCTGTTTGCGCAGCCAGCGTCGATGCCAGGCCAGAAACGCAACCACCCCGATGGGCAGAACCCCGTTGCCGACGATAATGTTCAGACAGAATACCATGAAAATCAGCGACAGCAGCTCATCGCCGTTCAGCACATCGCGGTAATCTTCCAGCGTGTCATTCAGACAGCCCGCCAGCAGCCAGCCATCCTGTAGGAATTGAAAGCTGGCAAAGCAGAAATCCAGCTTTTCTTCCGCTTCACGGCGTCTGCGGCGCTCGGCTTCCTCCTGTGATTCCTCATCGGCCTCATCGTCGTCACTATCTTCAGCAGGCGGGCTGGTATCGCCTTCTTCCGGCAGGCCGCCGTTGCGCGCAACGCACTCATTCAGACTGAAGGACTTGGAACCCTCGTACGGGGCGAGGTTGCCATTGCTGCCGTAAATCGTGATGGTGTCCTCGCTGCTGCGCGCCATCGTCATAAAATCGCCCAGGTCCTGTTCCTGGCCCACCCCCAGATTCACGGCATCCAGCAGCGGAATTTCCTTCATCGTTTCGGTCTCAGGCACAACCCGGACCACGTAGATGGTGTCTGTCCCCGCGTGGCAGTAGATCGTGTAATACTCCGCCGGGTCGGGGTTGATGCGCCCATCAGAATAACCCTCCCAGGGTGGGCCGCTGCCGCCGCCGTCGTCATCATCCTCTTCCTCGGATGAGCCGCCCTCGTCGCCGCCTTCACAGTATTCGGGGAACTCGTCGCAGTAATCCGGTTCCTCCCTGCCATCGTCACCGCCGCATTCCTCCGGGAACTCCTCGCAGTTGGGCTGGACATAACCGAAGGCCGCTGTTGGAATCATCAACAAAAATACGAGAATCAAAACTATCCACAAAAGTAACCTTTTCTGAAACATGATTCCTCCCCAGATTGTTTCGCGCTCAGGGGTGAGCGCGGGCCGTACCGTTATGATGAACGGATGAATGGTTTGCAGGGGCTAACATTGGCTGGGAAGGGTTACAAGAAGAGGATGGTCAGCCCACAACCAGGGCTGCGGGTGGCTCGATTACTGGCCGCGCACTAATCGTCCGGCCAGGGGGGCACAGGTTTGGTTTCGCCCGGCTCCAACCCCCCCACATGCCGCAGGATGGATTGATAATTTTTGTCGGTGGGGGCGTAAGTAAAATAGCCTTCGCCGGTTGCGCCATCGTCCGTTTCCGCGCGCAGCCGTAGCACAATCGTGCCGTCAGCATTCATCGTCGCCACACCAATGCTTGGTGAACTTTCCTGATTCATCGCCTGATTCCCTCCTGCGTCCGCATGTAACAGGCAGC
>CAZKIB010000085.1:5376-5629 GCA_964552425.1 uncultured Anaerolineaceae bacterium | reverse complement strand
CAGCCCGCGCCGGCAATCGTTGAGACAAGGGCCAGCGCAAAGGCACAGCGCGCGCGCCGTGTCATCAGCCCCCGCCAGCTACAAACGGATTGCTCGCCCAGTAAGCGTGGAGATTCGGGTAGGCTTTGGCATCGTTAGGATCATTATCATAGAAACGCCCGAAACTCTCGGCATAAGTTTCACGGACACCCGCAGCGCCGGCCTGGCCTTCGTAGTCATCCAGACGGGCTTTATCCTTCTCACGGGCCTCGAT
>CAZKIB010000085.1:0-5348 GCA_964552425.1 uncultured Anaerolineaceae bacterium | reverse complement strand
ATCCACACCGCCGGTGGCAGCCGCATCGCCGATGGCGTGCCCAACTTCGTGCAGCACCAGATTGTGCGACCCGTGACCGTCACCGGGCGGCGGCACACGCCCGTTGCGGGTGGCGATAATCACGCGGTTGTTGTTCGGATCATTCAGACCGGGCACGGTGTCCCAGCTTTTACCCTCCGGCCAGCCGCGCGGACGTACCCCTTTGAGGTCTTCGCGGATTTCCGTGACCGAGTTGCGGCAGACCACGACCTTGACACCCTTTTTCTTGAGCGCTTCGAGGGCGGGCAGCGGGATTTTGATCATCTCTTCCACGACGACCTGCTTGTCGGATGCGTCGGCAGTCCCGCCAATTTCAACCAGAGACTCGGCGGCTTTTTTGATGGCGACTTTGGGGTCCACAGTCGTTCGGATGGTTAATCCGCCGAGGATACCGCCGATCAGGCCGCCGGCCAGCGCGCCGATGCCTGCGCCGACTGGCCCACCAAGCAGCCCACCCGCTATCGCGCCGATACCGGCCCCGGCCAGCGCTCCAATGCCTGCGCCACCCCAATCCCAGCGCTGGATCGCTTCGGCACTGGCCGGTGTGAGTTCGTTCGCTGGAGCCTGCTGCGCGGTGTCCGTCGATTCTCTGACCGGGGAAGCTGGATGAAGCGGGCGCTGTTCTTCGCTGACAGCATTCTGTGTGAGCATTCGCTGGACGGCCTGATTACCGATCATGCGTTGCAGATGGATAACCTGACCAGGGGTGATGGCGTGGGGGTTGGCGCGCAAGTCGGCGTATGTGAGGGGGCTGTCGGACATCTCCCGGACAGCAGCCTGTGCGCCGACCTGCTCGTCCACGAGTTCGCGCACATTAGTCTTATGGGGTGTTTTTTTGGATGACCGATCCGGCAGAACGCTCATACGCCCATCCATAGCATAACAACTATGATTTCATTATAGTGGATATTTTTATGGCGGGGTAATTTCTGACGCAGCCGGCAGTCGATGGTCAGCAGTGAGTCGGTTAAAGATCAAGACATAGCAACTTGTTTAAACATCCTCAAGTTCCAAATTCTCGGAGATTTTGTTCAGCGCACTTGGTCGCATATCAGGTAGAAAGTCACCCGCTTGTTCAACGTACTGCTTCAGCGCAGTGTACGAGATGTATTGGCATATCTCTGGCAATGATTGTTTCAATGCGTATTTGAAAACCGGCCGATTTATTTCTCGCTCTACCCGATCACGGCGCTCATCCGGTGATACGATAAACAATGGAATTTTGATGTTTGGCTGCATCGTAATCAGGTCAGCCATTCTCAATAAGCCTGAATAAATTGCTGTTGTGTGTTCGATCTCAAAAGCAGCTATTATGCTGTTTCCTTGAAGCCAGAGTACATCTATCAGCTCTATAGTTCGATTGGTTGCGTTATCAAACTGCACAGGCAATGTTGTTCTCAACCTTTTAAAACTCTGAAAATCTTTGCCTTGAAACGATCTACTTTGATCGTTCCGAGCTACCCAAAGGTCGAGTCCCATTTGCTCACCAATGTACAATAAAAGCCATTGAATCTCTTCGTGAGTAGTAGAATCGGGGTCATCAGGTGCTTGAGTTTCGGTCCCTTCCACATTATCATTTTCGGGAATAGATACCGTCCCTGATTTTGTCTCATAGATATTGGCTTTTCGCTCTAGCTTTCTATCATCGAAATCTCTGACAACAGGGTGTATTTTGGCTTCGTTCAGTGCCTCGATAATTACTTGTCCATCATTCGGATCTTGCTCAGTGGGCGAACCTCTAAAATGTCCGGTCCAAGAGTGAGCAGATCGCATATCTTGAAAGAAGGACAACCTATCTCGCAATAAAGTAACAGGGATTGCGTGCTGTGGAGGTAAAGACAACAACACCTTAACTGGGACTCTACTTGGAAACGATGCTTCGCTCCAAATTGGCTCGCTTGAGTTAAAAGGTTCCCCTGTGACCTCTTGGATGGCAAAAAAACGGGAAAGACCGGTCATGTAACACAAGAAAATGTCACCTGGCTTGATCTGTTTGACTGTACGCCAGCGTCTCTCACGGAAACCTGTAATTTCTCCACCTGCCTTGAGAAATTCCTGCCAAGTATTCCAAGTGTACAAGTTAAGCCAGTATTTCATTTTAACATTTACCCTGATGTAGTCGCATCCTTAATTAACTTTACACCAGAGGAATAGATCAGAAAACTGTCCAAAGACTCTTGGGCAGTGATTCGGGTCAGGCAAAGTTTCTGACACAGCACCCGCCTACTCCACAAACAAAGTCGTGAGGTAGACGAGTTCGCCCAGCGGCGCGCCGTCACGGGTTTCGGCCTGCATGGCCCAGTAGAGTGAACGCTCGCGGATGATAAACATGAGCGGGTATTCGCCGGGTTGCAGATCGCAAGGGATGTCCAGTGTGCGGATGTCGTGATAATACTCGCCCGGCTGCCACACGAGCGTATCGACGTTGCCGGGGGCTTCCTCCATGCGGGTGACGCCTTCGCCGCCTTCATCCACCGCCACCAGCGACAGATAGTAGGTTTCCGCAATGGGGTTATCGCCCTGCCACCAGCTTTCGACGTTCACGCTGCCACAGCGCGGCACATGCACATCGCTCAGCATGTCCCAACGCTTGAGGCGGATCACGTCGTCGTTGCGGTCATTGGTGAAGATAACAAGGTCTTCAAAGCTGTCTTCCGGCACAGGTTCGTAGACCAGGTCGGCGGTGTCGTAGATTTTCACGTAATCGATGCCGTGTATCCGCACAACATGGGCAGGCTCAACGCCTTCCGCCGCGTCGATGAGGCGCGAGAACAGGCCGCGCTGAAGCTGGCTGACGTAGAACATCAGGTATTTCTCGTCGTTGATGCCCTGCGGGTTATCCTGCATGGTATGCACATTGGTCTGGCAGTCGGTGTAACGCGAGGCGATCTCGAAGTAGAACGTCATGACGCTTTCATCGCAGCGGCGCACATCCTCGCCCACAAAAGCCATCGCCTGGTCAATGCCTTCGCCCCAGCCCACCAGCAGCGCTTGCAGTGCCCCGGCGCTGCCGCCCAGCAGCGGGTTATAGTAAGCCAGATAATAAGGCTGATACCACAGCAGGGTCGCCAGCGGGATCACCAGCGCCAGCGCACCTTTCAGGGCCGGCTGAATCGAAGGCAAGCGCCGGCGCACCTGGTGCCACAGCCACAGCAGAGCAAAGGCCGCCAGCACATTCAGCAGCGGGAAAAATTGCAGCACGTAACGATCCAGCTTTTTGGGTTGCAGGGTCATCACCAGCCCGAAGACGACGATAAAAATGAGCATCGCCACCAGCGGCAGGTGGTAACGCCGCGCCGCCCCGCGCAGCGCCGCGATCAGCCCCGCCAGCAGGCCGACTGTCACCCAGGGCGTGATGCGAAAGAGAGTCGAGACGATATAGAACGACCAGCCGGGGTCTTCCAGCGGTTGGCCCAGGTAAAAATTGCCGGGCCGGTGAGCGTTCAGCGCCAGTTCAAGACCCTGATCGAGCCGGGCGATCACCCGGTTCATGTTCACCCAGGTAGCCGGGAACACCCCGAACCAGACGATCACGGCGATGAGCGTCCACACGACCATCGGCGCGATGGCCCGGCGCGGCCAGACACGCCAGTTATTGCGATACTGGTAGAGCAGGCACAGGCCGAGAATGCCGCCCACCCCGATGGTGGTGAATTTGGTCACGCCGCCGAGCGCGCCCATCACCGCCGAGAGGATGAACCAGCCCCGGCGAATGTCCCCCCCCGCGCCATCGGTTTCGTCAAAGCGGAAGGCCAGCAGCCCCGCCAGGAAGGACGCGACCATGAACGAGGTGGTGATGGCATCGACATGGACGATGCCGCCATGCGCCACCAGGAACGGGTCCAGCGCCCACAGAAAGGCCGCCACCAGCGCCAGTCGTTCATCCAGCAGGCGGCGCAGCATCTCGAAGCCGAGGACGACCACCAGCGCATTGACCAGCGCGAACGGCAGGCGCATGTAGGTGAGGTGCTGCTGGAAATTCTCGGCGCGGGCGTCCGGGCCGTTGATGGTTTCGCTGAGGACAATGCCCGACGCGGCCAGCCAGTTGGTCATCACACCGGGGTGAAAGGACTGGGCGGTTTCGGCCAGGTCGCCTTCGCGCAGGCCGTTGAGAAAATTGGTCGGGCGGTTGATCCAGAAAGCCTGCTCATCAGTGGTCATCACCGGGCTGGGCCAGGCGCGCGGGATGAAGGCCAGCGCAAACAGCAGCAGTGCCACCAACGCCCGCTGCCGGGAAGTCAGATGGAAGGTCTGTGTGGTGATGGGTTGGGAGTCAATCACGGATTCCGGTCCAGGGTACACCTGCAAAGCGGCCATTATAGCACAGCGTTTCCGCCTGTCAGCCGGTCCGCGATCCGGTAAAGACCGAAAACGATTCAACGCAAAGAGGCAAAGGGGCGAAGAAGCAAAGGGCCTGAAAAACAGGCGGGAACAGGCACGGGCTGGCAATTGGTGTAAGCCGGCGGAACTTTCGCTGGCTTAGGACCCCCTGGCACAGGTGCGAGCATCGTGAAACAGAGACCTGCTCGGCGCCGGTCAGGGCGTCACTGTGATGATGACATTGCCCCGTTTCTGCCCGCTTTCAATATAGCGGTGCGCTTCGGCGGTCTGGTCAAGCGGATAACATCTGTCGATGACGGTTCGGATGGTCCCCGCCTCGACCATCTCCCTGACAAGAAGCAGGTCGTCACGGGTTTCGCCAGACAGGGCACAGCTGACTTTCTGGCGGCTGGTGAGCGAAGTCCACAGCATTTGAACAAGCTGTTTCATCTTGAAGCTGGCGTACAGCAGGCGGCCATCCGGCTTGAGGACACGCCGGCAGCGCGCAAACGAACCCTTGCCCAGGACATCCACAATCAGATCATAGGTCTCACCGCTTTCGGTAAAGTCCTCTCTGGTGTAATCAATGACCTTATCGGCTCCCAGCGCCTTCACAAATTCCAGTCTGGGGGTCGCGCATACCCCGGTCACGTCGGCTCCATAATATTTGGCAAGCTGGACGGCATAAGAACCGATCCCGCCGGAAGCGCCGTTGACCAGCACCTTTTGTCCGGGCTGAATGCTGACTTTCCGAAGGAGATTCAACGCGGTCAAGGCCCCATAGGGTACGGTAGCGGCTTCCTCATAGGTCATGTTGGCAGGTTTTAAGGCCACCAGCCCGTTTTCAGCCATGCACAGATACTCGGCGTTCGTCCCCATGCTGGGACCGCGATAGCCAAACACCGCATCGCCTTTTTTGAACAGCGTGACCGCCGGGCCGACGGCTTCAATTTCGCCGGCGAACTCGCTCCCCAGGATTTGTACCCTTG
>CAZKIB010000084.1:20343-23333 GCA_964552425.1 uncultured Anaerolineaceae bacterium | reverse complement strand
CGCGCTGCTGAAGAGGACGAACTGATGGAGATGCCCATTCAGCGCGCCGCCGAAGACGACGAACTGGCGATGAAACCCATCTCCAGCATTCAGCGTGATGCCAGCGCGGGTGTGCCGCCGGTCACGGACAACATGGAATCGCAGATCAACAGCGCCAAAGGCAGCGGGCAGCCGCTCCCCGATGATACCCGCAGTTTCCTGGAACCGCGTTTCGGGCGCGACTTCAGCGACGTGCGCATCCACACCGGCGCGGAATCCAACGACCTGAATAACAACCTGCAAGCGCGCGCCTTTACCACCGGCAGCGATATTTTCTTCCGGGACAGCGACTATAACCCGAACAGTGACGGCGGGCGCGAACTGCTGGCGCATGAACTGACACATGTGGTTCAGCAGGGTGGCAGCAGCGATCTGAAAACCAAACGGGATGACTGCGACAACTGTTAATCATCAAACAGTCGATAGTCTGTAGTCCTCAGTCACAGGCTGCTATCTGGTGCGTCTCAACCGAACCTGTGCCAGAACGCTAATGCCGCCGGTTGATGCAGTTTAAGAAATTATTCGGATAACCCTTTTACCTCACCCCCCGGCCCCCTCTCCATTGCGATGGAGAGGGGGCCGGGGGGTGAGGTGTGGGGGGACAAGTTCGTTATCTGTTTATTTTCCTAACTTGCATAAATCGACGGCAAGGCAAAACAAGTCCCGCCGGGACTGGGGTGATTTGCTGGATAGTCTGCGCACTGTCCGGCAGGAAAAAGGCAGCACGTTCTAAAGACCGGAGACGATTGACGACAGGCTTCGTTGTCAGCGCATTGGTCAGTTCTGGAACAGATCCGGTTGAACAGACGCGGGTCTGTTTGTTTATGGTTGTGAACGCAGCGCCCGGCGCATTTCTGCCCAATAATGGTACAATCATTGGTAAGCCTGAGAAATAATTTTTGGAGATGAGCGGTGGCGACCATCGGCCAGCAAATCGATCATTACCGCATTGAACACCTGCTCGGTGAAGGCGGCATGGCAACTGTGTACCGGGCGAAAGATTTGAACCTCCAGCGCGAAGTCGCCATGAAAGTGATGAGCGACCAGTTCGCCGGGCAAAAACAGTTTCAACTGCGCTTTATTCAGGAAGCGCGCGCGGCGGCGGAACTGGATCACAAAAATATCGTCAAAATTTTTGGCTGTGATATTAAAGACGGGCAGTTGTTCATCGCCATGGAGTATATCCCCGGTGGCAACCTGCATGACTATATTCAGAAGAACACGCAGGGCGCGAATCAGGTCGACCTGGACTTCGCTGTCGAGATGATCCGGCAGGTGGCCGAAGCGCTGCATTATGCCCACCAGCGCCAGATGGTCCACCGGGACATCAAACCCGGCAACATTCTGCTCAAGAAAGCGGATGACGAAAAAGGCCCCCACAAGCTGCGCCCCATCCTGACGGATTTTGGTCTGGCGAAGCTGGCGCAGGGCAGTATGCTCGACACCGCGCTGGGCGAATCGATGGGTACACCCGAATACATGTCGCCGGAGCAGTGCAATAACCAGAAAGTCGATGGCCGCAGCGACATTTATGCGCTGGGCGTGGTGCTGTACGAGATGGTTACAGGACGTGTGCCGTTCCCCTACCGCAACATGCACGACGCCATTCGCGATCACACCCAGACGCCGGTTCCCAATATCCAGAAACTGCGCAAGATTGATGTCGAACTGGAAAATATCGTCTATACCTGTCTGGAAAAAGACCCCAAAGATCGCTACCAGACTGCCCGTGATCTGGCGCGCGCGCTGGAACAATTTCAGAATCGCGCCCCGGCGGGCGATGTGCTGCTGTCCACCCAGATTGTGGAAGAAGCGCCAGCCGTGTATGCCGGGCCGGTCAATATCATCGTCAAGGATGGCGGGCGTCAGGACACGCGCTACTTCGATCAGGACACCATCACCATCGGACGCCACGACGACCAGAACCTGAAGCTGGTGGGCGATAAACGAGTCTCGCGCCGCCATGCCCGCATCACCCGCACGCCGCAGGCCGGCTACATGATTACCGACCTGGGTTCGGGCAACGGCACACAGTTGAACGATCAGCCGCTGGTCGCCAACACGCCGACGCCGCTGCCGCTGGGGGCGGTGGTCGAACTCGGCCCCTGCACCCTGCAACTGGAAAAAGCCGAAGCCCGCAAACCCGCCGCTGCCGATTTTGACCCGCTTGTCACCCGGCTGGATGATCTGCCTGCCGCCCCTCCCATGCCGCAGCAGCCGCCCGCCGCGATGCCACCGACACGCGCATCATCGGCCTATGAAACCGGCCAGTTCACGCCGCCGCAGATTCCGCCCACCCGTGTGAACCCCAACCCGCAGCCCGAACAGCCGCGCACCCGCGTGAATCCTAACCCGCACCCGCAGCCGCCGGTGATGTCTTCCGTACCGGGAGATCCTTCGCAGAGTCCGGTCCATGTCACCACACAGACCAAAATCATCCCGGTGACAACCGGGATTCCCACGCCCTTTACGATGACCATCCTGAACCAGGGCCAGGTCGTCGAACATTTCACGATCCATATTCTGGGCATTCCCCAGCAGTGGTATACCGTGCAGACCGATGAACTGCGCCTGATGCCCGGCAAGTCGGAACCTGGGCTGGTGATGTTTAATGTGCCGCAGGCCAGTTCGAGTACCGCCGGTGAACACGCGATTGAACTGCGGATCACGGCCCGTACTCAATCTCTCAGCCCCTGGTCGGAGTCCCTGACTCTGATTGTTCAGCCGTTCTATGGCTTCGAAACGGACCTCAAACCCACACTGGTCAAGCGGCGCGGCAGAACCACCCTGACGATCACCAACAAGGGCAACTCCCCGAATACGTTTAACCTCAGTACCAACGACCCGGCGCATGATCTGGATTTCGACCTGGAGTCGCGCCAGGTGACATTGCAGCCCGGCGAAGTGCTGCAAGTGCCGATCAAGGTTTCGCCCAAGCAGCGCCCCCTGCT
>CAZKIB010000084.1:1517-20333 GCA_964552425.1 uncultured Anaerolineaceae bacterium | reverse complement strand
CGGTTCGCCGCAGCAGAAACAGTTCGAGGTAGGCACGACCACCGCAACAGTCGAACGCCCGCCGATGCCCAAAACCGGCACGCTGGTGGTCAACCCGATCATCCCGCGCTGGCTGATCATGCTGATCCCGCTGCTGCTGCTGTTGTGCGGCGCGCTGGCCCTGTTCGCGCTCCGCCAGCAGGAAAACGTGGCGGTGACATCCACTGCGGTGGCGGCGGCGGCCACGACGGTGGCGGCGGATGCTACCGGTACGGATGTCACGGTCAACCTGACCGCGACTGCGGCGGCAGACCCGGACGAAGACGGCCTGACCACCGGGCAGGAATCGATACTGATCCGTTCAACCCGGATACCGATGGCGATGGCCTGCTGGATGGGGAAGAAGTCAACGAACACGGCACACAGCCGAAAAACAAGGATACCGATGGCGATACGCTGGAAGATGGCACGGAAGTTGCCACCGGCTGCCTGAGTCCGACCAACCGCGATACCGATGGCGATGCCAAGCCGGATAATGTTGAGTTCAACGAGGGCAACCCCTGCGTCCAGCCGACCATCACACTCACGCCAAAGCCGACCATTGACCCGGTAGTGGGGTGTGCCGCTTCCCCGCCGCCGCGCCTGAGTGTGGGCGCGCGGGGCAAGGTCGAGGATGGGGGTGTGCCCAACCGCTTCCGCCCGGAACCCAATACCGAAAGTGAATTGATCGAGCCACCGCTGCAACCCGGCTCCACCTTTACCGTAGTCGGCGGGCCGCAGTGTAATCAGGCCGAAGATGGGCCGCTGATCCGCTTCTGGCAGGTGAACGACGGGCGGCGCACCGGCTGGACCGCTGAAGGCTGGCTGGATGACCCTCGTGAGGCCGAAGATGATGGCTATTATCTCGTGCCAGAAGAGGGCAGTTAGCTCCCTGAACAGGGGCATCCTGGAAGACCTGGCGGCAGCGCCGGGTCTTTTGTTTGTATAATTATTCGTAGGTTGCCATTAAAATGGAACATGTTGAGCATTGATCTATTTCAAGGCTGCGATCCATGAGCAGTTCCGGCAGGCGTGTTCGCGCGCTATGGTACTGGCTGATTCAACCTTCACCGCATATTCAACAGGCCGATGACCAGCACCAGGCCCGGCTGCTGGCGGCGCTGCTGCTGGTGGTCGGGTCTATCGGGCTGGCGATGGCCCTGCTTGGGCTGAACCCTGCTGCCCGTGAGATGATAGGCGAACCGGAGCTGCTGCTTGCGCCTCGGCCTGTTCAGCCTGGTTCCCTACCTCATCAACCGCCGGGGCCATACCCGCGCTGCTATCCGGCTGACGGTGATTGTCGGAACCCTGGCGATCTACCTGACAGCCCTGTCCGACCACAATCCACAGACGCTCAACAGCCTGCTGCGGCTGGTGATCCCGCTGCTGGTGGGCGCTATTTTTCTTTCCCTGCGCGAACTGGCCCTGCTTGTCAGCCTGATGATGGGCGGCCTGTTGATTTTTCCACTGCTGGTCCCCCGCATCAGTTATGTGGAACTGCTGTCTGGCCCGTTTGGTCCGGTGTTCATCAGCGCGGTGCTGGTGCTGCTGCTTTCCCTCAACCAGCAGCGGCTGGAACAGGTGCGCCAGCACAGCCTGCAAAGCGCTGAGGCGCGTTCCCGCCGGCTGCTGGAAGCCGCCTTCGATACGATTATTGTCCACCGCGATGATAACCTGATCGAGACGGGCCAGAATTTCCAGAAGCTGTTCGGTTATCCATCGTCCGCTGGTCTGTCATTCAGCAGCCTGATTGCGGAACAGCGCAACAGCGCCTATAAAGCAGACGCGCGCCTGTGCGAGGTGCTGGTGCAGCGCCGCGATGGTTCGACCTTCTTTGCCGAGATGATTACGATTGAACAGACGCATCTGAATGAGCGCGCCAAAGTGACCGCTGTGCGCGACATCAGCCGGACACGCCGCACCGAAGCGGCCCTGCGTGACAGCGAACGCCGCTTCCGGCTGGTCACAGAACATTCGCCCGATTTTATGTATATCTGGGAGGCGGACGCCAACCGCCTGCCCTACTTCAATCAGGACGGGTTTCTGGGTTATACCCGCGAAGAGCTGCACGTGCCCGGTTTTCTGGCGAGTCTGGTCCACCCGGATGATTGGCCCACCCTGCAAACCTACTGGCAGGATGCGCTGCAACGGGCCGAGGCAGCCACCTGCGGCCCCATTGAATACCGTGTTCGGCATTCCCAGGGGCACTGGGAATGGCTGGAACGGCGCGACACCGTGCTGACCCAGGACGCCGGTGGGCACACCCAGCAAATGCTGATTACCCTGCGGGTGATTAGTGAACGGAAACGCGCCGAGGAAGACCTGCGCCAGCAGGAACGCCAGAATCGCGCTTTGCTCAAGGCCATCCCTGATCTCATCATTCACTATGACGCCGATGGAAACTACCTTCAGGTCTGGCCGTTCAAACGTCCGGCGGACTATGTGCCGCTGGTCCCTGTCGAAGCGCTGATTGGCCGGAACCTGCGCGACATTCTGCCGCCTGACCTGGCTGAAACGCTCCAGGAGATCATTCACCGGACACTGACGACACAGGAGATTCAACAGTACGAGTACACTCTGCTCGAACACGGCAGCCTGCGGCATTACGAAGGCCGCTGGGCCGCCTGTGGTGAAGACGAGGTCATCGCCACGATCCGCGATGTCACGGAGCGCAAGCAGGCCGAAGAGCAGGTCCGGCGCGAAGCCAGTATCTACCAGAACCTCTTTGAAGCCATGATTCTTACCGAATGGCAGGGGGATCAGTTCTATATCCGCAGCATGAACCGTACCGCCGAGCAGATGTATGGCTGGTCACTGGACGAAGTGCGCGGACATCCGATCATCGAAGTGATCCGCCCGCTGTATGATGACCCGGACATGACGGCGCAGCAGTTTATTGGCAATTTACTGGAAACCGGCCACTGGCGCGGCGAGATGAGCCATCATCATCGGGATGGAACCCCCCTGCGCCTGCTGGTGTCGATTACCGTGCTGCGTGATGCGCACGGGCAGCCCACCGGGACCGCCATGATCGCGCTTGATCTGTCCCGGCAGCGCGCGGCGGAAGATGCGCTGCGGATGACGCAGGAACGTTTTCAGACTGCGCTCAAAGGCGCGCCGATTGTGGTATCCAACCAGGACCGCCACCTGCGCTACACCTGGATGCACAACCCCTCAGCGCGTTTTGATCCAGCCCGTGTGATCGGCAGGCGCGATAGCGAACTGATGGAAGATGAGAACGATGCCCGCCAGATCGAAGCTCTTAAACAGCAGGTGCTTGAAACCGGAACCGGCCTGCGGCGAGCGGTGCAGTGGCGCGAACGGGGTGAGATGCGCCACTTTGATCTGACTATCGAGCCAGTGCGCGATGCGCTGGGCACAACCACCGGCATTACCTGCGCGCAGATTGACCTGACCGAGCGGATTCAGGAAGAAGCCGCGCGCCATAAAATCCAGCATATGCTGCAAACGCTGATCGCGTATATGCCGCTGGTCATTCTGGGCATTGACCGCAACGGCATCATTACCTTTACGGAAGGTTCTATCCTGCGGGAAATGGGCGAACAGTCCAGGCATCTCGTCGGTACATCCATTTATGTTCTTGCCGCAGACAGACCTCAGTTTCTGGTCGGCGTCCAGCGGGCGCTGGCTGGCGAAACCCTGACCAACTTTGGGGACCGTGATGGTCGCCATTACCAGAATCATTTTCAACCAATCTTTGATCTGTCAGGCGAGGTCGACACGGTGGTTGCCATTGCCATTGAAATCACCGAACGGGTGATGTCGGAGCGCCACCAGCTCGATATTGCATTGGAACGCGAGCGCATTGACCTGTTGCAGCGTTTTATGGGCGATGTCTCCCACGACTTCAAGACCCCGCTGACCTCCATCAAACTGAGCCTGCATCTGCTCGGTAAAGTCCAGAACGAAGCAGACCGGCAGCGCCATATGGATGTCATCGCACACCAGGCCAACCGGCTCGAAAAATTTATGAGCGATCTGTTTCACATGTCGCGCTTCGACCAGTCCATCACCGGCGAATTTGAGTTCGGCCCGATCAATATGAATGCGCTGCTGCAAACAGCCGTAAACGCGCACGATCCTATCATCCAGCAGCACCGGCACACGGTGATAATCGACCCGCAGCCCGACCTGCCGGCGATCTTTGGCGACCCCTTTGAACTGGACCGCGTCTTCACCAATCTGCTCATTAACGCGGTCAATTACACCCCCGACGGCGGCCAGATCACCCTGCGCACCCGCGTTGTCGATGGCAATGTGATTGTGGAAGTGCAGGATACCGGCATCGGCATTCCCCCGGACGAACAGGAGCGCGTGTTCGCCCGCTTCTACCGCAGCGACCCGGCCCGCAGCGCCGAACGCGGCGGCATGGGTGTGGGCCTGTCGATTGCGCGCAAGATTGTCGAGGCGCACGGCGGGCGCATCGAACTGGAAAGTACACCGGGCGAAGGCAGCACTTTCAGGGTAATATTGCCGGTGCTGAGTGTGTAGGTTCTGTTGACATTTCGCTTATGTCGCCGCCGGACGCTCAAAGCATCCGGCTGCCAGCCGTCCGAAGTCCCCTCAAGGGGACTCGCCACAGGGCGCTTCAGCGTCCTTCCCTAAAAGTTAGCCGTAGGCTTTCAGCCTGCGGTGAAAAATGTCAACACAACACGAAACAGCAGGGCAAGGCAAACCTGTGATTTCGCACCAGGCACTGGGCACTTAGCACTTGAAGTCAGATAGTACGGTTTGCGCGGATAACGACTAAAACAAAGAGGCTTGTATGACCACTGTGGATTACAAAGCGCGCCAGGACCGGCTGCGCGCAATTGCTGGCGTGGATGTGGTGGCGATTGTCCCCGGCGCGAATATGCGCTACTTCACCGGGTTAAACCTGCACCTGTCCGAACGGCCCATCATCGCCCTGTTTACGCCGGATGGCGATTTTTCGATCATTATCCCCGCGCTGGAAGTGCCCCAGCTTCAGGCGCGGCCCGACCTGGAAGCGCGCGCGTTTGTCTGGACCGATACCGACGGCTACATGGGCGCGTTTGAGGAGGCCCTGAATGCGCTCGGTCTGAAAGGCGGCACGCTGGGGGTGGATGGCTTCACCATGCGGGTGAGCGAGTGGCTGGCGCTGCAATCACTGGATGCGACCCTGAAAGTTCAGGCGGTGGAGCATGACCTGGTGAACATCCGCGCGCGCAAAATGCCGGATGAAATCGCCCTCATGCGGCAGGCCATTGTCCTGAGCGAAAAGGCGCTGGAAATCGCGCTGGCGGACTTCAGACCGGGTATGACCGAACGCGAGATCGCGGCGCGGCTGAACGAGGAACTGATCGCGCAGGGCAGCCAGGGCAACGCCTTTGGCCCGCTGGTGCAGACCGGCCCGAACAGTGCCCTGCCGCACGGTGGGACCAGTGACCGCGCGCTTGGCGCAGACGAATTTCTGCTGATTGACTACGGCGGACTCATGGAAGGCTATCCGGCAGACATCACACGCACCTTCTGCCTGGGGACACCGACTGCGGAAATGCAGAATATGTATAACGTGGTGCTAAAAGCCAATCAGGCTGCCACCGCTGCCGCCGGGCCGGGCGTGGCGATGGGCGCAGTCGATAAAGCGGCGCGTGATGTGATCGAAGCCGCCGGTTACGGGCAGTATTTTATCCACCGCACCGGGCACGGCCTGGGCATGGACATTCACGAACCGATTCCGCAGATCGCGGCGGGTGTGCAAGACCGGCTGGAACCGGGCATGGCCTTCACCATCGAGCCAGGCGTGTATGTGCCGGGGCTGGGCGGCGTGCGCGTGGAGGATAACGTCGTCGTCACTGACACTAGCGTGGAGGTGCTGACGAGCTTCCCCCGCACCCTGACACGCTGACAGAGTGCGCAGGTAAAAGGGGGCAATTCGTGAATCGCCCCCTGCAAACCTTCGCCTTTGAGCGGGTGATTACCCCGCTGCGCCAGCCAGCCGCACGATTTGGTAGCCATTGACCACCGGAACCGTGAAGCGCGCATAGCCGTTTTCGTAAGTCGCATTCAGCGTCTTATGTTCCGGCACAAGTTCGACAGTGCCGGGCTGCTGATCCACGCGGATGCTCACTTCCACGTGATGCAGCGGAATGATGTCCTCAATCACGTCGAGGATTTTGCCGCGCCGCTGGTGGACATAGTGCAGCAGGTGGACGATCAGATCGGCGTTCTGGCGGCGGACCGTGACGATGGCCGTACTGGGCAGATTGTGCGCGCCTACACGCGGCTGATCCAGCAGGCGGTTCAGGCAGTTGGCGATCACCTGTTTGTGTACCCGCTTGGCCGACAGCGCATATTCGCTGAACAGGGGCCGCGCGATGCTGATGACGCCGCCGTTCTGGATAATTACCGGCTGATCAGACTGGCCTGCCAGCGGCGTGTACTGGTGCGAACAGAAATGCTCCCAGGTGCGGTTGAAATAGGGCTGCCCGGAATAGGCCAGCACTTCGACACCCGCCGCTGGACGCAGTTTCACCCCCGCCAGTTCGCAGGAATGCGCCATCGGCTCGATACCCACGCTGATTTCTTCAGAGAGCATCAGGTAATCGGGCGTGTAATCCGCCGGGCCGCCGTAATGCGCGCCCATCACATCGGCCAGCATAAAATCGCCGTTTTCGACGCCCGCGTCCCCGCAGACCAGCAGCCTGCCGCCGTTCTTCACAAACGCGCGCAGCCGTTCCGCCATCCCCGCCGTGACTGCCACGCCGTCCGGCAGGATGACCACCTGGTACGGCGAGAAATCGCTGCCCTCGTCCAGATAGACAAACTGGTGTTTGAGCTGCTCCAGCACATGCAGCGTGCCCGTATCCTGCGGGGCAATATCACCGCCGCCGCGCACGCCCGGCCTACCACTGGCGGTCAGCACGCCGATGTCCGGCAGCGCGACGGAGCCTTCCACCCCCGCCTCGCGCTGTTCGACCTGGGCCTACACCTCACCGATGCGCTGGTAAACCGCTTCGTCCAGCCGCCCGCGCGGGTGTAGCTGGTCGCCGATGCTGATTTTCGCGCCGTGCGCCAGCCCCTGAAAGCTCTCGAATTCCAGCGCGGCCCGGTTGCGCAGGCCGCCGAAATCGCCCCAGGTGGTGTGGAAGCGCCCGGTCATCGCCAGCAGTTCGGTAGGGAAAGTCTCGTAGTAGCGCACATACATCGGGAAATGATCGTAGCCCCAGAAGCCGCCCGGCAGCGATTCGATTTCCAGATGCGTGAAGTTGTCCATTTCCACGCGGTTGCCGAGCGCCGGGTCATATTCCATTTTGAGGCGGCTGTTGTAGAAGATGCCCATATCGGCGCTTCTGGCGCGGATGGCCGCTGTGCAGCGCTTCACAAAACGCCGTTCCAGCTCCAGCGCGTACAGGATTTGCGCCTGCGGGTCTTCAGGGTTTTTGCCCTCGGCCAGCATCTGCCGCAGGGTGGCCGGGTCGCCGGGCGGCGCGCCGATGTAGCGGGTGATGTCGATAAAAATTTCGGCCACATCGTACAGATCGATGATTTCCTCGATCTGCGCGATGACGTAATCGCCGTAGCCGGTATTCATGTCGAGATTTTTCCAGCCCGGTTTGAGCGGTGAATTGGACGGCCCGGAGACATTGCCGCCGGGGGTCATCTGCCGCCATTCCGGGTGAGTCTCCCAGGCGAGTTCGTCCCAGGTGACGGTGGTATAGGCGCACACGCGGATACCGGCCTGATGGCAGGCGCTGACCATCTCGCCGAGCAGATCACGCTTGAGCGACGGATGCACTGTGCCGATCTTCGTGGGATAGTAGCTGTAGCCGTGATGGCATTTGGCGAATACCGTCACGGAATTGACGTGTCCAAGCTGCAAGGTGCGGATAAATTCAGCCGGGTCGAAATCCTCCCCCACGCCGGGGATGGCCGGGGAGGTGTGAAAATCGAGATGCACCTGGCGGAATGGTAGGTGGGACATCGAAAAGCCTCCTGTAACCAGCAGGTTCACGATGATGCAGGAAATCAATCGGGGAAACAGGTTTCTCTACAAACACCTCACCCCGGCCCCTCTCCATGTGATGGAGAGGGGAGTCGAACAAAGTAAGACGGGGTGAGGTATAAGGAGTGTTTGCCACCGATCACATTCACATCACCGTTCCCCTATGCAACTATCTATACATAACTGACGTTACGCAAAATGCTTTTATCCCCACCCCCAGCCCCTCCCCGCTTTGCAACGAGGGGCGCAAGACACCGTGTTGAAGTCCCTCCTCACGCAGTGGGGAGGGACTTAGGGTGGGGAACAGGGCAACTGCGTAAGGTGACTACATAAGATCAGCCGATGCAGACATTTTGCGTCTGCCCGCTCTCCACACCACAACTGGCAGGATACGGGCAGCGCGTCTTTTCTGATCACTGGCAACTGCTAACTGACCACTCGATTTAACACCCGCTGAGGAACTGCGCGCCCTGCAAAATGCCAAGCTGTGTGGCCTCGTCGGTCTTGTCGTAATAATGATCTTCCAGTTCGACGCAGATTGCGCCGCTGTAGCCGTTGTCCTTCAGGATGGTGCAGATTTCGATCCAGTCCGACAGGCCGTGACCGGGGATGGTGTAGCGCCAGTTCATCGAGCCATAGGCGAAGGGTTTGCCGAAGGTCGGTTCCTGTAAGTTACCATAGCGGTACAGATTTTCCTGAATGATGGTGCAGTCCTTGCCGTGTACGTGATAGACCCGGTCCTTGAACTCCCGCAGGAAGCGCAGCGGGTCAATGCCCATGCGCAGCAGGTGCGACGGGTCATAATTCACGCCCATTGACTTGGAGGGAACCTGTTCGAAAAACGCGCCATAGGTTTCCGGCGTGCAGACCAGCGAACCGGGGCCAGGCCAGCCTTCGATTACCAGATGCGCGCTGCTCGCCTCGAACGCGGCGGCCAGTTCGCCATAGCTGCTGACCATGTAACCGAAGTTCTCGGCGCGGGAGCGGCTGGCATCTTCCGGCAGCATACACATGAAGAAGTTGCGCGCACCCAGAGCCGCCACATTTTTGATGTATTCGGCATTGCGGGCCACCGCATTTCTGCGCTTGCCGGCGTCGGGCGAGATCATCTCCTGCCACACAGGCAAATCCGCCGAGCCAACCTTCAGCCCGGCGTCGATCACGGCTTTGGCGGTGGTTTCGCCATCGCGGCCCACGTCGATCACTTCCAGGCCGTTGGTTTTGGCCCAGGCGATCATGCCATCAAGATTCTTTTCCCAATCGAAGTTGCGCCGCCGCCAGCCGATGGGGAAATTTCCGGTACGGGTTTTCATGTAGGGTGTCCTTATTTTAGTGAATAACGCACATGGTGAAATCGTTTCAAATCTGACGCGCTTCCGTAGGGACTGTTCGCGAACTGCCCCTACCACCGCTGATATGGGTGTTCTGGCTAAAAACTAACGACTACAGACGATCAACTACCCCTGCGCTGCCTTCCATGCCTCATATTCGCGCTGGCCTTCTTCGGTGAGCGGGTAGTACTTGTACAGTGAACCACCCTCGGCCAGCTTCATGCGGCTGAACACCTCCCAGTCCTCATGTTCGTTGGTCTTCTGGGCGACAATCGGGGCCATCTGCGCCGGGACCACCACCGCGCCATCATCGTCCGCGATGATGATGTCCCCCGGCAGGATCAGGCAACCGCCGCAGGCAATCGGCACATTGTAGGCCCAGGGGAACAGGTGTGTCTGTGAGGCATAATTGGGCGTGAACCCTTTGGTCCACAGCGGCACGTCGATTTCCTGAATGCGCGGCCAGTCGCGCACACAGCCATCCACCACGATGCCGATGCCGCCCTGCGTTTTGAAGAACGTCGCCAGCATCTCGCCCAGGCAGCCGGTGTGCATGTCGCCAAACGCCTGAATGCACAGGATGTCACCGGGCCGCACTTCGGCGAAAACCGCCCACAGCGCGCTGCGTTTTTCGACATTTTCCTGACCGCTGCCCGAAGCGATGTCTTCGCGCTGCGGCATGAATTGCAGCGTCACCGCGCTGCCGACCACCTTCGAACCCGGCCTGCGCGGCAGCGGCCCCTGAATAAAGGTCTGCCGGATGCCCATTTTGTGCAGCATGGCGCTGGCGGTGGCGCTGCTGACCACCTGCATCGCTTCAATCAGAGCCTTGTCGGGCCGCTGATAGGGCGGACCTTCAATCGGCAGTTTCACCCCGTTGGGCGGGATCAGCTTCACGTCGCTCAAATCTTCTGCCATGAATGTCTCCTGAAAATAATCAATTGTTCAAACGCAGATCACGCCACCGGAACCGGCGCTTTGAGATCAATCAGTTCCGCTTCGCGCAGCGCCTGCCAGAACGCCACCGGGATGGGTGTATCCAGCGCGTCGAGGCTTTCCTGCAACTGCGTGGCGGATTCCGCGCCGACCACCAGCGCTGTCACCGCCGGGTGCGCGTTGACAAACTGGATAGCGGCGGCCCGCAGCGGCACGTCATATTCTTCACAGACCAGTTCAAGCTGGCGCGTTTTGGCGATGAGTTCGGACGGGGCCTGAGCGTACTGATACCAGAGGACATCGCTGGCCGTCCCTTGCGCCAGAATGCCGCTGTTATAGATTCCAGCCGCGAAAATGCTGATGCCGCGCGCGTGAAAGTCGTTCAGCGCCGCCAGCGCGCCCTGCTCCAGCAGCGTGTAACGCCCTGCCAGCAGGAAGCAGTCGAAACGGCCATCCAGCATGAAATGCCGCAGCGGTTCCCAGTAATTTTCGCCCACACCCACCGCTTTGATGAGGCCCTGCTCGCGCATGTGGTTCAGCAGCGGATAGGCTTCGTCCACCGCCTGCCGGTACTGCTCCGGCGATTCGGGCGCGTGGATGTGCAGAATATCGAAATAATCCACCTTCAGGCGTTCCAGGCTGCCTTCGATGCTCTGCTGCACCGCGCCGCGTGTGAAATCCAGAATAGGGCGCTTGTTTTCAGTGAACAGCCGGCCTACTTTGGTGGCGAGCACATAACTGTCACGCGGGACCCCGGACAGCGCCCGCCCGACACGCTCCTCAACCAGATAGGCATCATACCAGGGGGCCGTATCGATAAAGGTCACGCCATGATCGAGTGCGTAATGCACCGTTTCCACCGCCTGTGCCTCAGAAACATCGGACCACATATAACCGAGCGGCGCGGTTCCGAGTCCCACCAGCGGGACTTTCAACGCGGTTTGTCCCACCTGTGCTTGGGGAAGTTTGACCATAAAGGAATCTCTCAGACCAGCACGAATTATTATTTATAATCGCCGCAAGTATATAGCATTCGCGGGGTAACTGCCAGAAGATGGACTCAATCGATCACCTGTGTCCGTTCCTGGGATCGCTGAACACCCGGACCATGTATGCAGCGCACGCCCATGACAAATGTCACTTCTTTTTCACAGGGACGGAATCATACGCAATATTCCGTAATATATGATTAACTGGAGGTAAGGGACGACAACATCCGCTGGTCCTTACATCCGGTCATTCAGAAAGGTGTTTTGCGATGTCAACCATCAAAATTCTGGAAAATGAGCAGGCGACCCTGTGGTATCACCCGGACAAGAAGATCGTCCACCATCAGTTTCACCAGTTCATTTATGGGCAGGCTTTCCGCGATGTCCTGACCAGAGGAGCCGAAATATTCGAGCAGTATGGCGCGCAGAAATGGTTATCCGACGACACCGGCAACAGCGCCTTGACTAAAGAAGACAGCGATTGGGCGCTGAACGAATGGCAGCCCCGCATCATGGCGGCCGGCTGGAAATACTGGGCCATCGTGATGCCAGAAAAAATCATCGGACAGATGAATATGAAGCGCTGGGCCAAAACCTATGGTGAAAAGGGTATCACCGTCGAGATGTTCAGTGATCCTGACGCAGCCATGCGCTGGCTGGAAAGCCAGTAACCGAAGATCGCCTGCTGCTTTGTCAGCCAATCATCTGCCGGTCTAACGTTCCAGTGGCAGACCGCGCTCGATCCACTCCGCCGTACCGCCCACCAGATTGTAGACCCCACTGTAACCGAGGCTGGCGAGAATCTGCGAACCATAGACGCTGCGCATCCCATGCGCGCAGACCACCACGACTGGTTTGTCGTCGGGCACTTCGTCGACACGTTCTTGCAGTTCATGCAGCGGAATGTGGATCGCGCCGGCGATGCGCCCCTGCGCGAATTCCCAGTCTTCGCGCACATCCACCAGCGTGTGGTCAATCTGCCTGTCACGGTACTGCTGGTAGGTCGGAATATCGAGGTCCTGGGGTATCGTGGTATCGGTGTCCATGTCGTGAGTCCTATGCGAGATCGGCGGGGTCAAAATCTTTGGCGCAGCGGAAACCGTACCAGGGGCTGGACGGGAAATTATTGGCATGGGCCGAACGCGCCGCGCCGCGCCCTTCATGCAGAATCCAGTTCCACGAACTGCCCTTCAGCGTGCGCTGCGCACTGATGTTACCGGGGTCTTCATAGCCATCACCGGGGCGCGGGCGATACACTGTGCTGGTCCATTCCCAGACATTGCCGGCCATATCCTTCGCATCCACCCAGGAGGCGCTGTCCGGGAGGCTGCCCACTGGCGCAGACTGTGGAAAACCATCATCGTGCGCGCTGTCCCGCCAGTTATATTCGCAGCGGGCATCGCAGTAATTAAAGATCGCGCCGGAAAAGTCGTTTCCCCAGGGATAGGCCCACGATTCCGGCCCGCGCGCGGCATATTCCCATTCGCGCTCCGTCGGCAGCCGCAGCCCATAACCTTCACAGGCAGCCAGCGCGTCGTGCCAGGTTACACCTGTGCGCGGCAGATTGTCATTCGCGCCGCCGGTCTGCGCGTTGGTCATCTCATAGCGGCCAATCCAGAACGGCTCATTAAACACCACTTCAACTGTCGGGCCTTCGTCATCGAACAGGGCGCTGCTGCGACAGTTGCTCAGGTAGTTTTCGCAGTCCCGGTAATACGCCTGAATATCGTTGGGCGCTGTGCCCATCACAAAACGCCCGGTAGGGACCAGCACCATTTCAACGCCGTTGAAGGTGCGGCTGATCGGGTTCCAGTCCCAGTTATGCACAATCGGGTTCGCGGCGGACAGGCCCGGCGTTTCAGGGGTTGCGGTAGGTGGCGGATTCGTCGCGGTAGGCTCCACGCAGGGGTTGCCTTCGGCTAACTCAATGTTATCCGGCTTGCCATCGCCATCCGTGTCATTGTTAGTCGGGATCAGACAGCCCGTTTCAACTTCCGTGCGATCATCCAGGGTGTCGCCGTCGGTATCGCGGTTCATGGGGTCTGAGCCATACTGATTGACTTCCTCGCCGTCCAGCAGGCCATCACCGTCCGTATCCGGGTTATTGGGGTCTGTGTTGAGGACGAGTTCTTCGTGAGTGACCAGGCCGTCCTGATCCAGGTCTGCCCCGGCGGTGGCAGTCAGGTCCGCCTCAGTGATCTGCGCGATTTGGGTGGACGGCGGTGGGGTCGTGCTGGCTGTGCCAAAGCCCTGCAGCGCGAGGAAGCCAATCCCCAGCACCGCCAGCAGGCCGATTACCCCGCCCCCGGCCAGGAGTAAACGGTTCGATGAACTCGCCTGCGCCTGGCGCTGCGGGGAAGGATAGGGCACGGCGGCAGTGGTGTCATACTGCCCGCGTCGTTTTTGCAGTTGGGCCAGCACGCGGTCAATTTCTTCGGGCGAAAGGTTGTCAAAGTCGGGCAGGCTGGCACTTCCGGCGGGAGCCTGTGGCTGGGCCGGCGCTTCCAGGGACAGACCCTTGCGGCGCAGTTCCGCGTAAAGCTGGTTGATCGCGATGTCGAACGGCTGCGTGTGAAAGTCGATGTATTGCAGGCGGTTCAGTTGAAAGTGAACTTTGGCGGGTTCCAGCAGCACCGGCACAATCGGCTTGCCATGATCGAGGTAATACTGCCACTCGTCCTCGACGTTGCGCGAAGCCATCGAATCCGGCGAGATCACCACGATGAGAAGCTGCCCACTGTCCAGCCCCTGCTGGATGGCGCTGCTCCACTTCATGCCCACCGGGATGTCTTCAACATCAATCCACACGTCCGCGCCCATGCCGGAAAGTACCTCGGCTACACGGCGTGCGAACGGTTCGTCCTTGCGGCTGTAACTGATAAAGATGCGCGCCATAACATTATCCTGATGAGCGACTGTGGATCACTCATAAGGATAATCGTTTTTACGGCGCTGTGCCAGTTGGCTCAGGCGCTGACATCCCCGGCGACCAGACTCAGGTTGCCCACCAGCAGCCCGAAGGAGGGAATCTGCCGCAGGCCGCATTCGCCAAAAAAGCCTTCGATCTGGTTGTTGCTGTTGCGGTCCACGCCTTCGATCAGGTCTTTAATCATGCCTTCAGACTTGCGGATTTCGGTCTGGGCGAATTCTTCAGTCACATCCTCAGTGATAGTTGTCCAGCCAACTTCCATATCCGAAAATTCAGTCAGGCGCTGGCGGGTGTTGCGAATGCAGGCTTCTACCCGTTCCACATCACTGCGCAGGTCTGGCCGGGTATTGGGCGCGCTGTAGTCGAAGGCCAGCCGTTCCTCGATTTCATCCAGAAAATATTGCAGGCCGAGTTTGTAACCGGGGTTTTCGGCGATACCGTTACCGTCGTAGTCAATCTCGGTTCCGGTCAGAATATTGATGGTGTGTTCGGTACGGTTGTGCAGGCCGTACAGATCATGCGTGCCATGATCGTAGCTGGTATGGATGACCGACAGTTCCGCCTCGGCCAGCGCGCCGCCAAACAGGCTGCCGCCAGAAAACCCGTTTTCGGAAGCCACAAAAATTTCGCTGAGGGCCTGCCGCACCGCTTCGGGTGTGCTGCCGCTGTAGACCACATCCCCGGCGGGTTCAGTTCCGACTTCAGCCTCGGCGGTAATCCACACGGCATTGTAAAGCGCCGGCAGCATCTGTCCATCAGGATTGACGTAGCTGTGAACGCCGCTGCCCAGGCCATCCACCGACAGCGTGCCCAGACTCAGGGTGCTGTCATCGCTGGTGTTGACCAGCCAGACGGCATATTCCTGACCGGCGGGCGGCTGTGAAAGGCCGCTGACCTGCAAATTCACCGTGTCCCCCATCTCGTCGGTGGTGGTGTAGCTCAGGCGTCCGAATGTCCGCACGGGCACAGCGCTGGGCTGCGCGGCGGCGGCGGCGGTGGCTTCGGGCGTATTGGGAACCTCAGTGGGTGCTGGACTCGTCGCCGTCGGATTACTGACCACCTGTGTGGTCGAGGGTTCGTTGTCATTGAGCGCCAGCAGCACCACAATGACCGCCAGCAGCGCGATAATGGCAAATCCGCCCAGCAGCACAACGGGGTTCGTCCCGGCGCGCACCGGGGTTTGCGTCCCGGTGGACGTGGTGAACATTGTCGGCTGCATTTCAGTGGGCGGCGGTGTCGGGTTTTTCATCAGCGCCTGGGGCGGCCTGGAAGGGGTCGGAACCCGGCTGCCATAGGTCGGCGCGTTCTGTTTGGTGGGGCTTGGTTCCCGAATGATAATGCCGGATTCGTCGCGGTGGATGGCCCGCAGAAATTCCTGGGCGAATTCTGTCGCGGTGTCGTAGCGATCATCGGGGTCCTTCGCCAGCACACGGCTCATGACTGGCTCAAGCGCAGGCGGCATCCCGGCGCTGACTTGCAGCAGGCTTGGCACAGGGTCGGTGATGTGTTTGAGCATCACCTGCATGGGCGTGTCCGCCTGGTAGGGCTGACGCCCGGTGAGCATCTCGTAGACGATCACCCCCAGCGCGTAAATATCCGCTTTGGGTGTTACGCCGAGTCCCTGGCTTTGTTCCGGGGCCATATAGGCCGGTGTGCCCAGCACGCCGCCCGTCCCGGTCAGCCCGGCGGTTTTGTCGCCTTCCAGAATCTTGACGATGCCAAAATCGGCCAGCAGGGCATTGCCTTCATCGTCGAGCAGAATATTGTCCGGTTTGATGTCGCGGTGAATCACGCCGCGCCGGTGCGCATAATCCAGCGCCGAGGCCATCTGCCGCAGCAGATTTTCGGCTTCGTGCAGCGGGATCGGGCCGCGTTCAATGCGGTCTTTTAACGACCCGCCGCTGACATAGGCCATAATCAGATACAGAATATCGGCGTCGCTGCCATAATCGTGCATGGGCAGGATATGGGGGTGCTGCAACTGCGCGATGGTGCGCGCCTCCAGCCGGAAGCGATCCACAAACTGGCGATCCTGGCCGGGATGCGGGGGCAGCACCTTGACCGCCACAAAACGGTCAATATCGGGCTGGTAGCCCTTGTAGACCGTCGCCATGCCACCCTGACCGAGCAGTTCAATAATTTCGTACTTTCCAAGTCGACGACCAATTAATGAGGACGACACCGAAAATTCTCCCCTGTCAATTTCCTGCGTCATGGGCGACGCGCTTGCATTTATTCGTAAGGTAGTTTCAGTCAGCCATTTCAACATTATAGTAGCCTATTCTTGATGTGGCGAACGGTAAGGTTTGGATTCGGTATCAATGTTGGGAGCAGTGATCTGATTTTCGCGCAAAAACGTAGAGAAATCGCCGATTGGCGCGTCTGAATAAAGAAGGTAAGGAGCTGCCAGTTTTCACTTGTCAGCACAGATCACAGGCCGCCTTTCCGATGATCGGAAACCGGGACCGGGCCGGGTCTGCAAGAAAGCCTATTGGAGAAATACGCCATGCCTGTATTTGATGCCCCGATTACCACTGATGACGCCAACCTGAAGAAGGTCCTCGGCCAGAAGCTGCCAGTGGTTCTGTACCTGTATGATCGCCCGGACGCGGCGCTGGATGCCGCCCTGGGCCGGGTCGCGCGCGATCACGCCGGTGAACTGCTGGTCACACGGGTGGATGTGAAACAAAACCCGCAGACGCACACGCAGTACAACCGGCCTGCGCTGCCGGCTTTGCTGACTCTGGACGAAGGCACAATCGAATCGCGCGCGGAAAATATCCGCCCGGCAGATGTGGATGAACACGTCGATTTCCTGTTGGGTCAGGGACCGAAGCCAACTGAAACCAGCGCGCAGGCAGAGGCGCGTGCCGCCAGCGGCGCTGCCCCGGTGCATATAACTGACACCTCCTTCCAGCGCGATGTGCTGCAAAGCACGCTGCCCGTGCTGGTCGATTTCTGGGCGCCCTGGTGCGGGCCATGTCATATGGTCGCGCCCACACTGGAACGGCTGGCGCAGCAGTACGCCGGGAAAATCATAATCGCCAAGCTGAATGTCGATCAGAACCCGCAGTCGGCGCGGCAGTATCAGGCCATGAGTATCCCGATGCTGCTGTTGTTTAAGGATGGCAAGCCTGTGGGCAAGCTGGTCGGGGCGCACCCGCAGCCGAATATTGAGCAGTTGATCCGGCAGGCCCTGTAAGGGCGCAGTTTCGGCAAACGATCCCCACCAGCCGGACGGTCAACGAATCAGAAGTCGCCGCGTATAACGGCGATTTTTGATTCCAGCGGATGGACCTTGCAGGTGGGTTGATTAAATAAAACATTTCGGTTTGTTACATCCCCCAAACCGGCGAAATCCTTTCAAAACAAGCCATAGTACTCAGTTCCTAAAAAATGTAAAGAATTTTACCGTTAGGGGTTCGCAATCCTACTAATAATAAACTTGTGAATGTGTAAGAGGAATTGAAATTTGGGAAACGGCTCTCACTTACAGCTAAAAAGGTTATTTGGATTGGGTATGACCACCATTTTTAGCAGGTAAACCACAACCCTTCTAGGCAAATACTGCCTAAAACCTCGACCCTGTTGTTTGATTCCGCCTTCCTCATATCTGTACGATATCTGGTTGGTCCGAAACCATATTGAGGTTTGGCTGTTACGAATTTGCTTTCAGTCTTTTATACCGAGTATTCAGGAAATTCAAGGCTGGGAGAGGAGAAGAATTTGAACAAACAGGCTCAATCAAAAACCCAAATACCTGTCTCTGCTGGCCGAAAGGTAAGGAAATCAATGCGAAAGAATCTTCTGATCGTTTCACTTATTCTGGCACTGGCGCTGGTCAGTGTGGCTGGTGTCTTCGCTCAGGGAATTTATCCTGTTGCGCTCACGACTTCATCGCCACAGGTAATCTATTGTTTTGATGGGAATCCACGCTATTACCAGGAAATTCCTATCGCGGCTGCGGTTACCGGTACTCATACCTTCGTTGCTCAGAATGTAACTGGACTAAGTACTCAACCTGAACTACTGTTTTATGATGCCGGAACATTTAATCCCGCCGGTGCGTGCAACAATCTCCTGGCATCAATAAGTGGTACTGGAAATCCACTGAATGTGGACCTGGTTGCTGGTCAGGATTATACGGTAATTGCCTCAGCTGAAGGCATAGGCGACACCGGAACCTACGAAGTTGACCATACGGTTCCTGGCGGGGGTGATCCTGACAGTGACGGTGATGGCGTCCCTGACAGCCTGGATATCTGCCCTGGCGGCGATGACACCGTCGATGTGGACAACGATGGCACGCCGGATGACTGCGATGGTCTGATCGACAGCGATGGCGATGGGGTGGATGACAGCCTGGATATCTGCCCCGGCGGCGATGACACCGTCGATGCGGACAACGACGGGACACCGGATGACTGTGATGGTCTGATCGACAGCGATGGCGATGGGGTGGATGACAGCCTGGATATCTGCCCTGGCGGCGATGATACCATTGATACGGACAACGACGGGACACCGGATGACTGCGACGGCGTGATTGACAGCGACGGCGATGGGGTGGCCGACAGCGTGGATGTCTGCCCCGGCTTTGACGATACCATTGATACGGACAATGAT
>CAZKIB010000084.1:0-1477 GCA_964552425.1 uncultured Anaerolineaceae bacterium | reverse complement strand
AAGCGCCATCCAGCGTTAATAAGGATATAGACGGGGATGGCGTGGGCAATGACCGCGATAACTGCCCCCATACTTACAACCCGGATCAGGAAGATGGTTGGGGCAGCCTGTTGGGCGATGTCTGCGATACTGACTGGTACAACATGAGCGGCATCGGCATCAGCGCCTACGAACAGAAGAACGGCATGTACCATGTTCATGGCAACTGTGTCATCATGGCGGACGGCGCGACCATGTGCCCTGAAATCGGCGTGCTGGACCCATCACTGCTTACCCCGGACACGATGCCGATGGAGATCACGACGGTTTACGCCGGGACGTGGACCGTCTGGGTACACTTCCTGCACAGCAGCAACGGGGTGGCCGTTTATCAGATCAACATCTACACAACGAACCCACCACAGCCGGATACGCTGATTGATGACCGTCTTGAAATTCATGTCTCTGCCAACGGGACATGGACATGGCACCAGCGTGGTGGCAGCTCCAAGTACAACGGTAACTGACAGCCAGTAAAAAGCCAGATCATGAACACAGGCCGGGGCAGCATGTCCCGGCTTTTTTGTTATAAATCCCCGGATATTTACGTTCTTAATTTAAATATGAAAAATTCGCAAAGAAACGAGGTCTCAACGCATAGAAGCAAGCAGCCCGTTATAGATTGAAATATAACGGATGAAACTGCCTGACTCCGCAGGCGAAAGGCGCTGACTATGCGGAAGTACGTTCTTATACCGATTTCATTGTTCATTATCTCTCTGGTCGCTGTGTTAACCGCGCTGGCTGGAAACACCACCTACCCGGTTAATCTGACGACTGGCTCACCGACGTTGCAGACATGCAGCACAGCCGGTTCGTACTACTACGAAGTCATCAATATCACAGCGGAGGTCACGGATACCTATACCTTCGTGGCGCAGAATGTGACTGTGACCGGCGGGGCCTTTATGGAGATTTACGTCGCGGGAACATTTGACCCCAGCGATGAATGTCTCAATCGACTGGCCTCGGGCACAATTGTCATGAATGTGGACCTGACTCAGGGTGTCGGCTATGAACTGGTCGCCACCACTGCCAACGCAAACCGCACCGGAACGTATGACGTGCTGGTGAGCTGGCCGGACCCGCCGGACCGTGATAATGACGGTGTCCCTGACAGTTCAGATCAGTGCGATGATTTTGATGACAGCATTGACGTAGACAATGACGGCACACCCGATGGCTGCGACAGCCTGATTGACAGCGATGGCGATGGTATAGGCGATGATGTCGATGTGTGCCCATCAGACCCCAACCACGACGCGGTGGGCGATCCCTGCAATCACGATGAAGACAGCGATGGCACGCCTGACGGCAGCGATGTCTGCCCGCTGGACGCCGTCCATGACGGTGTCGGCGACCCCTGCAACCACGACGAAGACAGCGACGGCACGCCTGACGGCAGCGATGTCTGCCCCTTCGACGCCGTCCATGATGG
>CAZKIB010000083.1:12336-23371 GCA_964552425.1 uncultured Anaerolineaceae bacterium | reverse complement strand
AACTGTTAGTGGAAGCGGGCCGTGCAGCGCGCGCCGGAGATCATCGCCGCTATGCCCGGCGCGTACATAGGGCAGCAGTTCACCAGCCGGGTCCCCTGTGGAGCCGCGCACATACACCTGAATTTCCGCGTCAGCTTCCTCCAGGCTCACATAGAGACACAGCCCGGAAGCCGAAAGGTCTGCCAACAAACGCGGGTCCGGCGTCCCGATTATGCGCACCCAGTTGTCCACCAGCGGCGCGACAAACAGGCGCACACTGCGGGTATAAGTGCGGCCCGGCATCAGGCCAAAGGGGTTGTAAAGGGTGTAGCCAAGCGCTTCGAGCGACTGCCGCAGCGTGGCCGCAGCAGTTTCCTGTTCAACGGAGGGCAAAAACAGGCTGTCCCAGGATGCGGTCATCTTCAACCTCGCGGGTGTCATAGGTCGTGGCAGCGTAACACACGATGCTGCCAAAATCGAGAAATCCCAGTTCACGGGCGATCTGGCGGTCCGCCTCACTGTTACCCGGCGCGTAGATCAGCGTGCAGTTCTTCGCCAGCGCCGCTTCCACCGCCGCCGCTTGCAGCAAACGGGTCAGTTCTGGCGTGCGAACTTCCTTCATCAGCGCCAGCGCCAGAATATGGGCTGTCTCCTCCTGAATGCTGAGGCGGGCCACCCCCACCGGCAGACCCTCGCGGTACATCAGAATGTCAATCTGATGGCCGGTTTCCAGCGCCGCCAGGTCACGCCCGGCAAACAACGGTTCGACACCGAGCGTAATCACATCATAAAACGCATTCCGCCATACGTACCACCACAATTGTACACCGCGCTCATCTGTCACCGGCTCAATAGTGATTCCGGCAGGCAGGTTTGCAGTAGACACCGGCGGCGGAAGCTGGCCGTTAAAGCCATCTTTCAGGTAGGCCATCAACGGCAGTTCCCATTCGGCCTGCAAGCCCAGGTCCCGCAGCGTTTTGGCGAACAGCGGCGGAAACAACCCCTCGACATAATGCACTCGTGGCAGGCGGTTGAAGGCGCGCAGTTGAGCCAGCCCCTGCTCAACCATATCGCCGGATACCCAGGCCGTGTTGCGGCGCGGCGTCACATAATTCAAACTCGCCAGCGTGCTGGTGGGATGATGCAGCACGTCCACCAGCCCAACAGAAGTGTGTTCGACCCCCAGGTTGCTGTGCGCCTGATAGAGATGATCCTGAATACGCCGCAGCACCCGGCGCGACTCTTTGACAGCCCCATTATCCATGATTTATTCCGCTTGTGACTTCCCATAATTTAACGTATTTCATAATGTCAGTATAACACACTTCAGGCGGGGGCTTCAGGTTACAGTGCGCTCGCTCACCGGCAGAAAAATACGCACAGTGGTTCCCGCGCCAATCGCGCTGTCGATGGCAATCGAACCCCGGTGGCGTTCGATAATTTTGCGCGCAATCGAAAGCCCCAGCCCCGGCCCTTTGCCAATAGGCCGGTGAGCCTCGGCGCGATAAAGCGGGTCAAAAATGCCCTGCATCTGTTCCGCGCTCATCCCTACGCCGTGATCCTCGATCTCAACCCGCACGATGTGGTCATCATGGCCGGTGCGCAGGGTTACAGCCCGGCCATCCGGCGTAAACTGAATGGCGTTGTCGACCAGATTTATCAGCGCCTGATGCAGCCATTGGCGATCCCCCTCCACCGGCGGCAGGTCCGTTTCCAGTTCCAGTTTCAGATCAATCGCCTTTTCCTGAAAGGCATTGCGTTTACGCGCTTCGATATAGGTCAGCAGCGCGTTCACGTCCAGCGGGTCAAATGACAGGACATTCTCGCGATCCAGCCGGGCCATCGTCAGCAAACCGTCGACAAGCTGTTCGATGTGTTCGACCTGTTCCCAGACTTTGTCGAGATGCCGCTGCCAGTCCTGTGGATCGCGGGTTTTCGCCAGCAGATACGCGCTGGTGTTGATGATGGACAGGGGTGTGCGAAAGTCATGCGATACCGCTGTGATAAAGTCGGTCAGAATATTGACTTTTTCTTTCTGCACCGCCAGGTCAAGCGCCTGGTGTTCCGCCGATTTGCGGGCTGTAATGTCCGAAACCGCGCCGACGACCCGCACCGCTCGGCCCTGCTCATCGCGCAGAATATGATTGCGGTCCGCCACGATGACATAGTCCCCGCTGCGGGTGCGCATCCGGTATTCCTGTGACCAGTTTTCCGCGCCGCTTTGAATGGCCTGCATCTGATCTTCGACCACTACAACGCGGTCTTCAGGGTGAATGCGCTCGTACCAGCCAGCGATCTCGCTGACATTCTCGCCAGTTTCACCAAACACCTGAACATAGCCATCGCTGTGCCAGTTGACATTGTGGAGCAGATCCCAATCATACACGCCGTCGCTGATTATACTTGCCACCAGCCGGAAGCGTTCTTCGCTTTCCCGCAGCGCCAGTTCGGCTTCCTTGCGGCGGGTAATGTCCTGGGCCACATTGTACAGGCGCACCACGCGACCTTCGGTATCATCCCAGACCGGATGGCGATCCACCTGGAGCCAGCGGGTTTCGCCGCTGCGGGTGATGATCCGATATTCACTGCGTTCGATATGTTCGCCTTTCAGCGCCCGCGCAATCTCACCCTGCACTCGCGGCCTGTCCTCCGGGTGCATAAGCCCAATGCCCCGGTCCAGAATGGACTCGGCAGGATAACCCGTGATGCGCGAGTACGCCCCGGTGATCCATTCCAGTTCCAGTTCCCCATCAGGCCGCGCCGCCGCCGAAAAGGCATAATCCGAAATCAGCTCCGAAATCATGCGATAACGCTCTTCGCTGACCCGCAGCGCCAGTTCGGCCTCTTTGCGTTCCGTAATATCCTGAGCCACATTGTACAGGCGCACCACCCGCTGCTCATGCTCATCCCAGATCGGATGCCGCGCGACTCGAATCCAGCGGATTTTGCCATCTTTGGTCAGAATGCGATACTCGCTGGTATCAATGGAGCGTTCCGTAATGGCACGTTGAATGCCAGCCTGCACCCAGTCATGGTCTGCCGGGTGAATCAGCGAAAGCCCCTGGCCCATGAGTTCCTCCGCCGTGTAGCCGGTGGTGTGGAAAATCGAGCCGGTAATCCATTCATTAAAATGCCGGCCATCCGCTTCGATGCGGAAGGCATAGGCATAGTCCGAGGTGAGTTCAGACAGCAGCCGGTAGCGTTCCTCGCTGGCGCGCAGGGCCAGTTCTGATTCTTTACGCTCGGTAATGTCTTTGGCAATGCCGTAAATGCGCACCACCCGGCCTGCCGCGTCGTCCCATACCGGGGTGCGATCAATATGCAGCCAGCGCAGCTCGCCCGCGCGCGTAAAGATGCGACATTCGACTTCGGAACGTTCGCCCCGTAAAGAAAGATCGCGGCTGATTTTGAACTTGTGGAGATCGTCCGGGTGGTACAGTCGCTCAATTTGCCCCAGAATTTCGTCAGAACTATAGCCCGTGATACGTTTGAAGGAATCTTCGGTCATCCACTCCTGAATCAGTTCCCCGTCCGGCTCCACCCGGAAGGCATAGGCGAAGTCGGACATGAGTTCCGAGATCATCCGGTAGCGTTCTTCGGTGCTGCGCAGGGCGACCTCAGCCAGCTTGCGCTCAGTGATGTCCGTGAGAATGACCGCAAACCCATCCAGCACCGGCGTGGCGACAATGTGAAACCAGCGCTGTGCAGCCCCATCTCCGTGAGAATATTCGATAGAGAGCGGTTGGCCGGTTTCGACCACGCGCATATACTGGTCAAACAGGCCATCATCCCGGACATGGGGGACTTCTTCTGCCAGCCGCTTCCCGACCAGGTCATCACGTCCAATGATGGCCTGCGCTGCCGGGTTCATCAGGAGCCATTCAAAATCGATAATTCGCCCGTCCGGTGCGCGCACCGCTTTGTAGGCCATCACCCCGGACACCGCGCTCTGAAGAATGCCGTCGAGCAGCGCCTCACGCTCGTGGAGGGCCTGTTCGATCTGTTTGCGCCGGGTAATATCACGCACCACACACTGAACGCACAGCGGATAGCCGGCATCGTCGCGCACAAGGGTCAGGTTCACTTCCGTAGACAGTACCACGCCATCCTTGCGCAGCAGACGCCGTTCATAAACGGGGATCACTTCGCCAGCCGCCAGCCGACCCAGCCGTCCCTGACTGTTGCGCATTTCGTCTTCCGGGCTGACATCGGCCAGCGACAGGTCCGGGAGTTCGTGATAATCGTAACCGAGCATGTCGGCGGCGCGCTGGTTCCAATCCAGTGGGTGGCCCTGCAAATCGAGCAGAAAAACGGCGTCATTGGTCTGGTCAATCAGCGCTTTGTAACGATTGATGACCGAGTTAGGCACCTCGGAAGCGACCAGACTGGACACCGCCATCCCGGCGATGATGCTGCCGCGCGCATCGTAAACCGGGCAAACCCGGATACTGTACTCCTGTTCCATAAAAATAAAGGTGAGTGCCTGGGTCTGGCCGGCCAGCGCCGCGCCGTAAGCCTCTTCAAATGCCAGCCCATAAGCCAGAGGCATGGTTTCGGCCAGCGTGCGCCCCGGCTGGGCATAGTGGTTCAAACTCTGAGTATCCAGTCCAGCGCCGGCCACCAGTTGAAAACGCAAATCATGGTCGAAAACCAGCACCACTGTGTCGGGCAAACTGCTGAGAGCGACCTGGTACAGGCTGTCGGCGGGTACTGCGTGCATGGTTAATCCTGCTATCATCAATAACAAAGCAGCAAAGCGTGCCACATATTATGGATAAACGGGTTAGAATCCGCCGTATCTGAGAGCAGACAGCGGGCTTCAGCCCGTTGAACAAGGGGCTAAAGCCGCCCTGTCTGTCAGGCGTTCTTGTTTCGGTTTATCCATTAGTGTTATTGTAGACACATTTTGTCAATTTCTGCGCAAAAGCTTATAGTTTTTGCGACACCTCCCTGAATCCGCTAAAGTTATCATCGGTACTATGGTAAGATGATAGAGTCACGCTTTTAGATACAGAATAAACGCATACTCGCGACAACACGGACAAAAGGATCATGCAGCCCCGGTGGGTGCGATGATAAACAAGACGTTACTGAACCGCTATCATGTGAGCGATCACCTGGGCGATGGGTCGACGGCGACAGTTTACAAGGCGGTTGACCTGCGTTTGGGTCGTCAGGTGGCGCTCAAGGTGCTGCTGCCACACGTTCGCACCACAACCCGCAGCCGTTTTTTTCAGGAGGCGCGTGCCGCCGCGCAGCTCAATCATCCCAATATCATGGCGATCTATGACATGATCGAGGATTATGAGCAGCCGTTTCTGGTGGTGGAATATGTCGAGGGCACTCCGCTGACTGACTATATCCCCTCCTCACCAGAAACCGTCGTGAACCTGGGTTATCAGATCGCGATGGCGCTGGACTATGCCCATGAACGGCAGATCATTCACCGCGATATTAAGCCGGCCAACATTCAGGTCACGCCGCAGATGCAGGTGAAGATCATGGACCTGGGTCTGGCGCTGCCACGAGAAGCCACCCGTGTCACCGCTGAAGGGATGATTATCGGCACGCCGGCCTATCTGTCGCCGGAGCAGGCGCAGGGCCACGCGCTTGACCATCGCACCGATATTTACTCGCTGGGCATTGTGCTGTACGAGATGGTTACAGGGCAGCTTCCATTTGACGCCGATGAAATTTCCGCCCTGCTGCTGCAACAGGTGCGCCAGCCCCCGCCGCCGCCGCGCCTGATCGTGCCCAGCGTCCCGGCCAATCTGGAGATGGTGATCCTCAAGGCCCTGGAAAAGCACCCCACCCGGCGCTTTCAGTCCTGCCGCACGATGGCCGAAGCCCTGCACGATTCGCTCAACGCGGCCATCTCGCCAGACGCCCCCACCGCGCTCAAGCGTCCCGCCGGTTTGCCCAGTACGCCGGCTGAAGCCCCCCCGCCGGTGATTCGCCTTGTGCTGGCGGACGATCACAGTGTTCTGCGGCGCGCGCTGGTCAGCCAACTGGACACCCGCCCTGAATTTGCGGTGATCGGTGAGGCCGGGGATGGTGACGCCGCGCTGGCCCAGACACTTGCGCTCAAGCCAGATGTGCTGGTGCTGGATTTGAACATGCCCGGAAAGGGCGGCCTGGATGTGCTGCCGCTGGTTCGCGCCCAGGCGCCCGAAGTCAAAGTCCTGGTGCTGACCGGGCGCGAGGAAAGCGGTTACATTGTCCGGGCGCTGCGGGCCGGCGCGAACGGCTATATCCTCAAGGCGGCAGACGAGGGCGAACTGATTGACGCCATCGTGAATGTGAACCGGGGGCATCTGGTGCTGGGGCATGGGGTGGCGGAGAAGGTCGTCACCGGGTTTCTGAAGGATACCACCGAGACGGCCCGTGAAATTGATGAGACCGAACGGCGTATTCTGCTGCTGGTGGCGCGCGGTTATGAAATTGCGCGGCGGTTGGGTCTGTCGATGCCGCTCATTATCGAAAGCCTGGCGCGCATCATGAACAAGCTGGGCGCGCGGGACCGCAACGAAGCCGCGCTGCTGGCCCTGCGCGAAGGCCATATCCTGCTGGAAGAACTGCATTCCGTTTAGCTGAAGTTGCTTTTCGCAGCGGATAGCAACTGGCTGCAAGCTAAAAACGCATCGAGTTTACCCTTTTGAACAAAGACCAGTCGACTACACATAATAAATGTTGAGGACAATGTCCTGCGCGTGATTGCCGAACTTCCGGCCAAAGATGTTGATGCCGCCGACATGGCGCGCGTCCGGTTTCACCCCGATGCGCACCGCGATGAAATCCTGATCGGTGATGCACAGCGCGGTCAGCGGCACATCCGAAACTTTTGCCCCGTCGATAAACGCGCCTTTATGGTCCACGCGCCAGGTTTTGAGCAGTCCGTACTGGGAACTGTCAATACTGACCCAGTCCGGTGTGAGAATGCCTTGCTCCCCGCCAAAATCCGCCGGGCTGGTCCATGTGCCAATCTCCACGTCATTGATCCACACCGTAATATCCGACGGCCAGTCATAATGGTGCATCGGCGCTTCGGAGCAGGCTTCGAAACTCAGGTGCAGGCTGTCCGGCGAAGTCTGCGGCGGCAGGCGGTTGGGGAAGCGGTATTCCACGTACCCATGATGAAACCATAAACGCTGCGCCTCGATGCGATCCGGTTCATAAAAAGCGGCCGGACGGTCCAGATAACCGATGATGCCGGTCTCGCTGTGCATCCCGCAGGTCGGCGCGATCTGACAGTCCGTGTAGGCCCCCACCGGCATCGAAACCGCCATCGAACGGTAGATATGCGCGTTGGTGTTGCGGAACGGAATCGTGACGGTGGTGTAGGCCCGCGCACAGACTTTTTGTGTGCCGCGTGCCCCCGGTCTCCAATCGGTGATGAGCAGACCGGCCTCGTCCAGCACGCTCAGATGCAGGTTGGCGGTGGAAAGGGGCATGCCCAGCGCCTCGGCGATTTCGCTGACATTGTGCGGGCCAGCGCCTAACAGATTGAGGATGCGCAAACGCGCTTCAGAGGCCAGCGCCTTCAGAACTTTGAGGGCCTGCTCATCGCCCAGATTAAGCTCCAGCATCGGGACGCCATAGGTGTGTTCGTTGCTCATGGGAAGGTTTCACCTGGATGCCGCAACAGATCGTTCGGATTGCTTCATAATTATATGAAATGATGAGCCAAAAATTTACCATATCAAATGCAGGTTAACAAGTTCTCTCAACACATTTCTTATGCAAAGGGCCAGGTTATTTTATAATTTATAAGGGGTTATAAAGGTTCTTTAAGGGTAATACAGTCAATAGCGGATCAGAAAACATAGTCATAACATTGAGGTTCATTGACAGGTTCAGTGCAGGCCATTTATAGTCGTTTATGAAATAAATTGATTTGATTGGAGGGAACAATGTTTAAGAGTCAAAAATCTTTGCTGCTGTTTGTTCTGGTTTTTAGTGTTCTGCTGCTCGGTTCGCTGGCGGTTTCTGCACAGGACGCCGTGACCATCTCCTTCTGGAGTCCCTTTACCGGGCCAGATGGTCAGGTGATCGAATCCATGATTAACGACTTCAACGGTACGGCAGGCCCCGAAGCGGGGGTTAATGTCGAACTGCTGATCGTGCCCTGGGACGAATACTACACCAAGCTGACCGTCGCCATGGCGTCGAACCAGGCCCCCAACCTGGCGATTGCCCACTCGCATCGCGTTCCCGGTTTCGCCTCGGAAGGCACGCTGCTGGAATTCACCCCGGACGCGCTGACCGCCCTGAATATCGACAGTGAGAATTACATTCCGGCGCTGTGGAACGCGGGTGAATATGACAGCAAGCGCTATGCCCTGCCGATTGACGCCTTCCCGCGCCATCTGTTCTATAACAAGACGGTCTTTGCCAATGCCGGCCTGGACCCCGAAGTCGCGCCCGCCACGCTGCAAGAGGTGATCGACTTCGCGGCGGCCATCAAAGCCAACAGCAGTGAAGATACCCTGCCCATCTTTATGGACACCGCTGGCAACGGCGTCGCCCGCAATTTCTACGCGATTTACTGGCAGTTCGAGCCAAACCTGCTGTCGGAAGATGGCACAGGGGTCTCGCCCAATTTCGTGGATGCCGCCACGAAAACGCTGGAAATCACCACCGGGTTTATCAACGACGGTTACGCTTCGGCCACACCGGGCGACTGGGTAGCCCTGTTCGCGCAGAACAAGATCGGCATCGCCTTCTCGCAGATCACCAACCTGCTGGCGCTGTCACAGGTTGAAGGGCTGGAATTTGGCACGGCGGTCTTCCCGGTTCTCGGTGAACAACCGGCGACATTCGCCCTCGGCCATAACTTTGTCCTGCCTACTGGCAGCACCCAGGATGAAGCCCACGTGAATGCCAGCCTGACGTTTATCGACTGGTTCGGGCAGAATGCTTTTGAATGGGCCGCCGGGGGTAAAGTGCCCGCCAGTTTCGCGGTCATCAACGACCCGAATTTCGAGACACTGGAAGCCCAGGCCATCGCTACCAGCCAGATGGATTACATGAACCTGCCGCCGATCATCCCGGAACAGTCCGAAATTGACCGCATCGTGCAGGAAAATATCGAAGCTGTGTATGGCGGCCAGCTTTCGATTGCTGACGCCGTCAACAACATGGCCGGTGAGATCAACAACCTGTTAGGCTAATGTCTGATGCAAGCGCTCAGGGGCATGGCGCTTCGGTGTTGTGCCCCTGACATGCAGCAAAGCCGGTAGTCGATAGTCTCTGGTCTTTAGTCAAATGATGTATCGTGTTTTTGGCTCAGCCGCACCAGATTTCATCTTTTGACTATCGACTAAAGACTTTGGACTGTTCATAGAGAAGCTGCCATCCAGATATTTGTTTGATAAACCATTTGTTGAAAGACACTCATGCTGCGTTCCAGAATTTTTCCATACATGCTCCTCGCGCCCTACCTCGTGGTGTTCGTGTTGTTCCTGGGCTACCCGATTGTCCGGGGTTTTTACATGAGCATGTTCGACTGGGGAATCATGGGGCCAAGAGAATTCCTCGGCCTGGGCAATTACATTGAGCTGTTCGGAGATAACCGCTTCTGGCGGGTGCTGGGCAACAGCCTGTTTTTCACAGTGCTGTATGTGCCGCCGGTGGTGATTATCTCGCTGCTGCTGGCCGTGCTGCTGCACAAGAACATACCGGGTATCTCCTTCTTTCGTTCCGCATTTTTCCTGCCCATCGTCATCAATGTCTCGGTATCGGCCATCGCCATCAACTGGGTGATGAACCCGCAGATCGGACTCCTTAATCGCGTCCTGCAAGGGGTCGGTTTGCCCACGCAGTCCTGGCTGTCACAGCCCGGTTGGGCGATGGTGGTGGTCAGCATGGTCGTCATCTGGTCTTCAGCGGGCTTCAACATCATCATCTTCCTGGCCGGGCTAGAAAATATCCCGCAGGAATTGTATGAAGCAGCCCAGGTGGATGGCAGCACGCCCTGGCACACGCTCATTCATATTACCGTCCCGCTGCTCAGTCCGGTAACGCTGCTGGTGGCGGTGCTGAGCATGATTGGTTCGCTGCAAGTCTTCGGCGAAATTTTTCTGCTGACCGGCGGCGGGCCTTTCGGCAGTACGACGGTGCTGGCGTACTACCTGTACGAGAAGGGCTTTAACGACTTCGAGTTTGGCCTGGCGGCGGCTGTCGGCGTCATCATGACGGGTTTGATCGCCGTGCTGACCGTCATTCAGTTCCGTTTCTTCCGTAACAGGACCTAGGGGCGCGCTCATGAACCTGACCCGTACCCTGCGATTCACGGCCACTGCGGTGCTGGCTTTTGTGTGGGTGACTCCGATTTTGGCGGTTTTCATTTTTTCATTCGCGCCCAATTCGGACATTCTGCAAATGTCGCTGCTGCCCACCCGCCTGACGCTGGATAATTACCACACTGCCCTCAACACAACCATGCGCGGCGTCAATATCCCCGGTTCGCTGGTCAACAGCACCCTGATTGTGTTCATTCATGTGATCGGCATTCTCATTCTGGATACCCCGGCGGCTTACGCGCTGGCCCGTCTCAAATTCTGGGGGCGCGAAATCATCTTCGGGCTGATCCTGATTACCCTGATGATGCCAGGCCACATCATTCTCATGTCACTGTATGAACTGATGGCGGACCTGAGCCTTGTGAACACCCTTCCGGGTGTTTTCCTGCCGGGCCTGCCGCGTGTGATCGGCATTTTTCTGCTGCGGCAGTTCTTCCGCGAAATTCCCGGCGAACTGGAAGACGCGGCGCGCATCGACGGCGCGAGCGACTGGCAGATCTTCCTGCGAATCATGATTCCACTGGCCGGGCCAGCGCTGTCAACGCTGACGATCATCACCGTGCTGTACAGTTGGAATAACTTCCTGTGGCCGCTGGTCGTCATCAACTCGCCGGATATGATGACCGCGCCGATTGCCATCGCCTATCTGGAATCGGGCACGAACCCCACCCAGAACTTCGCGGATTTGCTGGCGGCGGCATTCGTCACCACGCTCCCGGTGATTATCTTTTTCTTCATCGCCCAGCGGTGCATTA
>CAZKIB010000083.1:4332-12326 GCA_964552425.1 uncultured Anaerolineaceae bacterium | reverse complement strand
CAGGGCCTGTCGCCGACTGTCGGTATCAAATAACCAGCACTGGAATGGGGAACCCATGACGACCCACATCGAGATTAATCCCACACCGCGTTTTGAGCTTTCCCCGCTGCTGTACATGCAGTTTATGGAGCCGCTCGGCACAACCGATTCGTCTGTCGAGGCAGCCTGGGACTTCACCACCCAGAGATGGCGTCCGCAGTTTGTCGAGGTGGTGCGCCAGCTTGCGCCCGGCTGCATCCGCTGGGGGGGTATTCTGACAAGTTTCTGGAAATGGCGCGAAGGAATCGGCCCGCGTGACCAGCGCGTACCCATGCTCAATTACCTGTGGGGTGGGCTGGAATCGAACCAGATTGGCGTGCATGAGATTATCGACCTGTGCCGTCAGGTGAATGCCGAGCCGCTGATTGGGATCAACTTTGCCGCTGATGGTCGCCCGGCCTATATCCGCACCGCGACGGGTGAGAATCGCGCGGGGGACGCCGCAGAAGCCGCCGATTTAGTGAGCTACTGCAATGACCCCGACCATGCCGAACGGCGCGCCAACGGTCAGGCCGAACCCTGGAGTCTGAAACTGTGGCAGATCGGCAACGAAACGTCCTATCCCAAAGCCGGGGAGCGTTTCACCAGCCAGGAAAATGTCGAGCATTATCTGAAGTTCGCGCGGGCCATGCGCGCCCGTGACGCCTCTATCAAACTGATTGGCTGGGGCGACGAAGAACGCGACGGCGACAAGTGGTGGGCCGCCGAATTGCTTTCCGAAGCCGGGGATGAAGTCGATTACGTCGCGGCGCACATGATGCAGCAGCGCCCCCGCCGGGCCAATACGGTGCTGGTCAGCCGCGAATATGCCCGTGACTATGACTGCGCCTGGGAGGAACTGGGCGAAATCTACAATGCGGTGGCGGCCAAACTGGACACGCTGCGCCAGGTGATCGACTCGTCCGGCTCGAAAGCCGGGCTGACGATTACCGAAGGACACCTCTCGCTGCGCCCGCACAACACCAACCTGATCCTCACGGAATGGATCGCCGGTTTGTATCACGCCCGCATTATGAGCCTGTACGAACGGAATGGCGATCTGGTGAAGATGGCGACTCTGGCGGACTTTTTCGGCACGCGCTGGACTGTTAACGCGGTCATGGTCGGCGGGCCATACCAGAATGCTTATCTGCTGCCGGTGGGCGTGATTATGCGTTTTTTCAGGCAGTACAGCGGCCCGCAGGGTTTGCAGATTACACCCAAAATCGGTTCACTGGAACTTTCCGCCAGCCGCAGCGACAGCCACATTTTTGTGCATCTCGTCAACACCGATCTGCACCGGGCGCAGCAGGCCGAAATCACGCTGCCGGGTATCAGTATCCGCAGCGCCCGCGTGCTGGAAATCGCGCCGGGGGACGTGGCCGCCTATGTCGATCATGAACGCCCGGACACGTTCGAGCCGGTGGAGCGCCCGCTCGCCGTTAGCGAAGGTCGCGTATCCCATACCTTCCCGGCGGCGTCCGTTTCGGCGCTGGTGCTGGATGTGGGGTGATGTCGCGCCGTTACCGGTGCTGTTCGGTGATGTACAAATTCAGGTATATGATCGCTTCCACCTGGTTGCCCAGCCGGTAGAGGGCCAGGCCGAGGTTACGCAGCATGGCCCGGTGGATGCGCGGCGGCAAACCGGGCATGACATACACCTGCCGGAACAGGGCAGCCGCCTCTCCATAATTCTCGGCCTCATAAGCCTGCTGCGCCCGCTGGAAAATCTGGCGGGCCTCGCTGTCACCAGAGCCTTCACCGCCTTCGGTCTCCGTTCCGGTTTCTTCGGCCCCTTCACCGCGTACCTCGGTATGACCATAGGCTTCCGCCAGCACAAACATATCTGAGTTGGGCACTTCCACACCCGCCCCGCGCGCGCGAATGACAAATTCTTCGAGATAGTTGATCGCCATGCGGTAGTTGCCCAGTTCGTAATGCGCCCTGCCCATATTGTGCAGCATCGAGACATGCACATCGGGCGGCAGCCCACCCATCGCAGCCACCTGTTCGTACAGCGTGATGGCCTGCGGGTAATTCCCGGCTTCAAAAGCGGCGCGGGCCTGTTCAAAAATTTCACGCCCGCGAGTGTCTTCCGTTTCATCCAGCGCTTCGGCGGCGGTTTCCTCTGGTCCGCCGGTTTCGCCACCGCCTTCCGCCGTTGTTCCCGCTGCATCTGAATCACCGGCAGCAGGTGAGGCAGCTTCACCGAGGCGGGCACGCACATTTTCCAGTGCGCGCAGGGCGGCTTCATGGACCGCGCTGTTCCCCTGAGATTCAGCTTCGCGGACGGCGCTGCGAAAATAGGATTCCGCGCCGTGAAGCTGGTTCAGGCGAAGCTGGCACTGGCCCATGTTATACAGCATGAACAGATACTGGCGGTCCGCCAGGCCGGGCATCTGCGCCACCCGCTGGAGAATCTGATAGGCCCCGGCGTAATCGCCACTTTCAAAGAGCGTGTTGGCTTCCGTATACAGGGCGTGGGCGCGGTCATCGGTTTCATCGCGCTGAATGAGGCGCTGCATAGCCTGGTTGCCGATGATACTTTGCAGGCGCAGGATGTTGTTCCCATAGCCAAAGGACTGGAAGGCGGCGGCGTTTTCCTGGCTGCCACCCCGCGACTCGGCTTTGGTATCCTTCTGCGTCGACTCGTGCTTCATCATTCACTCCGCTGCGATTGTCGTTACAGATACCTTAGCATGTTTTGCGGTCTTTTGCTGGACAGCGCTCAGAATTCGATGCCGGCCCGCGCCGGGATACCTGCGTCATAGGCATGTTTGAGCTTGGTCATGTGGGTGGCGGTATCGGCGTAATCAATCAGTGCCTGGGGCGCGCCCCGCCCGGTAATGATAAGATTGAGCGCTTCCGGCTTGTTGGCCCTCAGCCAGTCGATGACTGCCTGCGTGTCCAGCCAGCCAAAATCCAGCAGGTAGGTGAATTCGTCCAGCACCACGAGGTCATAGTCCCCGCTGGTGATGCGCGCTTTGGCAAGCTCCCAGCCGTGCAGCGCCTTTGCCTGGGTTTCGTCCATGTCCTTGCTGGTCCAGGTCCAGCCGTCGCCGGTTTTGACGGCATCCAGCCCAAGCTGCGCCAGCGCCCGGATTTCGCCCCACTGGCCGCCCTCATGTTTGAGGAACTGCACCAGCGCAACCCGCTTTTTGCGCCCTAACATGCGCAGAATGACGCCAAACGCAGCGGTGGTTTTGCCTTTGCCTTCGCCGGTATTGACCAGTACCAGCCCACGCTGAGTGCGTTTGCGCCGGGTTTTCGAGTGTTCTTCCTGAACCTCATCACCCAGAGTTTCACTCATGAGCCTGCTCCTTGTCATGGTGATTGAGTGCCTGCAATAAATCGCCGATGGTGCTGTGGGTGGTTTGCGCGCCGCTGGATACGAGGTCCCAGATGGGCTGCGCCTCGTCCCCCCGGATTTCAACACAGGCATCGGGCGCTGTGCTGTTGTGCGCCAGGGTAAACCCGGCCCGTTCCAGCGCGCGGCGCGTCCACGTGTAGGTCACGCCATTCCCGGAGACAGCGATCACCCTGCCAGAGGGACGCTGCCCGCTGAACGACCCGGACTCCTTATCAAAGCGAATGCCCTCGCTCTGGAAGGCGGCTTCAAACGCGCCGCTCAGGATCAGGTCTTCGGGTGTCCCGGCGCGCACGCTGCCATCAGACATCAGCCAGATCGTATCGGCCATGCGCAGCGCCAGGTCAAGCTCGTGGGTCGAAAGCAGCACCGCCCGCCCGGTCTCGCGGGTCAGATGCTTCAGAAGCTGGATCATCTCTACCCTGCGCGGCAGGTCGAGAAACGCGGTGGGTTCGTCCAGCAGGATCAACTGCGGCTCCTGCGCCAGCGCGCGCGCGATCATGAATTTCTGGCGCTGCCCATCGCTCAGTTCCATGACAGGGCGTTCGGCCAGGTCACTCGCGCCGACGGCTTCGACAGCCCAGCGAATGACAGCCTCGTCATAGCGCGTCAGGCGGCCTGTCCAGTCACTGTAGGGATGCCGCCCCAGCGCGACCAGCGCATAGCCGCTCAACAGGCCCACACTGGGGCGCTCGGTCAGGACGATGCCCAGTTTTTTGGCGCGTTCCACCGGCGGCAGATCGTGCAGCGTCCTATCACCCAACGTCACCTGGCCGCTGAGCGGCGGCTGCATCCCTGCCAGGGTGCGCATCAGCGTGGATTTACCCGCGCCGTTCGGCCCGATCAGGCAAACCATCTCACCCGGCGATACGCGCAGGTGCAAATCCCGCGCAACAGTGAGCGGCGGGCGGCGCGCTGGCCGGTAGCCTATTGTTAAAGCGTGCGTTTCCAGCAGGGCGGTCATGCGGCGAAGGCTTTCTGCAAATTTCGCTGGCGCAGAATAATCCCGATCACCACCGGCGCGCCAAAGATCGCCATGACCGCGTTCAGGGGCAGGATGAGCGTATAACCCGGCATTTCGGCGATCAGCGCCATCAGGATGGCCGTGATGGCCCCCGTCAGGATTACGCCAGGGACCAGCACGCGATGGTCAGAGGTATTGAACAGGCTGCGGCACAGGTGCGGAATGGCGATGCCGATGAAGCCAATCGGCCCGCAGAATGCCGTGACCGTGCCGGTCAGCAGCGCGGTGGTGGCAATAATCAGCAGGCGAGCGCGGCGGGTGTTCAGGCCCAGGCTGGTGGCGTAAGCCTCACCGAGCAGCAGCGTATTCAGGGTTTTCGCCAGCCCCCATGCCAGTGCCAGCCCGACCAGCACCGGCAGCGCCAGAACAGGAATCTGGTCGACGGTCACGCCGCCAAACGTGCCAAAGCCCCAGTTGATATATGCCTGAATGCGCTCCGGGATGCTGAAATAAATGAGCAGGCTGACGAGCGCAAACGTCAGATTGCCAATCATCAGACCGAGAATGAGCAGGGTCAGGCTGTTTTCGACCTGGCGCGCGATGAACAAAATCAGCAGCAGGGTGACAGCCGAGCCAATGATCGCCGCCACCGCGAGGCTGATGTCGGTGAGAAAACCCGCGCCGGCCAGCAGCGTACCCCCCACCGTACCGGATGCCAGCACGACCAGCGCAACGCCGAGACTCGCGCCGGAATTGATGCCCAGCACATCGGACGACGCCAGCGGATTGCGAAACAGGGTCTGCATCATCAGGCCGCTGATGCTCAGGGCCGCGCCGGCCAGCGCCGCCGTGACAGCCTTCGGCAGCCGCACCTTCAGCACGATATGCGTCCACGAGGCCCGCTCCGGTTCGCCTCCCAGCAGCACGACGACAGTCTGATCCAGCGGGATGCTGACCGAGCCAACCGCCAGACTCATCACGAAGATAGTCAGGAGAACAGCCAGCAGCCCGACCAGCGCCAGTGGGTGGACGCCCAGCTTCAGACGTGGCAGGGTCTCCACTTCAGTCTGATAGGTTGCCCGGCGTGGCAGGGGTTTCAGGATGGGTTGCGCCATGAGACACCCTTTCTCTGATTGTGAAGGGCAGGCCGACAATCCGCTGGTGACTGGCGGGTTACGGGGGGAGAAGCGCCGGGACAGGGGGTAGATAAAAAAACCGCCGGGCGGCGGGTATGCGTTTGCTTTATCATGACCACGCTCGTTTCCTTTTGGTGCGCGAAGGATCGCACGAGCTAAGAATGAAGGCAGGTCATCGGGCTTCGTACAGTTGCCAGTCGTCAGCAGTCAGTCATCAGCAAAAGACTTTTTTACTGGTGATTGAAAACTGGAGACTGTCGGCTGTTCGTTACCGTTGCGCGACAGCGCCGGACTCTCACCGGGCTTCCCCTCTTGTGTGCCAAACATCCGGGTTCTGGCACACCTTCTTCTTAGTATATCCAATTGTAGACATGAGTATAACCTGAAGCCCAACCCTGTGTCAACGGAGTTGCAGGGCTGGACCAGGGCAATTGCATCAAAATTGGTTTTATCGCGGGAAACTCTCCATTTGCAACCTGTAATACATCGCGTCTTTTTACCCCGCCACAAACAAAAAGGGGACAGCATACCTGCTATCCCCCCTATTCCTAATGGAATACAACCTGCTTACGCCGGTGTTTTGCTGGCGAGAGTCGCCAGGGCTTCCTTGACCATCTGGTTGGTATAGCCCCATTCGTTGTCGTACCAGCTCATGATCTTGACGAGGTCACCATCAACCACCATCGTCTGAGTCAGGTCGACAATCGAGGCACGTGGGTCCTGGATCACATCGCTTGAGGCGATGGGGTCTTCAGCCACGCCCAGAATGCCGTCGTAACGTTCTGAACCAGCTTCTTCGCGGAAGATGTCATTGAGTTCTTCCACACTGGTGGGACGTTCCGCGATAAATGTGATGTCGGCAATCGAACCCACCGGGACGGGCACACGCAGCGAGAGGCCGTCGAACTTGCCTTCCAGTTCCGGCAGGGCCAGTGTGGTGGCAACCGCCGCGCCGGTGGACGAGGGCACGATGTTCATGGCTGCCGCGCGCCCGCGCAGCATGTCCTTACCGCCGGGGCCATCCACCAGAAGCTGCGTGGCGGTGTAGGCGTGAACCGTCGTCATAATGGCTTTCTTGATGCCAATGCGGCGGCCCATGATTTCCATCACCGGGGTGATGTTATTGGTGGTGCAGCTTGCGCATGAAATGATGTGGGAGTTGCCATTGGAATGGTTGACCCCATGCACGATGGTCGGCACACCCTTGCTCTTGGTCGGGCCAGAGATAATCACCCATTCTGCCCCGGCCTGAATGTGCTTGCCGGCGTCCTCTTCTTTGGTGAAGATGCCGGTGCATTCAAATACCAGATCGACGTTCAGTTCACCCCAGGGCAGGTCAGCGGGGTTTTTCTCACTCAAATATCTGACGGTATTCCCGCCGATAATCAGGTTACCGTCTTTGACCTCAACACTGTGGTTGAAGCGCCCATAGACGCTGTCATATTTGATGAGATAAGCCATGTTGTCGATTGAGCCAATATCGTTTACGGCGACCAGATCAAGCTGCGGGGTATCGGTTATCACCTTCAACGCCGCGCGGCCAATCCGGCCCAGACCGTTGATTGCTACTCTAGCCATTATTTCCTCCATCGGCCAGTTAAACAAACGGACGCCCGAATCATAACTCAGAAATCCGTGTCACGCATGGTGCAATCCTCATATTTTTTCCTGTACACTTTAACATTCTGTAAAGACCTGCCGCCGGATACACGCCAAAACGAACAGTTACACGGCTGTGGTCTACACATCAAATCCAGCGCGAATGAACCAGACGCGCAGTGATGGGTTTTTGACTAAGGACCAGAGACTATTGACTGCTGACTAAAACTGGCGGGACCATTCTCTGGGCCAGCGTTCGACCACCACCTTGGTCTGCGTATAAAACTCAACCCCATGCCGGCTCTGGGCGTGCAGGTCGCCAAAAAAGCTGTCATTCCATCCGCTGAACGGGAAAAAGGCCATCGGCGCGGCCACGCCAATATTGATGCCGACATTGCCCGCGTCGGCTTCGTAACGGAACTTGCGGGCGGCAGCCCCGCTGCTGGTAAAGATGCACGCCATATTGCCATAGGCGCGGTTGTTGACCATTGCGATGGCGTCATCCACCGTTTCGGCGTGCATCAGGCTGAGGACCGGTCCAAATATTTCGGTCCGGGCGATGTCACTGTCCGGCGGCACGTTTTCCAGTATGGTTGGGAAAACCCAGTAGCCGTCCTCATAGCCGCTGACTGATTTGCTGCGACCATCCACCAGCACATTGATGCCCTGCTGTTCACCGCTGGCGATAATCCCGGCGATGCGATCCCGGCTTTCCCGGCTGATGACAGGCCCCATCTGCACATCGTCTTCCAGCCCATAGCCAACCTTGCGCGAGGCAGCGGCGTCGGCGATCTGCTCGGTAAAGATATTACGGGCATCACCCACCGTGATCGCCACCGATGCCGCGAGGCAGCGCTGGCCGGCGCACCCGAAGGCGCTGTCCGCCATAATGGTGGTCGCCGAATTCATG
>CAZKIB010000083.1:1131-4306 GCA_964552425.1 uncultured Anaerolineaceae bacterium | reverse complement strand
TTTTTGGCCCCGCCCTGGCACTGCGCCCGTTTGCCGTTGGCTGTCGCCCGGCTGTAGATATATCTGGCTACCGGCGTGCTGCCCACGAAACTGACCGCCCGCACCATCGGGTGATCCAGCAGCGCGTCGACTGTTTCCTTGCCGCCATTGACCAGTTGAATAACGCCTTTGGGGAAACCCGCCTGTTCGATCAGCTCAAATAGTCTGGCGCTGGTCATCGGCACTTTTTCACTTGGTTTAAGGATGAAGGCGTTGCCGGTGGCGACGGCATACGGCAGGAACCATAACGGAATCATGCCCGGAAAGTTGAAGGGGGTGATGGCCGCGACCACGCCGAGCGGCTGGCGAAACATATGCTCATCGATGCCGCGTGCGATGTCTTCGTTGTTATACCCCTGAATGAGCGAAGGCATCCCGCAGGCGACTTCCACATTTTCGATGCCGCGCCGCATCTCACCAATGCTTTCCTTATAAGTTTTGCCACATTCGTTGGTGATAATCGTGGCGATGTCGTCCAGATGGTCTTCGAGCAGCATCTTGAATCTGAACATGAACTGGATGCGATCCGCCACCGGGGTCAGCCGCCATTCGCGGAAAGCAGTCTGCCCCGCTTCCACCGCCTGAGCGACCACTTCTTTGGGAGTCATGACCACCTCGGCAATGGCCGCTCCCCGCGCCGGGTTATACACATCCAGCAGATCAGCCGCCTTTGCGTCCGTCCATTCCCCGTTTACATAATCCAGTATTTTGACTGTCATGGGTTCTCTCCCGCATTTAATGAAGGGTTTACATTTCATCCCGACAAACCCATTATGCCGCATTCTGGCGGTTTTGACTGATTTTGAGGGCTTGGACATGCGCGGCTAGGCGACGACCCCGCGCGGGAGGGTGAAGCTGAAACGCGCGCCCTGCCCTGGCTGGCTGTCGACTTCAATCGTGCCCTGATGCGCCTCGATCAGACCGCGCGCAATCGCCAGTCCCAGCCCGACACCGCGTTCGCCATCTGTTTCACGGGTGCGGGCGCGTTCGCCCCGGTAAAAACGCTCGAAAATGTGCGGCAAGTCCTCGCTGGCGATGCCTTCGCCACTGTCCTTTACGGTCACGCGCACGACTCCGCCCACGACTTCCGCCGCCAGCAGCACTTCACCCCCGGCGGCTGTGTGGCGGATGGCGTTCGCCAGCAGGTTATAAAGCACGCGCTGGATTTTCTCCGGGTCGATCTGCACAGGGTCAATGTCACGGCTGACATGACCGTCCAGCCGCACGCCGCGCCGTTCGGCCATCGCCCGCATGGCGCTGAGCGTATCAGACAGCAGATCACTGAGGGAAGCGTGCTGCAAATGCAGGTCGATGTGTCCGCTTTCCAACTGTGATAACTCGAACAGGTCGTTAATCAGTTCCTTCAGGTTGGCGATTTCCTTCTGCGCGGTGTGCAGATAGCGCTGCCGAGTCGTCTCGTCGTCCACCACGCCATCGACCAGCGCATCCGTCACCAGTTGGAGCGAGGCCAGCGGCGTGCGCAGGTCATGGCTGGCCCAGGCGATCAGGTCGCGGCGGCTCTGTTCCATGCGTTCCTTCTGGTCAGCGGCATCCTGCAAACGCTGCGCCATCATGTTGAAGGTCTCTGCCAGCCCGGCCAGTTCGTCATTACCGGCCACCGGCACGCGCGCCTTCAGATCACCCCCCGCCAGCCGCCCGGCCCCGTCTGACACCGCCAGGATGCGGCGGGTAAAAGCAAACGCGATAAAGTACCCGCAGCCCAGCGCAGTCCAGGCCGCGAAGATCAGGATAATAGAGGTCAGGTTGAGGTCGTGCGGCTCGAAGAACATGGCCTCGGCCAGCAGGCGCACATTAAAGAACACCACGCCGATAATCAGAATTGTCAGCAGCAGCAGACCATAGCGCAGACTGCGGAACCAGTGGATCAGCCCAAGCCGGTAGATCGCATAGGCTGCCAGCAGACTCACGCTGCCCGAAACACCCATCAGCATGAACAGTTCTTGCAGCGCTTCCGGCGGTGGGTTCAGCAGGGGCGGGGCCAGCAGCATGACGAGTAAAAAGTCGAACACCCAGATACTGACCAGCAGTTGCAGCACGCGGCGAACTTCCCACCCAGGAGCCATTGTTCCCTGTTCCATACTTTGCGCCCTCACCAACTCATGTTATGCTTAAAAATGTGCGTCCAAGTGAGCAACTCAACCACCTGTGAGTGATCTGAGACCGAATATCTGGCTGCTGCAAGCCCAGAACGATACCGACGGGTTGATTGACGCGCTGCGCAATATCGACCCGGATGTGCGGCGGCGCGCGGCGGCGGCTTTGCGCGTGCTGGGTCATGCCGCCGGCATCCCCGCGCTGCGGCGGGCGCTCAACGACGAAATTGACGCCGAAACCCGCGACCATATCCAGGCAGCGCTCGACAGCCTGATCGCCGAATATGACGAAGCCGAAGCCGAACAGTCCAGCGAAACACGTCAGTTGATCGCGCAGCTTAGAAGCAGCGACGCGGCGGTGATCGTCAAGGCGGCGCACGCGCTCGGCCAACTGAAGGACAAAACGGCGGTTGAAGCGCTGGTGCTTATTTTCCACAACCCACAGCTTCCTGCCAACGTGCGCCTGACCGCCGCTGATGCGTTGATCGAACTGCAAAGCGCGCCGGCGGTGGTCACGCTGCTGGCAGCCCTCAAAAACAAGTCCTGGAAAATTCGCCGCAACGCCACCGCTGTGCTGGGCCAACTGCGCGCTGACTGGGCGGTTGAACGGCTGGCGGAACGGCTGTATGACGAAAATGAATATGTCCAGCGCACCGCCCGCGCCGCGCTTCAGCGCATCGGCACACCGCCGGCGTTAAAAGCGCTGGAACTATTTGTCCGCAGCCGCGCCCGCAAAAAAACCGGCGCGCTCCCCGCCACACAGCCGCTCCCCGCGCCTACCGCAGAAGCCTCTCCTGAGCCACCCGCCCCTGAACCGCAGAAGCCTGCCCCACAGCCTGCTGAAAGCGAAACATCCGCTTCCAATGAGCCTAACGGATGAACCTTACGTAATTCTTTCGCTGTGATACAGCGATAGAAGCCACAGGAAGTATGTTACAATGCAGATGAAATTTTTAGATCAAGCCGGGGAGCTTGATGCCAATGATTGTGAACATTGATGAATCAATCTTTACTGAACTGGC
>CAZKIB010000083.1:0-1091 GCA_964552425.1 uncultured Anaerolineaceae bacterium | reverse complement strand
GGTTGCTTATCGTGTTTCCGAAGCAGCCGACGAACGGATGGGCGATCTTCTGGAGAAGAACCGTGAAGCAGGGCTTACCCCTGATGAACGCGAAGAAATGACGAGCGCCCTGGCTGTCTCACATCTGATGAAGCTCGTCAAGGCAAAGGCACAACTCAAACTGCGGGAGCAGTCATGACATATGTCAGCGCCAGTCTGCGACGTCTTGTAACTGAACGCGCCGGGGGATGCTGCGAATACTGCCGAATGCGTGACGATACCAGTGATCGGCGTTTTCAAATTGAACATATTATTGCTGTCGCGCATGGGGGAAGATCGTTAGAAGACAGCCTGGCGTTGAGCTGTCCACCCTGTAACTGGTTTAAGAGCAGCCATATTGCTGGCGCTGATCCTGAAACCGGTGACCCCACCTTTCTTTTTCATCCCCGGCGTCACCTGTGGCCCGATCATTTCCGGCTGGATAGCGCGATAATTGAGCCGTTGACGCCAGAAGGCCGGGCTACGGTGTTTCTGCTCCGTCTGAACAGTTCTGACCGGGTAACGGAACGCCGGCTGCTGTTACAAGTTGGCAGTTACCCCTGCCCGCTTCCCGTGACTGACTAATGCCGCACGTAACGTTTCGGTCTGACCGCTTTACGAACACCCCCGCGCCGGACGCGATTAATGAGATGCTCGGCCAGGATGTGGCGGAATGGCTGCGGGCCGGGCTGCAAGCCGCAGGGTTTGAAGTGGGGGAGGTGATTGCCGAGGATTACGGCTACGGCTTCTGGTTGCAGCGCGGCGGCGCGCACTACTGGATTTCGCAGTCGCAGTACGAACCCCCTGAAGAAGCGCTGCCTGCGAAATGGCTGGTCGGAATCGACTATGATCCGGGCTGCCTGTGGGTCTGGCGGCTGCGCCAGCGCCCTGACCCGCTGAATCCCATCCTGATCGCCCATGCGGTGCATGATCTGCTCAAACAGGACGCGCATATCCACCAGCTTGAGTGGCACATGCGCGATGGACGGCAGGATACCCCCACCCCGGAGCCGCCCGCAGTTTAGGTTCTGTTGACGTTTCGCTTATTTTATCGCCGGACGCTCAAAGCATCC
>CAZKIB010000082.1:23212-23439 GCA_964552425.1 uncultured Anaerolineaceae bacterium | reverse complement strand
AACACACACCACACGAATGGGTGGATTAATCATTCAGGTACTCCCGAATACGGCAAAACACCTGTCAATTTCTTTCAGTCTACCACACTTGCCTGCCGGGTTAATCTCAATTATTAACGTGTCCAATGGGTGGGCATATGTGCGGTCTGACCTGGCAGTTTATCGCGTGAGACTTTGAACATGATTATTGGAGCCTGTGAACTCGAACTTCACCTTCCAGAAGTGCA
>CAZKIB010000082.1:22934-23172 GCA_964552425.1 uncultured Anaerolineaceae bacterium | reverse complement strand
AGGAGTGTCCTGAAGTCTCTGCTGGCGCGCCTGCGCAGCACATTTAATGTCGCTGCGGCTGAAGTGGATCATCAGGATGTCTGGCAAACGGCGGTGATTGGCATCGTGACTGTGACCAATTCCAGCGTTCATGCGGATCAGACTTTGAGCAAGATCATGAACTGGATTGAGGAGACTTATCCGCAGGTGATTATCGGGCGTCAGAATACTGAAATTATCTATTGACACCCGTACACGT
>CAZKIB010000082.1:5836-22918 GCA_964552425.1 uncultured Anaerolineaceae bacterium | reverse complement strand
ATTCAGCGTTATACTGCATGGGTTTATTTCCGCAAGTGCTAGTCAAGAGAGGTCGACATTGAATCTGCATGAGTACCAATCGAAGGCACGCTTTGCCCAATATGGTATTCCAGTGCCAAAGGGCAAGGTTGCGACGACAGCCGATGAAGTTTATCGTATCGCACAGGAATTAGGCGGCCCGGTGGTTGTAAAGTCACAGGTGCTGGTTGGGGGTCGGGGCAAGGCAGGGGGTATCAAACTGGCGAAAACCCCCGAAGAAGCCCGCGACCTGGCAGCCAAAATTCTGGGGATGTCGATTAAGGGGCATCCTGTCCAGAAGGTTCTGGTCGACCCTGCCGCCAATATCGCCCATGAAATTTATCTCGGCATTACCAATGATCGCGGTGCTGCCAAACCAGTTCTGATGGCGTCATCGGAGGGCGGCGTCGAGATTGAAGAGGTCAACCGCACCAACCCGGAAGCAATTATCCGCGAACACATTGACCCTTTTATGGGACTGTACAGCTACCAGACCATCAAGGTGGCATTAGGCATTGACCTGCCCCGCGATCACTGGCGCGCATTTTCCAAAATTACGCAGGGGCTGTATCGCTGCTTCATGGAAAGCGATGCAGTTCTTGCAGAAATTAACCCCCTTGTAATTACAGGCGAAGGTGAACTCATCGCGCTGGATGGCAAAATGTCGATTGATGACAACGCGCTCACCCGTCAGCCAGAGCTTGCCACCCTGCGCGATACCGATGCCGAACCAGAAGCCGAAACTCGTGCCCGCGAAGCCGGGATCAGTTACGTGAAACTTGACGGCCAGATTGGCTGCATGGTGAACGGCGCGGGTCTGGCGATGACCACCATGGACATGACCAAATTGTATGGTGAATATGGCATCGGTCCGGCTAACTTCCTGGATATTGGCGGTGGGGCGCGTGCGGACCAGGTGTCTGCGGCGCTGCGTATTATCCTGTCTGACCCGAATGTCAAGGCAGTGCTGTTCAATATATTCGGCGGCATTACGCGCGGGGATGAAGTCGCAGCAGGGATTATCGAAGCCTATAACGATGTTAAGCCGGATGTTCCGATGATTGTTCGCCTTCAGGGAACCAACGCCGAAGAAGGCCGCGCCATTCTGGAAAAAGCTCAGATTCCCAACGTGCGGACCGCTGCGACACTCACCGAAGCTGCCCAGAAAGCCGTCGAAGCCGCCAGAGGAGCAATGTAGCTATGGCAATTCTCATTAACGAAAACTCCAGAGTCATTGTACAGGGTATCACAGGTCGGGAAGGCAGCTTCCACAGCCGCAAGATGATTGAATATGGAACGAACATTGTCGGTGGTGTGACCCCCGGCAAGGGCGGCGAGTGGTTCGAAGGCAAACCGATTTTTGACACGGTGGAGAAAGCCGTAGAGGTGACGGGAGCCAATGTCAGTTGGATCGCTGTCCCTGCCCCCTTTGCTCCTGACGCGATTTATGAGGCAGTCAACGCCGGCATTGAACTGATTATCTGCCTCCCGGAATTTGTCCCGGTGCATGAGATGATGAAAGTTTATCATCACGTCAGGAAGAGCGGCAGCCGGCTCATTGGCCCCAACTGCCCCGGTGTCCTGACTCCGGGTGTGGGCAATGTGGGCATTATGCCTGGTTACATCGCGCGGCCCGGCAATGTCGGCGTCGTTTCGAAAAGCGGCACGCTGACCTATGAAGTGGTGTTTGCCCTGACGGAAGCCGGCATGGGCCAGACCACCTGTGTGGGCATTGGCGGCGATCCGATAATCGGTTCCTCATTTGTGGACATCTTGCAGTTGTTCGAGGATGACCCGCTAACGGAAAGAATCGCGATTCTGGGTGAAATCGGGGGCCGTGCCGAAATTGACGCCGCCGACTTCATCAAAGCCAATATGACCAAACCGGTGGCGGCGTTTATCGCCGGGGCCAGCGCTCCTGAAGGCACGCGCATGGGTCATGCCGGGGCAATAGTGGAAGGCGGCGAAGGCACTGCTGCCGAGAAAATTGAAGCCCTCAAAGCAGCGGGCGTGCGTGTAGCCGTAAATCCCGAAGAAATCCCTGCCCTGCTTCAGTAGCAGCGCCAGATTTACATGAGGCGCGTCTGCCGTCCACAGCACGCGCCTCAGATTTTTTCAAAGCTTTTGACCGTAATCCAGCCTTCGCGCCCATCCGGTAAAATGAAGTGCGCCCATTCCCCGCGCATTTCCACAATGCGCATTTCAGCCGCCGCGTGCAGATCGTAGATCGCTAGATAATCTTCCCCCGGCCCACTCATGACCTGAACCTCCGACTCAACCACCACCGCATCCGGGCGCGTCCAATACACATAAGTTCGGCTGAACCAGAGAACCAGGGCGATTACCAGGATGCTGCCGAAAAATATCAGCAGCCCTCTTATCAATGGTCGCCATTTCAGACTGAGAGCCAACCAGCCGACAAACACAAATGTGACGGTCCACAGCGCCAACACCAGCCAGTTGAACTCCTCCAGTGTGATTAGTCCCGCTGTCAGTGCCGCCAGACTATCCAGGAGTGCGGTCTCATCCCCCAGAATATCACTTCTCGACTCTCGAACACGCGCAATAGCCAGGTTAATGTCAAAATCGCGTGGGGTAAGTGTCTGGGCGCGTCGATAGTTAAGCAGCGCGCGCCCCAGATCCTGTGTAACAAAATAGGTCTGTCCCAGGTTGAAGTACAGGGCGCTGTCCTGTACGCCTTCTGCCAGCAGCATCTCATAAAGGGTCCGCGCCGCATCATAATTCCCCTGCATGAACAGGTCGTTGGCCTGCTGTGCCTGCCCTGTCAGGGAATGGTCCTGCGCGGATACTTCCGCAAACCATACCCAGGTCATACACAACAACAGAATGACCACACCCCTCATGATGTTCTCCACTGCGCGTCGATTGCGGAGAGGGCCTTGACCATCATCTGGCTGAGGTTGGTGCGCTCATTTGTGGTAAATGGGGCATACAATCCCTGGTCAACGAGTTCGAAACACTCCAACACCTGTGTCTGGACATGCGCATCAATCTGATGCCTTGCCAGGGCCTCCTCAATCGCGGGCAAAGTGACCGTATCGGGTGAACAGTTGAGTTTGTCCGCGAAGTAACCGATTAAGCCTTTGCGAAATATGGCATAAGCTTCCACGTCTGCCACACGCGAGGCAGACAGAACGACTTTCCGCGCGTGTGTGAGTGCCTGCGAATGCCGGTGGGCCGCCGCGTATTGTGCGCGATCCTGGCTATGCCGGACTCGCAGCCAAAGATATGCGGAGATGACGGGCGGCACAAGCCACAGCAGCCAGAAAATGATACTCTGCTGGGTGCCTGATGTACCCAACGATGGGGATATGGGCTTGAGCGAGATGGCCTGAACCGGGTCTGCAAGCGTAGATTGGGTAGTTTCAACAGGTGTCACGTTGATCGTTAACGGCGCTGTGGTCAGTGACCGGTACGACTGCGTGAGTGGGTCAAAATAAGTCAGTGTGATAACCGGGGACGTTTGCGAACCGGCCATCAGCGGGGTCAGAAACCACTCAAAGGTCTTTTCACCCACCAGCAGCCCATCTGCCTCCCCTGCCTGATAGGTGCTGTCTCTGAAAAAAACCCGCCAGCTATCCGTTTCCGGCATTTCCGGCGCAGACAACTGCTCAAGGTTGCCTGTACCGCGCACCGTCAGTTGCAGGGTCACAGGCTCACCCTGCGCAGCAGTCTGACGGTCTATGGTAGGCTGCATTTCAAACTGACCTACTGCGCCTTCAAAACCGGTCACGTCCGCAGGCACAGGTGGCACGGACTGCGCCTGAACCGTAACCGCTTCGGTGTAGAGTGCTTCCCCGGCCTGAAACGGATCATCAGGAATGACAAATATGGCCGGATCAATGGTGATAAGGCCGCCGCGCGATGGAAACAGGATGTAGCGGCGCTCTTTTACCTGATAATTCTGCTCTCCAATTAAGGCTGTAAATTCCCGGTCAGGCCCAAAATCCTGCTGCCAGAAACCATCAAAGGAAGGGTCAACAATCGTTCCCCGATTTGTGCGTGAAATCTGGCGCGTATAGAGGCGCAGTGAATACACCACCTGTTCACCAACAAATGGCACAGCGTTCGATACGGTGGCTTCAAAGAAATAATCCTGCTGTGCCTGTACCCCAGGTGGAAACAGAATCACAAGGTTCAGAACAAAAAACAGCAGTCGCCAGCGCATAGAAAGAACCCTACCAATCTTTTCCGTTTGATCGTGCCGGTGTCGCCGCGTTCTGCAAAAACTCACGCAAAGTCTGCTGATTTTCCTCGATTGCGTCCAATTGGCGTTCAATATCCGCCATCGTCAAAGAACCATCGGGGGTTGCAATAGGCGTCGAAATCAGATTGCTGTCTATGCTGCCGGCGAAACCACCCTCCGGGGTTGCGCTGGGTTCAGGTGAACTGTCTGGAGCCTGTGACGGCGTCACTGTTGGTCCGTCCTGCCCGCTCGGATTCGGTGTCGGGGTGCTGTCCGCATCATTTTCCTCCGGTTCGATGTTTTGCTCCTGCGGTGTCGGCGTGGGCGTCGGAACCCGCCGCAGGAGCGCCAGTTCATAGTTGTAGCGCGCCTGTTCATCCGTCGGGTCAAACGTCAGTGTTTGCCGAAAAGCTTCAACTGCCAGGTCATAACGCGCCATCTGAAAATACACGTGACCCAGATTGTAATTGATCTGAGCGCTCAAAGCCGGGTCGGCGGTCTTGAGAGCCTGTTCCAGGGCACGCGCCGCATCCCGCAGGCGACCAGTATCCGCAAGTGGAGCCGCAGCGTTGTAATAGGCTACCGGTAAATCGGGCGCGTTAACCTGTGCAGAATAGTAGGCCCGCAGCGCAGCTTCATCTGCGTTCTGCTGGTAAAGATCATTTCCGGCATTGTTGCGCTCGGCAGGACTGATCTGACCGCTGAACAGCAGGAATGCAGCCACAAACAACAGGAGATTAAGACCCAGTAAACGCCACTTCACAACGGCCTTCCCCGCAGTACTGGAAGAATCATGTCGAATGTCAGGGCGATAACCGCAATCAGCAGGAAAATGCCGAAACGCTCTACGTTGCGCGCTTCTGCCCGTCTGTCCAGCAGCCCTGTTTCAGCCTGGTTGATTAAACGTACCAGATTGGTGATTTCTGCGCCGCTGGCAGAGGCTCGCTGATAAACACCATTCGTCTGGCTGGCGATCATCTGTAAGGTCGCCTCATCAAGTCGGGACATGACCATCTGGCCGTTCGTATCGACTCTATAACTGATCACTTCCCCGCTGTCATTCAGTACCGGCACGGGCGCGCCTTCTGTATCCCCGTATCCCAGGCTGTGGATGGTAACGCCCAGTTCATTTGCGCGTGCAAACACGGTTTCGAGACTACCCTCGTGATCTTCACCGTCCGTCAGCAGCACCACGATGCGACCCAAAGGGCGTTCCTCATCAAAGAGATTGAGCGCGGTATCAAGCGCATCTTCAATGACAGTGCCCTGCTGGGTGATATTCTTCGTATCAGCCGCCGCAAGAAAAGTTCTGGCGGTGTCCATGTCATTCGTTAAAGGAAACTGGACAAAGGCGCTGCCTGCGAACAGGACCAGGCCAACTTCATTTCCACGCAGGCTGTTAAACAATTCATCAAGAGTCAGTTTAGCCCGCTCCAGCCGGCTGGGTAACAAATCCTGCGCCTCCATGCTGTTGCTGATGTCCAGAACAGCGACGACACTCACGCCCTGTATTTCGACAACTTCCGTGTTGATTCCCCAGACAGGCCGGGCCAGCGCCACAATGAGTGAAGTGACCGCGGCCAGCCACAACCACGACAGACTTGTGGACCTGCGAGTCGCCTCCGGTACGACGAGATGCTGGACAAGGTTAAAATCCCCAAGATGGCGAATACGTCTGAAATAGACCCTGCGCCGCCACAGCAAAAAACCAAGCAGCACAGGGACCACTGTCAGCAGCGCGAGCGCGGAAGGGTTCAAAAATCTCGGTATCATGGAACGATCTGAAAAACGCTGTAGCGCAGCAGGCGTTCCAGCACAACCAGCAGCAGACCAACTGGCAGCAGGATCGTAGCAGCCTGATCCTGCCAGCGGATAAAGACCTGACGTTCGATGTCCGACCTCTCCAGCACATTGATCTGATCGTAGACCGCCTGCAAGTCCTCAAGTTCTGTCGCCCGAAAAAAACGTCCTCCGGTCATGCCGGCAATCTGTTCCAGTGTGGTGGTATCCAGGGCGTTCTCAACAAACTGGGTAGTGCCATCCGGTGAAATTGCCACCGGTTCAAGATTAGGGCCGCCCATACCGATGGTGTAGACACGGATACCCAGTGCGGCAAGACTGGCGGCAGCATCCAGCGGCGAGATGCCTTCAGCGTTATGTGCCCCATCCGTCAGCAGGATGACTACTTTTGACAATGCCTGACTTTCGCGCAGCATATTGGCGGATGACGCCAGGCCCAGGCCAATCGCGGTCCCGTCTTCCAGACCTAACTGAGAACCAAGCTGCACCTCGTTCAGCAGCATCGTGAGTACCCGATAATCCAGGGTGAGGGGCGATTGATGAAACGCCTGCCGGGCAAACACCACCAGCCCGATCCGGTCATAGTCGCGGGCCTGCACAAAATTCGCGATCACATCTTTGGCGCTCTCCAATCGATTTTGCCCGTCAAAATCAATAGTTCCCATGCTGCCTGAAATATCCAGCGCAAGCACAATATCAACGCCCTGCCCGCGAATGAGTTCCTGCATATTCCCGATTTGCGGGCGCGCCAGCGCGATCACAAGTACCACCCATGCCGTGAAACGGAGAGCATCTGGCAGCCAGCGGAAGCGCACTCGCCAGCTTACCGGCAAATCCACCAGCAGACGAATATCCGAATAACGCATCGTGACAGGGTTTACCTGTCTGGCAATCACATAATACAGGATTGGGACTATAAGCAGCAGCAGTGCGGCAGGATGTGCCAGGCGAACGACCAACTTACTCCCTCACACGCCCGTTTGGATGCGCTGACCGCTGAGATACATTTTGAATCCAGGTAGCCGCCGCCTCCAGGAACAATTTTGCCGATTTGCGATCGGGTGTCTGCTTCGCGAATTTTACCAGGTCGGCCTGCCCCATGATCTGGCTGAGGCGGTTGGCAGCCGGGGGGACAAGTACGCCTGCATGTGGCTGACCAGTTCATTGGTCGTCAATTCGTAGGCTTCCACCTGGAACTGATCCCGGATGTAATCACGCAGGCAGTCCGCGACTGCCGCATAGACCTCTTCAGCATTCTGGGTGTTTCGATCAATCGCCTTTAATGCCGCCAGTGTCTTGCGATCCAGTGTCCGAATTTGCCCGGCGGCGCTCCTTTGATGTTTTTGGCGATACGACAGCCACCCGATTGCCCCGCTGGTCAACAGGCAGAGTCCGCCGACAATCACAACGGGTGAAATATACGGAAGGTCAATGACAGGTTTGAACGGGCGCAGACTCAGATCGCTTTCGTCCAGCACACTGACCACAGAGAAACTGGCCGGCTCAACTACAAATTCGCTGATGGTGTTATTGGCCTGATAAGCAATTAAAAGCTCCGGGGTTTGAAACATGCCCGGCTCCCAGAACACAATGGTAAAACTCTGCTGGTAGTCTGTGCGACCATCCCTGTCGATGATTTCAACTTCGCCGGCTGTCCTTACCTCAAGTATTGGCCCCTCAGCCGAGAATTCCGGCCAGCCTACAATGATAGTCCCCGACAGAAGCTGCGCAGTGAGCGTCAGAACGACAGGCTCACCGACAAGCGGGCTTTGGTTAGAAACGGTGACTGCGACCTTCAGGGGCGCATCCACCTGAAAGAAGGCCGGCAGCAGCCAGAGAATGTTCATCAGAAAACGCCAGATCATGAACGAATGCGCCGCTCCCGACGTTTGAAGAACTCAGCCAGCGAATGGAGGTACGCACCATCCACCGGTATGTCGATTCGGTCTACTTTTGCGCGGCTGAGGGTAGCATCCCGCATTTGTTGAAAGCGCTGGGCCTGTCCGCTAAAGCGCCGTCGCCAGATTTTCGAGCCAGTGTCCACCGTAATAGTCGCGTTGGTCTCCGCGTCCCTCAGATTAATCAACCCGACATCTACCCACTGATGTTCCAGTCTGTCACTCAGCGTGATAGCGATGACATCATGACGGCGGCTGACGATCAATAGTTCCTTGAGGTAGTCATCACTGGGAAGCAGGAAATCTGAAATGAGAAACACAATCGCGCGGCGTTTGAGTACCGTGTTGATCGTTTTGAGCGCCAGCACCATATCCGTTCCCGGTTGCGCCGGCTCGACAGTCATCAGGTCCCGTATCAGGCGCAGCACGTGGTTTCGCCCTTTACGAGGCGGAATGAACGTCTCAATCTGGTCGCTAAAAATTAACAGCCCTACTTTGTCATTGTTGCTCACCGCAGAGAGAGCCAGCACAGCCCCCAGTTCGGCAGCCAGGTCCCGCTTGGTGCGACCCTTTGTGCCAAATAGTACGGATGCGCTGGCATCAAGCGCCAGCATAACGGTCAGTTCACGCTCCTCAATGTATTGCTTAATGAACGGCTCACCCGTTCGCGCCGTGACATTCCAGTCAATATCACGCACATCGTCACCGGGTTCATAGGCCCGCACACTGTCAAACGTGATGCCCCGTCCTTTGAAAACGGCGTGGTAGGAACCGGCGAACGAATCCGTAACCAGACGGCGGGTACGCAGTTCGATTCGGCGAATCTGCCGCATGATGTCGGCGTTTAACATCAGGGAACCTCAACCCGGCTTAATATCTGGTGGATTACATGCGCCACACTCACCCCTTCTGCTTCCGCTTCAAAGGTGGTTACGACACGATGCCGCAGCACATCCGGTGCAATCTGTTTGACATCATCCGGTGTGACATATCCCCTGCCGCGAATAAACGCATTGGCACGGGCGGCCCTGGTCAGGGCTATCGTTGCGCGGGGCGATGCGCCAATTTCGATATAGGGTGTCAGCTCTTTTATGCCGCTGGCAGCCGGATCACGTGTTGCAAAAATGATATCCAGCACATATTCCTTAATGCGATCATCCACGTAAATTCCGTTAACCACATGTCTGGATTGGCTAATCATGGCCGTGTCAATAATCTGGCGTGGCTGGTCCGGCACTTCACCGGCCATGCGTTCCAGAATCGTGCGCTCCTCATCCCGCGAGGGATAGCCAACAATAACCTTGAGCATGAAGCGATCCAGTTGAGCCTCCGGCAGCGGATAGGTTCCTTCCTGCTCAATTGGGTTCTGAGTCGCCAGCACCAGAAAGGGATCATCCAGCGCGTGGGTTTGGCTGCCCAGTGTAACCTGGCGTTCTTCCATCGCTTCGAGCAGCGCGGACTGCACCTTTGCCGGCGCGCGGTTAATCTCATCAGCAAGGATCAGATTGCTGAAAATTGGCCCCCGCCGTGAAGTAAAATCTCCGGTTTTTGGATTATAAATCTGTGTACCAATCAGGTCAGCCGGCAGCAGATCCGGTGTGAACTGGATGCGCTGGAAGCTGGCGTTCAATGTCGCAGCCAGCGTGCGCACTGTAAGGGTTTTTGCCAGACCGGGAACTCCTTCGATCAGAACGTGCCCGTTAGTCAACAGAGCAATGAGCAGTCGATGAATCAGGCGCTCCTGCCCAACAATCGTGCGTCCGGTCTCTTGCAGAATGTCCTGTATAAAGCGGGCTTCATGCTGAATACGCTCATTCAGTTCTCGTACAGAGTTCATACAACCTCTTAAATTGTGCCACCATCCCATTGTACCCCGTCTTGGATTTACGCAAGAAGTATATACCGGGGCGCTTAATTATGTTAAAATTTGAGCGAAGTTAATTTCCCACACCGGAAATTTGGTGGAGTACTTTGGTGAATAATCCCCGATTGCGAACGTTGCTGGTTTATGTCAGTATTGGCTTCATTATCTTTATTATCTTTGTCAGCCTGAGCAACACTGGACAGCGCGCCCAGGAAGTTGAGTTTACTGATCTTGTGGGGTATGTCAAAACAGGTCTGGTACAGCAGCTTCGAGTCACAGGCAACGAAATCACGATCACCTTTGAGGATGGTCGTAAAGCGGCTACTTTCAAAAGCCCGGAATCGACTGCTCAGGAACAGCTTATCCAGTTTGGTGTAGAGCCGCAAGCGCTTGAACAAATTCGTTGGGATTTTCAGGAACCAAGTAATCTTCCGAACATCGGTTTCAGTCTGCTGACCGCTTTTCTGCCGATAATTCTGATCGGTGGCCTGATTTTTATCATGTTCCGGCAGGCCCAGGGCAGCAATAACCAGGCCCTTTCCTTCGGAAAAAGCCGCGCGCGCCTCTTTTCTGGCGATCACCCCACAGTCACTTTTACAGATGTCGCAGGCGCGGATGAGGCTAAGGAAGAACTGGCCGAAATTGTTGAATTTCTTAAAGAGCCAGAGAAGTTTGTCCAGCTTGGGGCACGCATCCCCAAAGGTGTACTGCTCGTCGGCAGCCCTGGAACAGGTAAAACGCTGCTGGCGAAAGCAGTAGCCGGAGAAGCCGGAGTGCCATTTTTCAGCATTTCCGGCTCGGAATTTGTCGAAATGTTTGTCGGGGTTGGGGCCAGCCGCGTGCGTGATTTGTTCGATCAGGCAAAACGCCACAGCCCATGTATTATCTTTATTGACGAAATTGATGCGGTAGGCCGCCATCGCGGGGCCGGGTTGGGCGGCAGTCATGACGAACGCGAACAAACCCTCAATCAGATTCTTGTGGAGATGGATGGATTCGATACAGATACCAATGTCATCGTAGTAGCCGCCACCAATCGCCCGGACATTCTCGACCCGGCTCTCACACGGCCCGGACGTTTTGATCGCCGCGTCATTCTGGATCGCCCGGATGTGCGGGGCCGCGAAGCCATTCTGAAAGTGCATGTGCGGGGCAAACCCCTGGCGAGCGATGTTGATCTGAAAACACTGGCAAAAGCCACACCCGGCTTCGTTGGCGCAGACATTGAGAATATGGTCAACGAGGCCGCTCTGCTGGCGGGACGTCACAGCAAGAAGCTGGTCGAGGCCAAAGATTTTGACGAAGCCATTGAGCGGGTCATCCTGGGGCCGGAACGTCGCAGCCGGGTCATCACCAAAGAGGAGCAGCGCATTACTGCTTATCATGAGGCCGGGCACGCCGTCGTAAGTTATCTCATTCCCGGTTCGGACCCGGTTCGTAAAGTGACCATTATGCCGCGTGGTCTGAGCGGCGGTTCCACGTTGTTCCTGCCGGAACAGGATGTCGCCTACATGACTCGTTCCCGGCTGCGCAACCAGATTGTCGTCGCTCTCGGCGGGCGCGCGGCTGAAGAAATTGTCTTTTCTGAAATTACAACCGGGGCATCCAGTGATCTGGAACGAGTCACCAAGCTGGCACGGGATATGGTGACCCGTTTTGGCATGAGCGAAAAACTCGGCCCCATGATGTTCGGTCAGAAGGATGAAATGATATTTCTGGGGCGCGAGATTGGCGAACAGCGTGATTACAGCGAAGCAGTGGCAGAACAGATTGACAACGAAGTGCGCGCGATTGTCACCTGGGCCTATGATGAAGCCCGGCGGCTGCTCCGCGAAAACCGCGCCGCGCTTGAGAAGGTCGCCCAGCGCCTGCTTGAGATTGAAACCCTGGATGACCGCCAGTTTGCCGAGCTAATGGGTGCAGTGCCGGCGCGTGTAACTGAAAGCCACCAGTCACCATCAAGAAATCTGGCATCCGCCAGTGACTATCCACCCGCATCTGACGATAGCGCGGATCGAAAGACTTCACTTGGCCCGAACCCCAGCCCGGCATAAGCCCCACATCAGAGGTATGCGTTGAATGTCGGACATCCCCTTTAAGCGCGTACCTCGCTACGCCTATGTGTTTCTGGCCCTGATTGCGCTTGCAGCGGCCATTTTTCGATTCGTACAGCTTGACTACGCCCCTTCCGGCGGGCACGGTGATGTGGCCTGGATTGGCATTAATGCCCTGGATTGGGTGGATCGAGGTATCTGGCCGTTTTATGTGCGGGAACTGTACGCGCCGGAACCTTTTCCGGTATATCTCACAGGCCTGCTGCTGCCCCTTACAGGAATCTCTTTTCTGCCCCAGCGTATCGTGACCGCGATCTGGGGGGTCCTTTTTGTGGTCTTCCTCTTTCCGGCCTGCTGGTGGCTGTTAGAAGGTAAGGAAACCCCGTTTCACGCCAACGCCGGGTTGTTTGCGGCCCTTGCTGGCGCAGTAAGCTTACATGTTGTCGCGCTTAATCGCCTGGGGATGGAATCGCCCCCCTTTTTAACAATGGTCGCGCTGCTGGTCTGGTTGACCGCGAAAGCCTGGCGGCGTGGCAAAAAGTGGGACTGGATTTTCGCGGGAGTGGCACTTGGGCTGGCACAGTATGTGTTTCTGGCAGCCCGGCTGCTCCCGGTGGTTCTGGCGCTCTGGATCGCGCACAGCGGGTGGGCAGACCGCTCCCGGCTGCGAACGTACTGGCGCGGCTGGCTGGTGATGGCACTGGTTTCCTTCGTCGTGACACTGCCTGCGCTCATTCTTTTTGTCACCACACCGGAAGCCTTCTCTGCGCGGGCGGACGCAGGCACAGCCCAAACTGGCGGCTGGATATGGCAGTTTGACACATCGGCATACGGTGGCGTCGCCGGTCTCGTGGTACAAAAAATCGGTCTGACACTGCTGGCCTTCGGGATTGAATGGCGCGGCCCGTACAACATCATGAACCTGCCCATGCTTGGCCCACTGTTTTTCGTCGGATTTCTGGCCGCAGTCCCTTTTGCCCTGCGAAATTTTCGTCAGATCGCCTATGGCTGGCCGCTGCTGGCGATTCCGGTGATGCTGTTTACCGACTTAATCAGCGGCGCGGTGCTGGAAATCCACGCGCTGCATCAGATGGGGGTCCTCCCGTTTGTCTATATTCTGAGTGGAATCGGGCTGGCGCATCTCTGGCAGCTTGTTCTACCCTATCTGACAAGAAAAACAGTCCGTCTTGTGGCAGTCTGCGCAGCCGCCGCACTGGCCCTTATTCCAGCAGTCATGCAGATGAATCACTATCTGAGTGTGATTATCCCGGCTCAATATGCTGATCCGGAGTCCGGCTGGCGGCGCGCGCAAACCGATGTGGATATTGGACAATACCTCGCGCAGCATTCTGATAAAGCCTTCCTGCTGCCCTATTCGGAATACAATCGCTCGGATGTGGCCTGGGTTCTGGCCGATGGCTTTCGGGAACGGCGCAGCGCCATTGCTTCAGGCGGCACACTTCAGATTGAGAACCCGCCGCAGGACCTGATCGTGGTGCTGCCAGCCGAACCGGAACGGCCCCGTCACGATGGTTTCCCTGCCCATTTCGACCCGCGCCTGTGGGTGCTGCTGCATGACAACGGGGTGTGGCTGCTGCCGCCCCTGTCGGCGGATCAGGCAGATGACCTGGCCCAAACGCAGGCCGCTGTCTCGCCGGAGATTCTCAGAGATCGCAGCCAGACCGAAATCGCCAGCCTTTTTGAAGTGCCCACGCCCGTAGATTTTTTTGACTCGCACCCGGTAATAGACTACCCACTGGAGGTGACTTTCAACGATGAAGTTCGCCTGCTTGGATACACACTGGAAGATCAAAACCTCGAACCAGGTCACATCACCTACGTATCCCTGTACTGGCAGGTGATCAGGCCACCCTCAGAGGATTACGAGGTCTTTGTACAGTTCTGGTCAGATAACGGCGAATCGATTGGCGGCGCGCATGATTTCCCCTACGGCGGGATGTACCGCACCCGGATATGGCAGCCCGACGAAATCGTAACGACCCATCACTGGATTGCCCTGCCAGATGACATCGCGCCGGGACGCTACACGCTCGTGGCAGGTTTATATCGCCTCCTGCACAATGAACGTTTGCCGGTGAGTGGACCAAATGCCAACCCGGAAATTCGGGCTGCACAGTCCGCCGATCTGCGTGTTCCTCTCCCGATACCACAGGCAGCCGGTGAAGCCCCACCGACAACGATCCGTGCCGAAGAATTCTTTACACTCAAGAGTCTGTCGGTTGAATTGAATGACCTGGTACAAATGGGCGATCAATGGCAGGCCGCGCCGGGGGATACTGTTAATGTCGACCTGTTCTGGGATGTTTTGAATCAGCCCGATGTGGATTATTCCGTGTTCCTGCATCTCAGCGCCGGAGTTGATATTCCGCCAGCGGCTCAGGTGGATGTGCCAATGGGCGGAGCGCTCCCAAGCGGGGTGTGGCAGCCTGGTGATCTCATCCATGACCGGCTCGCCCTGCAAATTCCTGATGATTTGCCTTCAGGAACCTATGATGTACTGCTGGGTGTGTACTTCTGGCAAACCGGCGAACGTCTGAACTTTTATCGAGGTACGGACCCTGAAGCCAGGGATCGCGTTATATTGGGTCAGGTGACAGTCGCTTCACCCTCCTGAATGGCTACTGCCCAAACAAGGAGCATAGATTAATGGCATCTGGCGTGCCGCAGGTTGCCATCCCCTGCCCGATCAGCAGCGCAAGCCCTACCCCACCCAGACATAGAACCAGAAACACCAGACAGCCACACCATGATACCGGCCCACCGGATAGAATATCGAACATCATTCCAAAGATGGACGTAAAAATTTCGACAAAACCGCCAAGAAACTGGAGGCCAGTCATCAGCACAAAACCAACACCGCACAGGCAGATACAGCCGAGCGCGATAATAACCGGATTACTGAGGTCAATTTCCACGATATTTTTTCCTGATGGAGCTAAACTGCTTAAGGGATTTGGCAAGCACCTTCTTCCGCACTCACGATCTGCCAGCCGGTTTCCGCCTGAGTATAACACTCGCAGTAGGCAGTTGGCTCGGCCTCACCCTGCCATAATACAAAGGAAACATTCGTCTGCACACACAGCCCATCAGCATTCTGCCGCACCTGGGTGTTAGACAGCCCAATACCGCTTTGACGAGGTTCCTGAATCAACCAGATGCGCACCCGCTGGTCAGGGGCGCTCCCGGTACTGATCGAAATCTCACCGCGTATCGCCAGAAAGAGCAGGATACACGGCGATAACAAAACCACAAACCACACGACGAGGGCAATCAGACAGCCCGGTCTGCGAAGTGGATAGCGCGTCTGGTTCGGCGGCTGGCCTGGTGTTGGTTCCATCATCTTTCCTGTTGCTGTGTTTATTATTTGCTGAAACGCATCTGGAGCCTATCGTCCGCATTATAACTGGCATGAACAAATAAGGGTTGGGCCGCTGCGGACATTGTGAGGATGCGCGGCAGGATGATCGGTAAATCTTCGACTAGGTCATATTGCAGCACATCCTGGACCGGAATCCAGTGCAGACTGCCCTCACTAGAATTCGAAATGAAATTACGATGGGTGCTAAAACCCGTAAACACAAAAAGCATGATTCCGGTGGTTTCGCCCGCGTCAATATTATAGACGGCACGCAGCCGCAGGTCCTGAACCTCCAGTCCGGTTTCCTCAGAAATCTCGCGCAGCGCGCTGGAATAGGGGTCTTCATCACGCTCGATATGCCCACCCACACCGTTGTAACGATCAGGGAACACACGCCGGTTGGGTGCGCGTTTCATCATCAGCACGTCCGCATCGTGAAGCACAAAACACAATGTACGCGGAATAGTCAGCCAGCGCCCTTCGGCAGCATTCGCGCCCTGTTCATTTGCTCCCATAATGTCTCCCTTCTGTTGTGCAAACCAGCCTGATTCATTCATAAGGATTGCTGAGTGAAAAAGTTCGTGCTACGCTACAGCCATCATCGGTATCGTAAGGAACGGGTTTGATGGAACAGCGTGGTACGCCTACGCCTCATCTGCAAATTGTCCCTGCGGATTCGCTGCTTCCTCACGAAGAACATGATTTCCAGCGCTCAGTACCGCTCATTGAGCGGCTGCGAAACGAAGCGTTTATCATTAACCCGCCCATTGTAGCGCCAGTTGATGAACATAATTACGTCATACTGGACGGCGCAAACCGGTGTCATGCCTTTCGCGCGCTTGGCTATCCGCACATGCTTGTGCAGGTGGTTCACTATAACGCTGGAAACGTGGAGCTGCACACCTGGAATCATGTGATCTGTAATTGGGATGAGAAGCAGTTGCTTCAGGAAATTGCAGGGCTGCCTTCGCTGGAAGTACACACCGGTCATCGTGAGGCTGCTGTCGCGCATATTCTAACGCAGAGCGATCAAATCTATGCTCTGTGCCTATCGGCAAATTCCGTATCCGGTCAGACAGCAGCGCTACGCGACATCGTTCGTGTTTACCAGAAGAATGCAATCTTACACCGCACGTCCCTCAACGTACCGGAGGAAATCTGGCCGGTCTATGAAGATGCCATTGCCGTGATCCTGTTTCCAGAGTATCAACCTGCTCATATCATTGCGGCAGCATTGGAACAGACCTTTTTGCCACCCGGAGTCAGTCGTCATATCGTACAGGGCCGCGCGCTCCGGGTCAATTACCCGATTGTGCGCCTGCGTGATCCCTTCACCGATCTTGAAACCAAGAATACCGAACTGCGCCACTGGGTTCAGGAACGCTACGCCCGGCGTCAGGTCCGCTTCTACGCTGAATCCACCTTTCAATTTGACGAATGAGACGCTCTTATGGGACAAACACCGCAGGAAGCACTCCGACAGGCCGCATTATATTCCGACCACCAACCCTATGTGTTCGTAAAACTCCCACCTGCGGCGGTTATGGCTGCCGCCGGGGTTATGGCAGAAATCGCGGAGCCGTTCGGCGCGCTCATCGTGGACAAGGATGAGGTCAGTCTGCTCCTGCCTGCCGATGCCTGGGAGGATTTTCGCGCGCGGCTGCCCGGCAGTGAAATCAGCCCGATTACCTATCGCCTGATTACCATAGATGCCCTTCTGGAACCTGACCTTGTGGGTTTTATGGCGTATGTCAGTGCGGCATTAGCAACAGCCGGCATCCCGATACTCACATTCGCGGCTTACAATCGCGATCATTTTTTTGTGTCCGAATCGCATTTTGAGGGCGCGATCAAAACTTTGA
>CAZKIB010000082.1:0-5816 GCA_964552425.1 uncultured Anaerolineaceae bacterium | reverse complement strand
AAGGACTTGCAGCAGTTGTAATTCAGCGGTATTAGCCTATAATTCGCGTTATGGAAATTCCAATCTTCCCAACCAGCGGCCCGCTGCACCCTCGTGACGAAGTGCGCATCGAGACAGTCGCAGTGATGCCCTATCCAGACCGGCAGCGTATTCACATTCATGTCGTCGTAACTCCTTTTCAGGAACGCCCCAATTTGCTGCTGGCGGCGCACAATGAAGCGGATCGGCTGGTCAGCGAACTGAATGTCATCGAGACCATGCACCATGACATGGAATTTACGCTGCACATTCGGAATCGACGGCGTTGAAAATCCGGCAGGTTTGTACACGATGACAGTGGATTTGTTTTACGAAAGCCGCCAGCCGCCCCAGGACCGGCGTGTGGAGACCTTTATCATTCCCGATAGCGAAGCTGATGATTCTGTGGCTGACTGAACCTTTAGCCCGTCAGATCGTCCAGTGCGCGCTGGATGATGCCCCTGATGAAACCTGCGGCCTGATCGCCGGACTGGGTGGACGAGCGCAGATCATCCTTCCGGTTCGCAACATGGCAGCAGACGCGCGGGTGCATTATGAAATGGATCATGCGGCCCTGGTTCAGGCCATGTTTGAAATCGAACATCGCGGACTTGAACTGATCGGCATTTTTCATTCCCACCCAAACGGTGAGCCGATCCCGTCGCAGACTGACATCCGCCTGGCAAATTACCCTGACCTGATTCATGTCATTGTCGGCTTGACAGGTGAAGCGCCGCGTCTCGCTGGCTGGGTCATCAGGCCAACTGAGGTAGAACCTGTCGTGCTGCACATCGGATTTAGCAAACCACCTGTCCAAGCCCCCCCGCTGTCAAAATCGCATAAAACGGCCATCGTGATCGGTGCTATACTGGCTTTTGCGTTTATGATTGTCGTATCCCTGTCGCTGCTTCCGCCTGCGCCAGTTATTCCGTAACGAGGGCGATTATGCTTGTAAAACTTGTACTCGCCAGCCTTATTGGCTTTCTGGCTGGCATTGCCGTAAATGCGCTGGCCGATGACTTACCCTTGCGCCGCCGCCCGACGTTGCCACATTATCCAGACGGAACACCCCGCTCGTTCATCGCATGGTCCGGCCTGCTGGCGTTTCTGACCGGAAAACGTGCTTCACCTAACGGCGCAAAACTCACCTGGCGCCACCCACTGGCAGAACTCGCCACAATTATCCTGATGGTCGTGACAGTGGTTGTCACCCACAATGACCCTGAAGTCAGCAGCTTGCAGTTGGTTTTTTATCTGGTCTATATGGCCGTTTTTGTCCTGATTACGGTCATTGACATTGAGCATCGGCTCATCCTGTTTGTGGTCGTCGTGCCCTCGGCGGTGTTTGCTGTGCTGGACGCCATCCTTACACCGCTCAATCACAAGCCGGATTTAGGAACCGCTCTCCTGGGCGGTTTGCTGGGTTTCGGTGTATTTTTTGTGATGTACCTGGGTGGCGTGCTGTTCTCATATATCATGGCGAAAATTCAGGGTTACGAGCTTCCCGAAGTGGCTTTTGGCTATGGTGATGTCCTGCTCTCGACCCTGTGCGGCCTGATCCTGGGCTGGCAACCGCTCATTATCGCGATTTTCATTACGGTATTTCTGGGCGCGCTGGGCGCAGTAATCTACCTGACCATTCGCAGCATCGCCGGGAAATATAATATGTTTACTCCCCTGCCCTACGGCCCCTATATTGTGGCTGGAACCCTGCTGCTGCTGCTGTTTGCGGATGGTGTGCGTTCGTTTATATGGTCTGCGGCATAAGCTGACGTTCGATAATGCCGCCGCCCAGACACACATCCCCAGCGTAAATCACCGCGCCCTGTCCCGGCGTGATGTCACGCACAGGTTCATCGAACGCAACCATGATACGGTCTGCTCCCTGCGGAACTATCCGGGCAGGAACAGGTTTCGCTTTATAGCGGATTTTGACTTCTGCGCGAAATGCCTCTGAAGGCGGAACACCCTTGACCCAATTCACGCGGGTCGCACTGAGCTGGGTTTTGCCCAACTCGTCCTGCGTGCCCACGATCAGAGCATTACGCTGGGGATTCATCCCAATGACGAACAGCGGCTCAGGTCCAAATAATCCCAGACCTTTGCGCTGGCCGATGGTGTAATTAGCCAGCCCCTGATGTTCCCCCACCACACTGCCGTCACGTCTTACGATGGGTCCGGCGGTCATCACATCCGGGGCATGTTCGCGCAGAAAACGGCGATAATCACCATCACCCAAAAAACATAAATCCTGGCTGTCGTGTTTGCTGGCAGTTGGCAGGCCGAACTTTTCCGCGATCTGTCGCACTTCCGGCTTGGTATAGTGACCCACCGGAAACAGAACGTGAGCCAGTTCTTTCTGGCTGAGAACACTCAGTACATAGCTCTGATCCTTCAGGTCATCGCGGCCTTTCAGGAGTTGATAAGTTCCATCTCCTGTTGGCTGGACGCGGGCATAATGACCGGTGGCAAGGTACTGAGCGTCAAGCGCCAGCGCATGATTGAGCAGCCACTCGAAGCGGATGTGCCGGTTGCATTCGATACAGGGGTTCGGGGTATAACCCTGCCGGTGCTGGTCAATGAAAAAGTCGACGACAGTATCATGGAACACATCGCGTGTATCAAGTACATAAAACGGGATATTCAGGCGATCCGCAATTCGCCGGGCGTCTGCCATCTGGTCGGGCGTGCAGCAGCGATTGAAGACCCGTCCGCTCCGCGTCTCCTCAGACCACAGGCGCATCATCATACCGATGACTTCATAGCCCTGCTCCACCAGCAGCGCCGCCGCGACGGAACTATCCACGCCGCCGCGCATGGCCACGACCACACGCGGGCGGGGATTTTCAGAATTCTGATTCATGTGGTCTGTAACCTGTACAATTTCTCAACCGACTTCGCCAGCACGTGAACCGTATATTCAATGTCTTCCACAGTGGTCTGGCGGCCCACCGTGAGGCGCAGCCCACTCAGCGCTTCTCGTTCGCTGTAACCCATCGACATCAGTACATTCGACGGTTCAGGATTTCCGGTCTTGCAGGCCGAACCACTGCTGGCCGCGACCCCATTGATGTCCAGGTGCATCAGCAGCGTTAAGCTGTCGATCCCCTCGATGACAAAACTGGTGTGGGAAGGCAAACGCTGCGTCGGGTGTCCGGTTAACTGCGCCTGCGGCACTGCTGATAACACACCCTCGATCAACAGATCACGCATTTTTTGATAGTGTGTAACGTGTATATCCAATTCGTGGTAAGCAATCTCAAGGGCTTTCGCCAGCCCAACAATCAGTGGTACAGCCTGCGTGCCGGCGCGCCGCCCATTTTCATGACTGCCCCCTGTCTGGCTGGATTCGAGTTCGATCCCATCGCGGATATACAGCGCGCCAACACCTTTGGGGCCGTAAAATTTATGCGCCGACAGACTGAGCAGATCAACCCTCAGAGCCTGAACATCCAGTGAAAGCTGTCCCCCTGCCTGCACTGCGTCTGTGTGAAGCAGGATATGGTGTTCGCGTGCAGCCTGAGAGAGCCGGTCAATCGGCAGGATTGTGCCAACCTCGTTGTTAGCATACATGACGCTGGCGACACTGCTTGAAGGCTGGCAGGCCCGCGCAAAATCATCGACTGTGCATAATCCAAAGCGGTCAACAGGCAGCACCGTATAGCAAAAATCCATCACCTCGCCCAACTGCCGTACAGTATTCCTGATCGCTTCATGCTCGGTGGGCAGGGTGATTAAGTGCCGTTTCCCGCTTCGCCAGCGGGCTGCCCAGGCCGCGCCGCGCACAGCCAGGTTATCGCTTTCGGAGCCACCGCTGGTAAAGACGATCTCAGATGGCTTGCAGTTCAGAATGTTCGCCACGATTTCGCGTGAATCTTCAATCGCGACTTCAGCTTTGCGTCCAAAACGATGCGATGAAGAAGCGTTGCCATATACCTCGGTGAAATACGGCAGCATCGCTTCGACCACACGCGGATCGGTGGGGGTGGACGCAGAATGATCCAGATAAACCGTTCTGGCAGGCATTGTAGATCAGCTCAGGATAATTTCTCTGATACTTATCATCATAACCCACCGGACACCGATTTGTCATGGGGAGATTCTCGCGGTTATACTCTGCTTTGAGATTACCCGATCAGACTTTAAAGCATTCTTAACCCAAATCACCTGCGTTTTTCCTGCCAGATAAAATCGAAAAACGGCAGGGTGTGTATTATAATTGGGGCAATCTTTTCACAGATATTCCGGCCCCATTTACGCGGGCCTTAAAATCAGGAGACAATCTGATGACGATCATCGAAGATATTCATGCCCGTGAGGTTCTGGACTCACGTGGCAACCCCACCGTAGAAGTGGAAGTCTCGCTCATGGATGGTGTGCTGGGGCGCGCGATTGTGCCCAGCGGCGCATCCACCGGCGAATATGAGGCGCTGGAACTGCGTGACGGAGATAAGAACCGTTATGGTGGCAAAGGGGTTTTGAAAGCGGTTGAAGCGGTTAATGGGCCGATAGCCGATCTCCTGATTGGCGCAGACGCCACAGATCAGAAAGTCATTGATGACCAGATGATCGCGGCAGATGGCACACCCACCAAATCCCATTTCGGGGCCAATGCCATTCTGGGTGTCTCGCTGGCCGTGGCCCACGCGGCGGCCAACAGCCTCGGCCTGCCCCTGTATGCCTATCTTGGGGGTGTTCATGCCCATATGCTGCCTGTCCCCATGATGAATATCATGAACGGCGGCAAACACGCGACCAACAGCACGGACTTTCAGGAATTCATGGTCATGCCGGTAGGCGCAGACACATTCCGCGAAGGGCTGCGCTGGGGTGTGGAAATCTACCAGCAGCTTAAAAAGATCATTCATGATATGGGATTCAGCACCACCGTCGGCGACGAAGGCGGTTTTGCGCCCAGTCTCGGTTCTAACCAGGCCGCGCTGGATACCATCATGAAGGCCATCGAAGGCGCGGGTTTCCGGCCTGGGGAAGAGGTGTTTATCGCCCTCGACCCGGCGGCATCCGAACTCTACAAGGATGGCAAGTATCACCTCACCATTGAAGGGCGTTCGCTGACTGGTGAGGAGATGATTGATTTCTGGGAGGATTGGACCAGGCGGTATCCGATTATTTCTCTTGAAGATGGGCTTGCCGAAAACGACTGGGAAAACTGGTCAAAATTAGTGGCCCGCATCGGTGATCGTGTGCAGGTCGTCGGGGACGATCTGCTCGTGACCAATGTGGAAAAAGTCGAACGTGCCATCCGTGAAAAAGCGGCCAACTCCCTGCTTTGTAAAGTCAACCAGATTGGTTCACTGACCGAAGCGATGGCGGCCAGCCAGCTCAGCCAGCGGCACGGCTGGACCGTCGTCACCAGCCATCGCAGTGGTGAAACCGAAGACACGACCATTTCCGATTTATCGGTGGCGATGAACAGCGGTCAGATCAAGACTGGCGCGCCGGCCCGCTCTGACCGGACTGCCAAATTCAACCAGCTTCTGCGCATCGAGGAAATGCTGGGTGACGCGGCAGTTTATCCGGGCATCAAAGCGTTTACCAATCTCAAAATCTAGGGAACAGGAACTGTTGCAGAGAAGGGGTGGCCCTTCTCTGTTTATTTAATTGAGGACTGGTCATAAATCGTTATGAGCCTTTGTCATCCTTTGTGCCCTCACCCTAAATCCCTCTCCCTCATGGAGAGGTACTTAAAACAGCTCTTACTCCCCTTCTCCCTCATGGAGAAGGGGCTGGGGGTTGAGGGCCAAAACAGGCATTTTCCGAATTATGACCACCTCTCA
>CAZKIB010000081.1:0-23556 GCA_964552425.1 uncultured Anaerolineaceae bacterium | reverse complement strand
CGTGTTGAGCCTGCTGGCGACGACCGGCCTGCGGCGCGCCGAGTTCGCGGCGCTCGACCTGTCGGACTTCAACCCGGAGACCGGCGCGCTGCGCGTGCAGGGCAAGGGCCGCAAAGAGCGCACGGTCTACGTCGTTAACACCGCCCGCGCCCTGCTCGACCGCTGGTTGAGCTACCGGGGCGACGCGCCGGGGCCGCTGTTCCTGGCGCTGGCAAAAGGCAGCCGCCTGACGCGCCGCCGGATGAGCGCCACCGCCGCCTACACGATGGTGCGCCGCCGGGCCAAAGCGTGCGGCCTGGGGCCAGTGACGCCGCACGACTTCCGGCGCACATTTATCGGGAACATGCTCGACGCGGGTGTGGACGCGGTGACAATCACAGCCATCACCGGCCACGCCCGCGTTGAGATGCTCAAACGCTACGCCCGCCGCCCTGAGCGCGCCAAGATGGACGCCCAGGCCCGCAGTGACCTGCCGACCTGACCGAACGCACACACAGGAGAACACGCGCATGACCTCATTCATCTGTCGCCCGCTGCTCATCATCGGCCTGTTGAGCTTCGGCCTCGCCTCCCTGCTCGTCCCGGACTTCGCCAGGCTGCATCACGGCGCTCTGGTGGCCTTAGGCGTGGCGGCGCTGTTCACCTTTGACCTGCTTCTGGTCATTGACGAGCGGCGGCGCCGGCTGCGCCGCCGTCAGTTCGACAAAGCACAGTTTGACGAGCGCCTGCGCGTGTTCCTGAACGAGCACAGCGTCCACAAACTGAACGGAAGCGACCCCCGTCTCAATTGAGGTTTCACCGAGGATTCCCTCGCCTGCCAACAACTGACGACAGCGAGCAGCATCGGCAGTTTGCCACCGGCGCTGTCCGCGACCCGCCCAGGCCGTTTTGTTGCGAACATTACGAAAACGGTTTTTGCTTTCCTACCGAAACTGCACAGACCCTGCCTGTTCAGGCTGTCGTTGTGTGATTGCTGCTTGGCTTGACTCGCATCACGAACTCGTGTTATCGTTATGTCGACGATGACATATTCTAGCTGTATAGATATTCTGGGTAACTAGTGTGAAAAATGCCACTTTGAAAGACGTTGCTGAACTGGCCCAGGTATCGACGGCCACTGTTCGGCGTGTCATGAACCAAGACGGCTATGTCTCGGCAAATGCGCGCGATCGTGTCGAAAATGCCATCCAGACATTGGCTTACCGCACCAACGCTCTCGCAAAGGGTTTGCGCACCCAGAAAACCTGTACATTTGGGCATCTGCTGACGGCTATTGCCCTCAACCCCTTTTTCGCTGGTGTCGGTCTCGGTGTCGAGCGTGCCGCCAGGGATGCTGGCTATGGCGTACTCATTTATAACGTTCAGGGCGATCGCTTTCAGGAACGCCAGGGCGTCGAGATGTTTATCGAGCGACGTGTGGATGCCATCCTGTTTACCACGCCCATCGATGCAGCCAATGTTCAGCTGGCCGTTGATGCCGGTATTCCCGTAGTGCAGATCGAACGCCCGACGTCCGTTCCGACAGCCAGCGTGGTTGTTGACAATTATGCCGGGTCAAGTCTGGCAATGGAGCACTTGATTGACTGCGGTCACAGACGTATTGCCTACATCGGCGGTCTCTTTGATGGCCCGGCGGCTTCTGCCCGCTATCATGTTGAATCGCAGCGTCACGCTGGTTATCTCGACACGATGGCACGCTACCACCTGCCCATTGATGGCCGCCTGATTGCACTCTGCGATTACTACTCACTTGAGGAATATCATCACGCAGGCGAAGGCTATAGGGCCACCCAGGCGTTTCTGGACACAGGATTGCAGCCGACGGCCATCTTTGCGGCCTCTGATCTGCTCGCGGCAGGCGCTTTGCAGGCCATTTATGAGCGAGGTCTGATTGTGCCCGACGACATTGCAGTGGTCGGCTTCGACGATACTTATGCCCCTTATCTGGCACCCCCATTGACAACAATTCGTCAGCCCATGCTGGATATCGGCAAGGCCGCCATCAGGATGATGTTGGATGCCTGGAAAGTGGAGGATGAAACAGCCCAGGCACAGGTTATGCGCCATGAAACGCTGCTGCCCAGTCTTGTTGTGCGTGCATCGACAGTCAGCTAACGAAGGACGATAGCGACCGGTGACCGTGCAGTGTTTCTGCCAGCAATACAGAAGGTGTTTTTTTCGTTCTGTGTGTCAACGATGACACATCGTGCACAAGCAGAGTATAACCTATGACAAAATTCGCGGTACAGACTATTCACCTTCCGGGGCGTGATATCGCCGCCCAGTTCGACCATGCAGCTCAATATGGCTATGATGCTGTAGAAGTTGCTGTTGGCCCCGATTTTGATCTCATTACCCGTTTTAACGATATCGACGCAGCCAGCAAAAACGCAGGTCTGCCGGTGTGCGCCATCTGCACACATCCCATCCATGACCCCCTGCACCCTGATTCGGTCGAGCAAAACAAGCGCTTAGACGTGCTGCGGGACCTGCTTGGTGCTGCAGAAGCACTCGGCGCAAACGGTGTGGTTTCTGTCCCTGTGCGCCCGCCTGTCACATTTGCAGATATTCCCTGGGCTGAACGCTGGCCTACGCTGCGTGACAAACTGGTCGACGCACTCGGAATATGGTCAGCCTCGCTGCCATCCGGACGCGCAGCACTGCTCTTGGAACCGCTGAACCGCTACGAAACCTATTTTCTCAATCGTGTCGGGCAGGCTCTCGAAATCGCCGAAGCCGTCAAACACCCGCGCGTGAAGATACTCGCCGATCTGTTCCACATGAACATAGAGGAAACCAGCCTAAATGACCCGATTCGCGCTGCCGGATCATATCTGGGGCATGTGCATATCGCAGATAACAACCGCCTACAACCTGGTCTAGGATTCATAGATTTTCAGCCCGCCTTCGCGGCTCTGCGCGCTATCGGCTATGAGGGCTATGTGAGTATCGAGTGCTGGTCGCCCGATGGCCCAAAAATCGCCGGGGCGCCGGAAGATGCGCTGCCCGCAGCTGCTCGATTCATGCGAGCGCAGTTTGAGAATGCGTAAGAAAGGAGAGTGACTATCGGCATAGTCAGGAAAAGCACGCCTGTTTGATCGTACAGATTTTCAAAGGAGAATGTGAAATGGTATCCGTTCGTCGTTTAATACCCATCGTTCTGTTGACAGTGTTGGCTTTGTCATTCAGCGTTGCCCACGCACAAGACCCTACTCCAGTCGTTTTCTGGCAGTTTTTCACTGACGAATCGATTATCGCTGCCTACGAGAACGCCATTGCAGAATTCGAAGCCCTCAACCCCGATGTTGATGTGCAGATGGAAATTGTCCCATGGTCTGAGCAGCAGCAGCGTCTGACTACAGCGCTGTCCTCTGGCGGGCTGCCTGATGTGTCGATGCTCGGTAATAATGTGGTGGCACAATATCAGGCTCTTGGCGCTCTTGCTCCGCTTACTGATTACTTCGCTGCCTGGTCGGAAGAAGTGGGCAGCGACATCACTGAGGACTTCTGGCCTGGCGATTACTACTACTATCTGATCGACGGTCAGTGGTGGGGATCGCCCATGAATGTGGAAACGCGCGTGCTGTGGTATCGCGAAGACCTGCTTCAGGCGGCAGGCTTTGATGTACCACCCGATACCTGGGAGCAGGTGCGAGAATATGCTATTGCGCTGACAAAAGATAATGTCTACGGTTTCGGTATCCCTGGCGCGATCGATTACCCCACCCTCCAGGTATTCATGAACGTCTATCTGGGTTACGGGGCGCGTTTCCTGAACGAAGAAGGCATGTGCGGGTTTGATACACCTGAATTCCGTCAGGCGCTGCAATACTACACCGATCTGTATCTGGTTGATGCTGTAACACCACCCGATACGCCAACCTACAGCCGCGAACAGCTTCTGCAGTTGCTAGCCGATGGCCGCCTAGCCATGTATATCGACGGCCCCTGGATTCTTGGAACTGTGCAGGCGGCCGAGCCTGAGTGGATCGACAGCCTGAAAGTCGCGCCGATTCCGGCGGGGCCTGCAGGACGTTTCGGCTTCTTGGGGGGATGGCCCCTTGTGCTGTGGAATGAATCTCAAGTGAAGGATGCTGCCTGGAAGTGGATTCGCTACGCGACTGACCCTGAGGGTGGTCTTCCGGGCATTGCCGCACCTGCCAACCTGCCGCCGGGTCGCCAATCGATCGCAGAGCAGTGGCTGGAAAGCTATGACGAACCCTGGAACACTCAGTTCCGAGTCTTCCTCGATGGTCTTGCCTATGCGCAACCTTACCAGTATCCAGACCCGGAAATCCCGCAGATGGCTACGCTCGAGGTTGATGCTATCCAGACAGCAGTTCAGAATGTAATGCTGGAAGTGGAAACCGTAGACACAGCCACCGTTTCACTCTGCCAGCGCATTAACCAGGTGCTCTCGCGTTAGCGCACACGCTGCTCAGTCGATAATGGGCAGGGGCCATAACAGCCCCTGCCCGTCTGGAACTCACGCTGTGGCTCAGAACCAGATTATTCCTAATAGCTTACCTGCTGCCACTACACGCAGACCGGCTTTTGCGGTGCAGCGTCGACGGGCTGCCTATCTATTCATTCTGCCCACGCTGGTGACCCTGGTTGTAATCGGCCTGTATCCCCTGCTTTACCAGGTCTACCTGAGTCTCACGGACTGGTATCTGCTCAACAGCCCTGAACCGATCTTTCACGGTTTCAGGGGATTTGAGCGTTTTGCTGCTGATCCGGTGGTTTGGGCCAGTCTGGGACGAACGATTTACTGGACGCTGGGCACAGTCGCGCTCGAACTGCTTATGGGTATGACCATCGCTCTACTCCTCAACCGGCGCACCCTGATTAACGGTATCCTGTCTGCCCTCATTCTGCTGCCCTGGGTTGCGCCCTCTATCGTCATCGCGCTCACGTGGCGCTGGTTGCTGGATAGTGAGTACGGAACCCTGCATTACATTCTGCAATCGCTCGGCCTCGCCGGGCAGCGCTCACTGCTCGGCAGTCCAGCAACCGCGCTGGCTGTCCTGACATTCGTCAGCGCCTGGAAAGGTACACCCTTTATGGTCATCGCCCTGCTGGCTGCCTTAAAAAGCATTCCGCAGGAACTGTACGAAGCGGCATCTGTGGATGGCGCGACTGAATTCCGGCAGTTCCGACACATAACCCTGCCCTTGATCCGTCGGACCGCCGTTGTGATGAGCCTGGTGCTTGGAATCCTGGCGTTCTACAGCTTCGATATTGTATGGGCGGTCGGGAAAGGTGGCCCCGCCGATTCAACCACCCTGATCGGTGTATACCTGTTCCGCAACTTCTTTGAACGCAAGGAAATCAGCTACGCGGCAACCATTGCTGTGAGCATGTTAGTGCTCCTGATGCTATTTTCAGGAATCTATCTGTGGATGTTCCGCCAGAGGGAACGGTGATGCGATGACACCTAAAACCCGAAGGCGCATGATCGACATAGGGCTGCAGCTGTTAGCAGTCATGGTGGTCGCTGCCATGCTGTTTCCGATTCTCTGGCTCTACCTGACAGCCCTTAAACCCCAGGGCCAGATGTTCGATCACCCGCTGGCAATTGTGCCGCGCACCTTCACACTGGAAAACTTCGGGCGCATCTGGAACACGATAGGCTTTCCCGAGGCGTTCGTAAACAGCCTGATGGTCGCTACCGTCTCTTCTCTGGCGGCAACGTTCCTCTCTGTGCTGGCGGCCTTTAGTCTGTCGCGGTTCGAGTATCGATTGAAGAATACGTTCTCGCTGATAATCCTCGGCATGCAAATGCTCCCCGGTATTGTCATTGTTGTGCCACTGGTCATTATCCTGCGCGGCGTTGGCCTCACCAATCACCCCACGGGCTTGATGCTCAGCTACCTGCTTCTGCAGATACCGGTCGCTGTCTGGATGCTCAAGGGGTATATGGATGACATCCCGGTTGAAATCGACGAAGCAGCGCTGATCGACGGGGCTAACTATCGCCAGTTGTTACGCATGATTGTCATGCCGCTGCTTCTGCCCGCTATTGTGGCTGTGGGCGCATTTGCCTTCATGCTAGCCTGGGGTGAGTATATTTTTGCCCTTGCCCTCATTACTTCAACCAATGCGCGCACACTGCCCCTTGCGCTGCAGAATGCTTTTGGTCAGTTTCAGATCGACTGGGGTATGCTAACTGCCGGAGGAGCCATTATTGCCATGCCACCGACGGTTTTGTTTATTTTCTTTCAGCGTTTTCTGGTGAGTGGCCTCACCAGTGGTAGCTTGAAAGGCTGAACTCATGGACGCTCAGATGCCAACAGTAGCAATAGACACCGCTAAAATCGCCGTTTTCACTGGGCCGCGCACAGTTGGGTTTATCGACAGCTCGGTGGGTGCTCTTGGTCCCAATGACGCGCGTGTGCAAGCGCTTTTTTCGGGAATCAGTCATGGCACAGAAATGAATGTTTACCGGGGCAAGGCGCCGCAGTGGTCAAAGCGCTACGATCCACTATTGCGCCTGTTTGTGCCCGTATCGCCTGAATCAGCCACGCCACCCGCTCGCGGCTACTGGAAACCATCCGACGCCCACTGGGATTATCCGCTGGCGTATGGGTATCAGAATGTAGGGCGCGTGGTCGAAGTTGGAGCATCTGTAACCACTATTAAGCCCGATGATTTGGTTTTTGCTTATGAGCCACACCAGACCATGTATGTTGCGCCTGCTGCCAGCCTCATCAGATTGCCTGACCTCAGAAATCCGGCACAGGGTGTGGTCTATTCAAACATCAATACCGCCTATAACGGTGTTCTTGATGCTGACATCCGTCTCGATGATGTTGTCGTGATCTTTGGTCAGGGGTTGATCGGCTTGCTGGTTACGCAATTCGTCCGCCGCAGCGCTGCGCAAAAGGTCATTGTTGTCGACCCGATTGCTTCAAGGCGCGAAATGGCCCTCAGATTGGGCGCAACAGCAGCTCTCGACCCGAAAGCTGGTGACGTGGCCTTGCAGATTCGTGAACAGACAGACGGACGTGGTGCTGACGTAACCATTGATGTAACGGGTTCGTATGCTGCCTTGCAGGAAGCGATTCGCGCTGCTGCTCCAAACACCACCGTAATTGCCTTGTCGTGGTACGGCAGCACAGCTGAAGCACTCAATCTCTCAGAAGAATTTCACCACAACCGCATCACGATCAAGTGCTCCCAGGTCGCTGCTGTTGATCCCGATCTCAGTGCTACACACTCGGTTTCGCGCCGGATGGCACATGTTTTGGAGGCTTTTGACACGCTCGAAATCGACAGCCTGCTGACACACTGCCTGCCCTTCGCCGATGCCGCAAAAGCGTATGACCTGGTGGACAATCACAGTTCTGAAGCGATACAGGTGTATCTGGATTACACAAAATAGACAGACGTTTCTCACAAGCGCGCCGGGGTGGCCTGCAAGGGTTGCCCCGGTTTGCCTGCAGATCATATAATCCAAAAGCGTCTGTGTACATCTCCCTCCCTATTAAATACGTCGCTTTGCCTGCCCCTGACATTTTTTCTGTCCGTCAAATCTGGGGTAGGGTCAGGATGAGCTGACCCGCTTCACCTACCAGCCGGGCGCCTATGTCCACTTCACCATCCACGAACCCAAGCAGCGCCGCATCAGCGCTGCCCCATTCCGCGACCGGGTGGTGCATCATGCGCTGTGCAACTGCATCGAGCCGCTGTTTGAGCGCCAGTTCATCGCGCATAGCTACGCCAACCGCGTCGGCAAAGGCACACATCGTGCCGTTGACACCCTGCAGGCGTTTTCACGGCGCTGTCGCTATGTGCTGCGCGCCGACATCGTCAAACACTTCCCGTCCCTCGACCATGCCGTGCTGTTCGACATCCTGGCCGGCACGGTGTGCGACACGGATACCCGCTGGCTGATTGAGCGCATCCTCGCCAGCGGGGCCGGTGTGCTGCGGGATGAGTACGATATGGTCTACTTTCCCGGTGATGACCTGTTCGCCATCGACCGCCCGCGCGGGCTGCCCATCGGCAACCTGACCAGCCAGTTCTGGAGCAACTGCTATCTCAATCCGCTGGACTGGTTCATCACCCAGGATTTGGGCTGCACCGCCTACCTGCGCTATGTGGACGATTTCGCCCTGTTCAGCGACAGCAAGCGCCAGCTCTACGCCTGGAAACAGGCCGTCATCGCTTTCCTCGCCACACTGCGGCTGACCATCCACGAGCCACAGGCCCAGGTTGTCCCCTGTGAACACGGCATCCCCTGGCTGGGTTTCGTCGTCTATCCGACGCACCGCCGGCTGAAAGCGCGCAACGTCGTCAAGTTCAGCCGGCGGCTGGCGCACAACCTCGACCTGTACGAAGCCGGCGCGATCTCCTTCGCCGAACTGGACGCCAGCGTGCAGGGCTGGATCAACCACGTGCGCTACGCCGATACCTGGGGCCTGCGCGAGCATGTCTTCCGCACCCACCCCATCCGCCCACCGCGAAAACCGTAAAATCCGCAAAATCGACTCGCCTGCGGCGAGAAAAAGCAGTGGCGCTCGCTGCGCTCGCGCTTCAGAGAACAGAAAAAGCCTATAGAGAAGGGGGAAGACAAACCCGATACCCGAAACCGTTGCCGCGAAAGTTCGGAGGGGAGCCGAAACGGAAAACGGCCCGCGCATCGAGCTGAGAGTCGTACCAGGACCCGCCCCGCAACACCCGCCGGGCGTCAGAATGCAGGTTCTCCTGCGCGGCATCCGCCGCCGGATTGTCGTACACTGTCACACACCAATCCCAGGTGTTCCCGCTCATGTCCAGCACCCCAAACGGCGATGCCCCGTTCGCGAAGAGGCCCACCGTGCTCGTTTGCCCAATGCCTGTTTCTGTAGTGTTGCCCTTCGCCGGGTCAAAGTCATTGCCGTAAGGATACAACCAACCCGCCTTCCCCCGCGCCGCGATCTCCCACTCCTGCTCCGTCGGCAGCCGCACCGCCCACGCCCCGATGTCGTCCAGATCGTAGCCGCCCCCCAGCCGCCACGACAGCCAGCGGCAGAAAGCGATAGCATCGTACCAGCTCACCCGCTCACGCGGGTGGTTCCAGTATTTGAACGCCTGATCGCCGGGCGCGCTCTGATTTTCGCGGCGGTCTTCGTCATCCGCCAACCCCTCCCACCAGCGCGGGTCGTGGAAGCCCTCCCGGTCGTCAATGAACGCCTGGAACTGGCGGTAGGTGATCGGGTATTTCGCCAGCCGGTAGCTGTACGTCAGTTCAAACTGGCGCGGCGGGTTGTTGCTTTCGCTTTCGTGGCCGATAGGATACACACCGGGCGGGATAGGGTCGCTCCAGGCGATGTCCGGCAGCGTCACACCGTTCTGCGTAATGACACCCACTCCAGGGCGCGGATCGCCGATCACGCCCAACGCACGCCCGGCGGCGGCGCGCTCCACTGGCGGCAGATGTCCCTCCCCCACCAGCTGCGCCAGCAGGCCGCGCACCCGCGCCAGCACTTCGCGCCCGACATCGTCGCTCTCAGCATTTGCCAGCCCGATCAGCCCCAGCATCTCACCGGCCAGCCAGACCACCTGCCAATCGCTGTCGTCCGCCGCTTCCCACCCCGCGCGGCACAGGTGGTCGAGCGCGTCCAGCGGGGTCACGATGTCGCCCCGGTTGAACACAAGCTGCCCTACTGCCAGCAGCAGCGCCTCGCGCCAGCCTGCGCCGCGCCGGGCCAGTTCCGGCAGTCGCCGCGTGAAACGCTCATTGGCGACATGGCAGCCCGCCAGGTATTCCTGAAAGGTGCGGTGGGGGAAGGTGAACACGCGCAGGCCATAGGCATCCTGCCCGCGCCCGATCAGCAGCCCGGCGCGCTTCTCCACATACTCGCAGAACAGCGCCGCCTTCGTGATGTCCTCGCCCAGACGCCGCCGCGCGATCCCCAGCACCGCGCTCTCTGGGATGTCGGCAGCCCCTTCACGCTCCGCCTGCTTGTCGTGCGCGTCGTAGGCGATCTCCCACAGCAGCCGGTACAGGTCGTCCTCGCGCACGACCAGTTCCTCGATCAGTGCACGCGCGTCATGTGGACGCCAGCGCAGCATCAGCAGTTTGACGCACTCCTCGTACAGCCGGGCGCTCTCGCGCGGCAGCGCTCCGGTGTGGTTGTGTACCACCGTCATCACCGTCAGCAGCATCGGGTTGGCTGCCACCTCCAGCAGCCGGTACTGCCCCAGTGACCCTTTCAGGTCAGCTACACGCGCCCGTGCTGTCACCGGGTCAATGTCGCCCTGCGCTTCCAGCGCGGTGTACCACGCCTGAATGAAATGGCTGATCTTATCCTTGTCAAATGGTGCTATTGTCTGGCTGACTGTGTCAGGAATGTGCCAGTCCGGGTTGGCGTAGCTCAGGATGCGGCACGTCACCAGATAACGGTTATCGTCGTGGCAGCGCGCCATGAAGTCCGCCACCGTGTCGCGTACCAGCGCCCGTTTCTGCGGCGGCACTTCGTCCAGGCCGTCCAGCAGCACCAGCGCCCGCCCCTCGTCCAGTGCCCGGCGAATGGATGAGAACGCTGCTTCCAGCTTCCATTGCCCCAACTGTCGCTCGATGTGATCGAACAGCAGCCGGGCGCTGCTGTCTGCTCCGGCGGGCACATCCTGGGCGAAGTCGCGCAGCGTCACCACCACCGGCAGCTTCTCGCCCTGCTCCCAGCCCTGTTCCTCCAGGCGCGCCAGCCAGCCCGCGTCCGGGTCGAGTGCGTGCCCGGTCAGGCATAGCGCCAGGAAGCTGACGAACGTGCTCTTGCCACTGCCTGGATCTCCCAGCAGCACCAACCGGGGACACAGGTCCGCCGCTTCCATCGCTGACAACGGCGTCACTTCTGACCCATCACCAGCTTTCATACGAATCTCACCGAGGCGTATACCGCTGCGTTCCAGCTCTTCGCTGTCAATATGTATAGCTATACCCAGCGTATCCAGCGGCGTGTACACCTGGTCAACGGTCACCTGCCGCCCCAGTGCGCTGGCGTCACGCGGGGTCAGCACGTGCAGCAGGCCGCTTTTCTGGCTCTGGTTATGCAGCCAGCGCAGGTACGGTATCAGTTCGCGCACGTTGAGGCGCTGCGCATACGGGGCCAGCGCCGCAATCACCTGCGCCTTGAGGTTGTCCGGCGTGGTGAAGAACCCGACCTGGTGGGCCTTCACCCGCGCCTTGAAGGCGTTGAGGGCGTCCAGCGCATCCAGCTCCATTTTGTCTTTCGGCCAGGGGTGACTGTCGGCCATGATAAAGCACAGGCGCGGGATCGGCTGGTCGTTGCGCCGCACCTCCGCCGCCCAGTCGTATTCCAGTTCGGTGATGCTCTTGCCATCGTAGCCATCGGGGCGCCAGCCGTAGCGATGGGCGTAAATCCCCAGGTAGACTTCCGCCTGTTCCACCATGTCTCGGCACAGGTCAACTGGATTCTCGCCCTTCACGGGCCAGTGTTCCATCCCGCTGGGAAATAGCCCCAGATTGAGGATGGCATCACGCACCGCCGTCCGGTATTCCGGCAGGTCAATGCTGGTGCTGCTGATGAAGACATCAATCCGTTCGGGCATGGGCATCTCACTGTTTCAAAACAGTTTTGAACCCCATTATAGCCCGGCCCGTCACTCACGCTCGAAGCCGTGCTGTCTGAACTTGAGCGTCCGGCTGTTCTCGTTGACCGTCCGCACTGTTACATCGCCGAAACCATCTGGCTTGTGGGCGCTGATCTCGACGCGGATTTCGATTTCGCAGCCAGGCAAACTGATGAGATGCTGAATGACCTCGTCAACGACCTCACCCATGTGCCGGGTAAGGCGCTGTGGGTCCAATACTGCTGAACCGTAGAAACGGGTCGGGTTTTCTGGTGGTGGCGGCGGGGGTGGCGGTGGCGGTGGTCCGTTAGTGCCACCTTCCGGTTCAATCGCATCCGGGCGCACCAGCACACTGTGATCGTCAAAATAGACGTTCCCGGCCTTGCGATACAACAGGCCCTTATAGCTGCCGTCCGTCCCAACCATCGTGGCATAGCCGAACGGCCCCTCATCGCTGGCGACCCCTTCCCGGACCGCATTCACCAGCACATCAGAACTATACAGGCGCGGCAGGTAACAGTAGCGCGCCAGATACTCCCACAACTGCTTGAGGCTCACATGCTGCTGGCCGCCCCACAGGTTGAACCGTTCCATCTCCATCAGCAACCCTTCAGGCGACCACTCTGGGATGAGCAGTTCGCTACTGCGGAGCCGGCGACCGGCGCGATCGTAGAAGCTGTCCTGCCCGGCGATGCGATGGGCCTCATACACAATCGGGCCGGTTGGGTCCGGCTGCACGGGGACAATCAGCCAGCTATACGCCTCCTGCAAGCGCGACCTGGCCGTGTCCTCGGTGCGCTTGAGGTTAGCCGCCACCTGCTTACGCTGCTGAGCATCAAGGTTTAGCTGTTCTTCTTCGTCCTGGATGGACTTCCACGCCAGGTGCTCACGCAGCGCCTTCTCCCAGGCATCTTTACCCTCAGCATCCGGGGCAATGAATACGAGCATGTTGCGATACAGGCGCGGTGAATTGCCGCGACTCTCCAGAATTTCCTGCACGAAACGTTGGGCCTCTGAAGTGCCGTTGCCCTTCTTGTGGGCCTGGTCCGTTCTCAGCACGACCACGCGCGCGCGCCACTCGTCAGCCACATCAGCGGAACCCTGCGGCGCAACGTGGGCCGCGTTGAAATCGCGTTTGCTGAACGGCTCCGTCCGCAGGCGCCTGATTACTTCCTGGAAGACAAGGTCCTGGTGGATGTTCTGTGCCCGGTCCTGCGCGATGCGGTTGACAGTGGGCCGCGTGTCGTACCAGTAGCGGCTGCCGTCGGTGTAGAGATAAGTGAGCTGCTGGCTCATGCGCCGCAGCGCGTCGCTGAACACCGGCTGCGGCTCGCCTGGCTGGACGGTCGCCAGCCGGATGCGCACTTCCTCGACACCGCGCACCACCTGCCCCGTCACCGACGGCGCGCTGCCCACAAACACGCTGCGCGCGATGCGCCGGCTGGCGCTGTACTGTCCGATAGTGGGCACGCTCTGGTCAATCTGGTACGGGCGCGACTCATCGCCGTCAATGTCGGTGTCCACAATAGCCGACCAGTTCTCAGGCAGATAGCGTGTAATCTCATTCTTGACGGTGGCCGCCCACACCGGAACCGTTCCGGGCATAATCAACAGGGACTGGTCGTGATCTGTCCACAGCCGGTGAATCACCGCCGACATCAGCCGCAGCACGCCGCGTGTGCGCTGGAAGCGGTCGAGCGTGGACCAGTCCTGATACAGCCGGTCGAACAATTCCGGGTGGATGGGATAGGCTGAGCGCATCCGCTGGATGTAATCGGCCTCCGCCACGCCTGACGGGAACTCGCCGCTGCTGGCGGCGTACATCTCGCGGAATGCCGTGATTACAGCGTCGCGGGCAGCGTAGTCAATCTCCGATGAGAACAGCCGGCGGCGCACGATCTCGAAGCTCTCGGTCGCCGTGACCGGCTTCCACACGGACTCGATACGCCCGATGGTCTTGGCGAGTATTTCGGTGGCCTCCCTGCCCCGCTCTCCGCCCTTCTCGATGTCGCTTTCCGGGATGGAGACGAGCAGAATCGAATCGCTAGAGCGGCGGGCAGCCTCGGTCAAGGACTGCATGAACGTCATGACCGATTCAAACGTGCCCGCTGCCACGCGCTCGCTGGTCACGGGCAGGTTGCGCGCAAACGCCACCAGTTCGTCAATGACGACCAGCGCTGGGCCAAACTTCTCCAGCAGCGCCACCAGCGTGTCTGAACCGGGGCTGACACCCGCCAGATCGGCGTTTTCGACCATGCGGTAGCCGTCCACGCCGCCAAGCTGGTAAGCGATGTCGCCCCAGATAGTGTTGGTGGTTACATCGGCGTACTGGCGCGGCTCGGTGGCGCTGAACGCCGTGCCGACGATCACGGCGCGGTTGGCCTCGATACGATCATCCACACCGTCCACCTGGCGCACGATGTTCTCGCCGCCGGGAATCTGCGAGAAACCGATTTGACCGCCGAACAGGTGATAGAGCGCGAGCATGCTGTGGGTTTTGCCACCGCCGAAGCTGGTCTGAAGCTGCACCACCGGGTCGCCCCCCTGCCCTGTGAGGCGGCGCACCCCGGTCACCAGCAGATCGAGCAGGCCTTCGGTGAGGTAGGTGCGGCGAAAGAACTCCTGCGGGTCGCCGTATTCCGGGTCGGCGGTGCCGCTGACCACCTGCGCCAGGTCGGCGGCAAATTCCGCCTGGATATAGCGCCCGCTGGCGACATCCGGGTGCGGCTTGACCACCAGCCGCCAGGGCTTGAGGCCGGGCGCGGTCGTGGTGGGTGCTTCGTCGAGCGCGCCGGTTTTCTTCTTCGCCTGTTTCTGCTCCGCTTCATAGCGCAGGCGCAGCAGTTCCTGCGCCACCTCGCGCGTGATCTGCGCCTGTTTGGGCGCGCCAACGGCTTCAAGCAGGCGTGTGGCCGAGTCTGCGCAGCGCTGGGCGTCGTCATTGCTGAACGGTTGCTGATGCGCCCAATCATGGCGGTACTTGATAAGTTCGCTGACCAGATTGCGTTCGAACTGCCCCAGCTTCGTCTTGAACACATCATTCCACTGCCGCCACATCAGGTTCAGCCAGCCCAGCACATCTACTTCGTGTAGGGCGGTTTCCTCGTCGGGCAGGTGCGGCGGCGAGTAGGCATTGGTTTGCAGCGTCAGCTCGATCTCCTGCAAATAGCCGCCCTTGTAATAAAACTTGTATTCGCGCAGGACGAACGGCCCCAGGCCCACTTTCAAGGCATCCATCACCTCGCTTACGCGATCACGGTTCGATTTCGCCATCGTCTGCCTCGCTTAGTTCTGCCAACAGGGTTTCAACTGCAATTTTTAGTTCAGGAATGTTTTCCTGGATGATTTGCCAGATGCGATGTGTTTCCAGGCTCCAGTAGTGATGGACAACCAGATCACGAAAACGTCCCATCAGGCCCCAGGGCACATGCGGATAACGGGCGTGCATCTCCGCCGGAATGTTCTTTGCCGCTTCACCTATCGTCATCAGGTTGAACAAAACACTGTTCAGCTTTTCGTAGTGACTACCGAACTCGGTTTCATCGAGGCCAGCGACGGATTGCTGAATTTGCCCAATCGCATGCAGGATGTCGCGCAGGTACAGCCTATAATCCCTCGGCATAGCGCACCTCTCGCAGGATACGTGGGCGCAGTTCGGACCGTAAATCCTCTTCAGGCACAATATCAACCGTGCTGCCGAGGCGCGCTTCCAGGAAATCCCACAGGGCACACCAGCGCTTCCACGTCCAGTTGTTCATCGTCACCAGCAGATCAATATCGCTCCCCGGCGACTGCTCCCCGCGCACATACGAGCCGAACAGGCCGATTCTGACCACGCCCATCGCTCGCAGTTCTGCTGCGTGCGTGTTCAGGAAATCCAGAATCGCATCGGCTGTCCACTGCACCTGTACTTGATCGGTCACTGTCTATTCCTCACTCAAACAGCCGCCCCTGTACCGTTGCCTGCCCCGACTCCGCCGCTGCGCGCAGCCGCGCCGCCTCCTCACCAATGCCCGCCCAGCTAATCACCAGCGCGTTGTAATCGCGCGCATGATCGGTCCAGCCCTTGCGCTCGCAGATGTTGTACAGCCTGTACGCCAACTGGCGCGCCTCGGCGGCCATGTCGTGCGACATGCGGTCCATCAGCGCTGCCGAGCCGGTTTCGCCGTGTGTGTTCAGCCGTTCGATCAGGTGATGTGTCGCCTCCCACACGGTGGGGCGCTTGTCCTGCGTCGGGTCCCATGCGCCGGGGTCATACTCGCCCCAGTGCTTCAGCCGCACCTTCCCCCGCCCCGACTGCACCAGCCCGGCCCGTTCGACCCCGTCCACGCTGGTGTTCTTGGCCCGCGCCAGCACATCCGCCACGCCGAACTCGCCCTCGCTGAAGCCGAACTGCTCGAACCACGCCACCGCGAAGCGCGTGTCCGCGTCAATGTCGCCGTCCTGCTCGGCGAGATATTCGTCCAGCGCCGCGTTGATCAGGCCCAGCGCCGCCCGCACGCTCAGCGCCGACCCGTCCGCCTCCAGCACCACCCTGTAGCGGCTGTAGATCGCCATGCCCGGCCCGATGCTGGCCTGCGCCAGGTCCACCGGCGCGATGTTGCCCGACTGCATCTCCTTCAGCGCGCCCGGCAGCTCGCGCCGCAGCGCCTCGACGAACGCCCGCCGCGTGGTCGTCGGCGCATTATCCGGGCGCGGACGGCACACCAGCACAATGGACGACGCCAGCGCATTGAAATTCTTCTTGAGGTTGCCAGTTAATTCCGTCCGCATGGGCCAGGTGCCGCCGATGCTGAAGCCGCTGTCCAGCAGGCTGCTCAGCATCGTTTCCCAGCCGGTGGAGGTGACATTACCCCTCACCCTAAATCCCTCTCCCACAAGGGGAGAGGGACTTGCTTCTTCCTCCTCCCCCGCCTCGGCGTCCTGCTGCTTGAAGGCGTAATACACCGTCAGCGGGTAATCGGGGTTGATGAAGCGCCGGATGCTGGCGAACGTCTGCTGCATCCCGCCCTCGAAATGCGCGTTGGCCGCTTCCTTGCCCCCGTGCCGGTACGGGCTGGCGATCAGCTCCGGTTCCTTGGGTACCAGCAGCGTCCCAAAAATCTCCGGGTATACCTCGCGCAGGCTCTTGCGCAGCCACACATAGAAATAATCGGACAGGTCAGCATAGCCTATGTTGTCATAGTATGGTGGGTCGGTAGCGATCACCTGATGAGTGCTACCGTATAGCTGCGAAGCATCTTCTTGTCTAGCGTTGCCAGCTTGAGCAAAGCCACCTAAGTTCTCAAGTACATGGGTTAGATAATCCAGTTGCCCAATAAAATTACCTGTTGAACTAGAAAGCGGATTTGCTTCTACATAATCCCACGTCATTGGGATGGCCTGACGAGCAAAAACCTGTTGGACGTTTTCGCCCTTTGTATCCCAAAAACAGATCGTGCTCATTCGATTTGAAAGGCGACTCACCCCAAACGCCAGATACACACTGACCGCCTCGGCATCGGCCAGCGCGCCGCGCCCGCCCTCCCGCAGCGGCACGCCGTCATCCGCCAGCCCTGCCGCCCACGCATCCCGCAGCGCCTCTGCCCGCGCCTCCCCCACCAGCTCGCTGAACGTCGTCAGCGCGACGAGCTGGCGCGGGGTGAAGAGGTCGGCATATCCCTTCATGCCGTAGGCCGGTGGCGAGAACCAGCGCGGGTTATCTGGCATTTCGCCGGCTGGCGCCCATTCGGGCTGGGCCTGTTCCGCAATTCTGGTGTGTTCTTCTGTTGGGGCGTAATAACTGCGACCGTTCGCGCCTTCCGTGACAATCGCCATCAGCATCACACCGAACCGCCCCGCCTGTCCTTCCTGATATAGGTAATCACGGGATATGGGTTCGCCCGAAACGACGCAGGTTCCCCCGTTGCGATTGTACGTTCCGTCCTGCCCGGCAGGCGGTTTGCCTGCCGTCACCTCAAACCGGATGGTGTGGGTGGGATTGCCACCGGCGGGTTCAACCACCGGCCTCGCCCAGCATTCGCGCCCCTTCTTCTTGCTCAGGATGAACGAACGCACCAGCGGCACATGGGCATTCACCGCCGGGTTAGGGCTTTTCACCGTCCGCGCCCACAGCCACGCGATCACGGTTTCGCCCTTCCCCCCCTCTCCTCTTGGAGAGGGGGTCGGGGGGTGAGGTGGATACAGATGTCCAATGCGCTCCCATGCCTTTTCGCGCATCCATTCGCCGTAGTAGCGCACATCGGCGGCCAGCCCGGCGGCGCCGCGCCATGTGGTGTCCTGCTCCCCTCGCCCTGAGGGAGAGGGGCCGGGGGTGAGGGTTTTCCGGTCACGCGGATTCACCGGCGGCCTGTTCGCAAAGCGCGGCGGAATCTCGATCTGCGCCTTGTTGATCATCACTGCCACCGGGTTCAGGTCGCTGGCGTGGGCTTCCAGCCCCAGCCGCTGCGCCTCCAGCGGGATGCTGCCGCCCCCGGCGAAGGGGTCCAGCAGCGGCGGCGGGTTGCCATCGGTGGCAATCTGGATGAGTTCGCGCGCCTGGCTCAGCAGGCTTTCGTCTGTCGTGCTCTCCCACTGCACCAGCCGCTCGATGAAGTCAAACAGGCGCATACGGGGTGTGTCGCCGTTGGCTTTCACATTTTTGCCGATGTAGTCCAGCTTACGACACGCTTCCACGAAGGCGGGCAGCGCATCCGGGCTATCCGGGTCGTCCACCAGTGAGGCGAAGATCACGGCGCGGGCAGCGGCCAGGGGCCGCCGCGCCCACCACAGGTGCAGCGTGCTGGGGTGGCCGTGCCGGATGGATTTCTCGCGGGCGCTGGCCTCGTTGATGGCTTCGAGGGGCAGCGCGACCTCGATCAGCTTTTTGCGATACGACATCTAATGCTCTCAGTCTGTGTAAAAATATGGGTTCAGGTCATCTTCGGGTATGTAGGCGCTGGCTTGTTTGTAAATAGAACGCAGTGTGCCGGGTGCGATGGGTTTTTTACCATGAACCGGCACATGTAAGGTCTGTTTCTGTTCATCCACCACACGCCGCAGTTTGTGATGACTGCCTTTGATGCTGATAACCTCAAACCCGAAACTTTCCAGTATTTTGACAATGTCTGCGCCAGACAGGCTACGCAATCTGGGCATAATCCGGCAGCTCCATGGTGATGCTGATACGCGGGTTCGGCACGACGTTATAGACTGCTATAGTGTCCTCGTCCTCAAATGCCAGTTCAATGACTTCGCGCAGATTTTTGAGCAGTTCATCCAGCGTGCGCCCATCGGTCACAGCGCCGATCTGGGTACAGGACGCGACGTAATACGGATAGCCGACATCGCCCTCTTCCTGCCCATCGTGAAATTCAACAAGCACATGTAACGTATCGCTTGGCTGAGTCATCAGCTAGGCTCCTCACTCATCGCCAGCAGATCACTTAGATTATAGTCCATGCTGGCGACGCCCGGCCCTGGCTCGGTAAACGGGTAGCGGCGCACATAGCGCGGCGGACGCGCCCGATTTTCCTCGACCTGCACCAGGGCCAGAATAAAACCTTCCGGCACGTTCAGCGCCTTGAGGATTTCGTTGGTCGTCAGTGTCACCATGTCCGCCCCAGCGCGCCGCCCTTTCACCTCGATAAAGCGCAGCCGCCCGGTGTGCCGGTCGCGGCTCTCGATGTCATAGCCCACCTTCTCGGCGCTCACGTCACGCGGGTCATGGCCCAGGCGGATTTCCGCCTGCATCACCGCCTGCATGGCGATCTGCTCGGTGATGCGCCGGTCTAGGATTTCTGCCGGCGTGTTGTCGCCCAGCAGCACCCCGATGGGCACGATCAGCGCCCCGCCCACAATCACCGGCGGCGCAGCCGTGATGTGCTTCTCCTGCGCCAGCTCTGCCATGCGTTTCCTGAGCCGTTCGATCAGCTCATCAGCGCGCTGCTGGGCCTTCTGCGAGTTCAGCCGCGCGTTGACCTTCCCGGCCCGCTCCTGTTCCAGCAGTTCACGGGCGCGCCGGTCCCAGTACAGGCTTTCCTTCGTCAGGCGCTCGTGAACCGCCGCCTCAGTTTTGGTAATCAGGGCCAACCGGTGTTCGCGCACCTCATTCAGGTGGTCAGGTATCAGATGCGCAATAGCGTAGCTCAAAACCCCCTGCTCCAGCGTTTCAGCGTTGAGCCAGCCAGGGTCCAGCGCCTGTCGCACGTGCGCTGCCTCGTCGCGGGTGGCCGGGCGATAATCCAGATAAGGCGCGCTGCCGCCGATGTGCAGGCCGCCAGTTGCGTCCACTTCGACAAAATGCAGCCGCCGCGAGATAACGCGCTTGCCACCGCCATCGGGTCCGGCATCCTGTACGCTCTGCAGCAGGTAGAACAAGAAACGGGGTTCTCGGCCAGGGTCGGTTTCATCCACCAGCATGGCACCCTCCTGCAGCACCTCCCTGCTCCGCTCCAGCACCAGCGAGATAGTCGCATCAAGCAGGGGGTGCCCAGGGCAGATGAGCGCAGCGGGCGGCTTACCAGCCACATCCACCGTTTCTTTGTCAAACGTCACGCGCTCGTATTTGGTCGCGATCGGCCCGCCAGCAGCCATCTCACGGGCGCGGCTGCGAATCTCGCCCGGCACACGGCTGATCTGATAGCGGCCCGGCTCGCGCTCGTAAACCGCACCGCCCAGCTCCTGAAACGCCTGCAGGAAGAATGACTTGATGTAATACGGCTGCAAACGCCTGGCGGCAGCGCGCTCCATCTCAGCCCGGATTTCCGCGATGCGCCCGGTGTCGAGCACCTGCTGCGCCAGCGAGCGCCGTTCCAGCAGATCGCGCACATGCTGCTGGTCCAGCGCGTTGTCCACCGCCTGCTCCAGCCGCGCCCTCACCTCTGGTTGATCACCGTAGCGGATAGCCTCCACCAACAGGTCGCGCAGCGGAATTTCCGCGAAGAGCTTGCCCAGCACGTCAAATACCTGTCCGTTGAGCGCCTTGCGCTCGTTTTCCAGCTTGCTCAGCAGCCGCTGGTAGACATGGCCTTCGCGTGTTTCCCCCGCCACCAGATTCCACAGGTGGCACACCTCCGTCTGCCCGATGCGGTGAATCCGTCCGAAACGCTGCTCCAGGCGGTTGGGGTTCCAGGGAAGATCGTAGTTGACCATCAGGTGCGCTCGCTGGAGATTAATGCCCTCTCCTGCCGCGTCGGTCGCCAACAGTACCACCACATCCGGGTTGTTACGGAACTGGTCCTCGGCCTCGCGGCGTTCTGGGCGCGCCATCCCACCGTGTATCATCACCAGCATATCGCTGTTGCCGAGCAGCGTTCCGATCTTCCGTTCCAGGTAATAAAGCGTGTCCCGGTGTTCAGTGAAGATCACCAGTTTGTGCCGCGCCCCACCCTCCCCAACCATGTTTTCGTTCACCAGCATCAGGCTGGCGAGCTGTTCCCATTTGCAGTCCGTGCCGCGCCGTCTTACCTCTGCCGCCTGTGCCTCTAGCTGGTGCAGCGCCTCGATCTCCATTTCCAGTTCGGCGATAGTGCGGGCAGCGGTGGCGCTGTCAATCACCTCTTCTTCCAGCGCTTCTAATTCCGCCTCAGGCGCGTCATCCAGGTCATCCCAGGTGTCATCCTCCCAACCGGACTCCGCCAGATTATTCACCAGCGTCTGTGCGTTCCGCATCTCTTCCAGGCGTTTCTCCAGGCGCTTGCGCCGCCGTTGAATAGACTGGTAAATGGCCTCCGGCGAAGAAGCCAGCCGCCGCTGCATCACCGTCAGCGCAAAACCCACAGTGCCACGACGCCCACCATGCTGAAGCTGGTCAGCGCGATTGAACTGATCGCGCACGTAGGCAGTAACCGCTTCATACAGGCGACGTTCATCTTCAGAGAGTTCATAATCCACTGTGCTGGCATACCGCTCTGTGAACAGCGGTGTGCCGTCAAATTTGCGCAGGTTTTCCTTCACCATGCGCCGCATCAGGTCGGATGTCTCAACTTCATTAACGCCCTCGCGAAACCGGCCTTCGAAGCGGTCCGCGTCCAGCAGGGCCATGAAAAGCTGAAAATCCTCCTCCTTACCGTTGTGAGGTGTAGCCGTCATCAGCAGAAAATGGCGCGTGTGGGCGCTTAACAACCTGCCGAGTTTGTAGCGCTTGGTTTCTTTCAACTCACCGGCGAAAAATGATGCGGACAGCTTGTGGGCTTCGTCGCAGATAACCAGGTCCCACTCCCCTGCCTGCCTGAGCAGCGCCTGAGCTTCGTCGCTGCGGCTGATCTGGTCTAATCGGACAATAACAAGATTCTTTTCGTCAAACGGGTTGCCCGTGTAGGCGCCTTCCAGATGTGCCCGTGTCAGGATGTCAAACTGTAGTTGGAAGCGAAAACGCAGTTCCTCGTACCACTGCTCGGTCAAATTGCCTGGAACACAGATCAGACAGCGGCGCACATCGCCCCGAATCACCAGTTCTTTGATGAACAGCCCCGCCATAATCGTTTTGCCCGCGCCAGGGTCGTCCGCCAGCAGGTAACGCAGCGGTTGCCGCATGAGCATGTCCCCATACACGGCTGTAATCTGGTGTGGTAACGGTTCGATCATGGATATGTGTACTGCCAACACCGGATCAAACAGGTATGCTAGGTGGATACGATATGCCTCGGAAACCAGCCGAAGTGCGCCACCATCGCCAGTGAGCACCCATCGCCCTCCAGGTGAAATCACATCTAACCGGACCTCATCTGAGCGATACAGAACCTCGGCGCCGGTTTGGCCGTCCGCTCCAGCGTAGATTAGCGTGACCGCATCAGTGCCGTGCCAGGTCAGACTCGCCACAGTTACTCGCTGGCCGGGGAGGATACCCTTCACCTGTACGCCAAGTTTGAGGTCTTCGAGCCGCGCCATGTCTCTGCTCCCTACCACATCGCTGAATCCAATAACACACCTGCGTGTTGGAGCGCTTAGTACGCGGCGCTTCAGGGAAACGCCACCGGGTTAAGAGCTGCTTCGCGCTATCAGCATCTGAGCAACCAAAACCGATAGTCACCACAGCAACAGCTTGCTGGAGGCGCAAGTCCTCGCAAGGTATTCGCAACTCTAGGCTGCCGATATGCGGCTACTTGTCGTCTTCAGCCTCTAACCGCGCTAGATCACGATATAGCTGTCGAATTTGTTTGTCCCTGTCTTCAAGTTGCTGTCGGAGTAGTCTGTTCTCGCCATTGACCTGCATGAGTTCGTCGCGCATTTGTTGTGCTTCCAGCCGGGCTTCTTCAAGAGCGTGGCGCATCCTCGTAATGGAGATATTCTGGGGCATCATGATCGCTTGGTCGAGCTGATCGGGCAAAACACCTCGTTGCCCTGCTCCCAACGCCACTCGAACATCCTCATATGTGCCGCCGCTGCGCTTGATCTCCGATACCAGCGCAAAAATGCGCATATCCTCTTCCGTGAAATGGCGTGCACGTCCCTTACCCGGGGTGGCCGTAGGGCTGAGAAAACCCTCGAATGCGTCGCACCAGTCCTTGACGGTTTGATGGCTGACATCGAAAAGTTGTGATACGTGGCGTGTTTGGAATCTGTTCATGCTTATACTATAGCAACCTTGATCAGGGTTGATCAAGCCTTCGATTGATAAGGTAGTAACTTCGCCGTCTTCCTAAAAATGAATTGCTGATAATCCGCAACCTATGTTATACTTGCGTTACGCAAGTTGCGTTACGCAAGGGGTAATCATGGCTTACCGGGTACAGCACCGTTTCTGGCTCGATCTGGACAACCCAGATGAAGCAACTCTAAACGATCTTACGGTTCAGCTTCGCAAGGGACGCACCTTCACCGCCACCATCCGCGACGGCATCCGCCTGGTCTGTGACCTGCGCCGGGGCAAACTCGACGTGCTGTTCGAGCTGTTCCCCTGGGTGCGGGCCGAGTTCCTCGACTACATGCAGTCGCTCCAACCGGACAAGTCCGCCGCCGAAGCCCGCCTCGAACAGCAGCTTGCCCGCCTGGAGAAGC
>CAZKIB010000080.1:19195-23566 GCA_964552425.1 uncultured Anaerolineaceae bacterium | reverse complement strand
CGCACGTTTCGGCGTAAGAAGCTGTGCGTCGCCGATCACCTGGTCGATACCCCAGCCGAGGTGGGTGATGGACCGCACGGAGGGACGGATGGCGTCGAGTAGCACCTGAGGATTGGCGTTGGTTGGACAGAAGTACGCGCTGACGGATATTGAACGGCCACCCCGCCACCCGCTGTGCCGGTGCACGGTGATCCCGGTTGTGAACCCGGCGCTGCTGGCTGACCCGGACGCGCGGCCAGCGTATGACTTCGGGGAGTGGCTGGAGAGCGAGGGCATTGCGACGGTGAGTCAAGAGTTTGCGGAGGCGGCGTAGGAATGAAAACAACGGTTCTGATTGAAGCCTTCGATCTGAGCGAGGTGACCAAAGAGCAGATCAATGTCGAGGCGCGCACCATCCCGGTGAAGCTGATTGTTCCGGGCATGTCGCAGAACCGGCGGCACTACAGCGAAGCTGTGATTCAGAAGGCGGCGGCACTGTTTGAGGGGACGAAGGCTTACAGCGACCATCCCACCCGCGCCGAGGCCAAAGACAGGCCAGAGCGCCGGACACGGGACATTACCGGCTGGTACACCGACGTGGAATACAAAGAGGGGGCGCTGCGCGCTGTGCGACACTTCACACGCACCCAGGCGGGGCAGGATTCGTGGGCGCTGGCGCAGGATGTGATTGAGGGGCGTGCCCCGGCGTCGCTGTTTGGCCTGAGCATCAACGCGGTGGGCAAGGGCAGCATGAGGCGGATGGATGACGGCAGCGAGGCGCTGATCGTCGAGAGCATTGACGTGGTGAACAGTGTGGATGACGTGACCACCCCGGCGGCGGGCGGCGGCTTTGAGCGGCTGCTGGCTGGTGGGGGTGATGACCTGACGAGCGATCTCTTACGAGCGGTGAGCTACGAGGAGTTGATCGAAGCGCGGCCTGATGTGGTCGAGCGATTTAAGAAGGAATGGCAAACGGTGCGCCAGTCGGAGGCGGTCAAGGCAGCGAATGCTGTGGCTGACCAGGCCAAGCGGGCGCTGCAGGAAGCGCAGGAACGGGTGACGGCTCTGACGACAGAACGCGATGCTGCCCAGGCTGATGCAGCCCAGGCAAGGCGGGAACTGTTGGTGGTGGAGACGCTGGCAGGGGTGAACCTGCCCCGGTCTTACAAGGATGACCTGCGCAAGAAGTTGAGCGGGTCAGCGCCGGAGGGATGGAAGGCGCTGGTCGAACACGAACTTAAGAAGGCGAAGGATGCCGGGGTCGAGATGCGCGTCAATGTCAGCGGTGCGGGGCAGCAAGTGCAAGACCCGACCCCGGACCTGACCATTGAGGAGTCGCTGTCGGCCCAGCCAGACGAAGATGTGGCGGCTTATATGGCACGTATCCAACGCCAACGCGAAGCACGAAAGGGGTAATGTATGCCAGCAAATTTACCACCGGTGGCGACGTATGACATGCCGCGTACCGATGACATCATCTACATCACGGCCAACGCGAGCGGTGCCAACGTCAACCCCGGCGATTACATGATCTGGAGCGGCCACCGGGCTATTCCGACGGCGATGGCGGCGAACCTGAGCAATGCCGCCGCCGTGAAGGCGTCAGCGATTGGCGTGGCAGTCGATGCCAATCCGCTCTACGACAGCCAGGGGAACACCAAACACAACACGGCGCTGCTCATCATGCGTCAGGGGCGCTTTCTTGCGTCATCGTATTACAACATGTCGGCCAGCGCTGACGTGATCCTGGGACAGGCGGTTTTCCCAGCGACCACCGGCAGCGCTGTTAATGCGCCCACCGGGCTGACGGGCGTCGGTGCGCAGTGGGGCACGGCGGACAAGCGTCTGGTTTCGGGCGGCACAGCGGGGGTGGCTGGCGGCGTCGGCCACATCATCGGTATTCGTTCGTGGGGCACAGGCAGCGGTAAGACGCAGCTTGAGGTCATGCTGGATCCGGTGCGCCCGGATTATTACTAAGGGGAAGCGACAATGACAAAACTTACACAACAGCTTCCTTCCAACGCGCGCTTCGAGATCATCGAAGTGAAGGATGCCCGCGCGGGTGATTTCCGTATTCGTGAAGTGGCGATGAACGCGCCGATGGACTACGACCCATTCGAGTTCCTGGAAGTTAAGGGCAAGAATGACCGTGTGCTGCGGCAGATGTCGCTTAAGGAAGCGCTGATCCAGAACCCGGACGCGCGCAACCTGCTGCGTGACGGCATCCGTACCGTCGCCTTCAACCAGTACGCCGGGCTGCCGGTGACTTATTCATCGTTTGCCAAGACCGAGCAGAGCAACAAGCCGGAGGAATACTGGCTGCGTGATGGGACACTGGGGCGCATCCCGCGTTCACCCAGCGGCAGTCCGGTACCGCGCCTGACCCGCCGCCTGGAAGGCAGCTCCATCATCCAGAATTTCCGCTATGCGGGGATTATCGAGGTGCTGGGCGACGACATCCGCTTTGACCGTCTGGGCATCATCCGCCAGACAGCCGAAAGCATGGGGCGTGCGGGGCGGTTCACGGAGGAGGCGGAAGTTTATAACTTCATCGCCAACACCGCCAACTACACCCGCGCGCAGACAACGGGCGACAATGACAGTACAACGGGCAACGGCGCGAATACCCAGGCACTTGACCTGACCCAGGCCAACTTCGAGGCGGCAATGAACATTATTGCCACCATGAAAGACCGCACCAGCGGCATGTACTTGGGGCTGATGCCCAACATGGCGATTGTGGGGCCGCTGATGAAGTTCCCCCTGATGAAGCTGCTGAACAGCGGCGGCATCACGGCGGCGGGTACGGCGGGCAGCGTGACGCAGGTGGGTGACCTGAACGTGTATCGTGGTGCAATTGACACGATCATCGTCAGTCCCTTTTTGACCACCAGCTACGACTGGATCATCGCGGACAACCGCGTGCCTGGCCTGCAATTCCAGACCGTCGAGCCGTTCAACGTGTACCAGGCCACCCCAACCCCGGACAACAACGACTGGCTGCAGCGGGATGTCATTGATTTCCTGGTCAGCGGTTACTTCGGCGTGGGCTTCGTGGATGACCGTGCTTGGGCGTACTTCACCAGCACGACCCGTCCGACCCTGTAGTTTTCAGTCATCCGCAAGGGGCGCAGCGTGCTGCGCCCCTCCAGGAATAAGGATAAACATATGACCCCCATTTTTGTGAACGGCGGCCGTATCACCGACGAAGGCCAGCAGGTGGTCGACTTCATCGAAGCAACCATCGAGAAGGCGAGAGAAGCCGGCAGGACGGACGTAGATGCCATGAACGGTCTGCCGGGCTACATGAAGCACTACCATGTCAACGTGATGTCGTTCAAGGCGTATGAGGCGGTTGATTGGCTGCGCGACCATGCCCATGCAGCGAACGTGGCCTACGGTGAGATCAAGCGCCTGGAAGAGGCCGATAAGCAGCAGAACAATGCGGCTGCCGATGACGACAAGACCAAGAAGCTGGCCGAGTCGCTGGAAGAACTGACGGGCAAACTCGATGCGGCACTGAAGCGTATTGACGAACTGGAAAAGGGCAAGAACGGCAAGAAGCCGGATGCCAGGAAACCAGAGACTGCCCCCGAGGAAACAACGGCTGAGGAAAAGCCTGAAAGCGAGGGCTAACGATGTCGGTTGCGAATCGACCCGGCGCGGCGCTCCTGCTGAACAGCGCGACGGCCATGTCGGGCAGCGGCTTTGACATGCGCAACGCGGCCAACTACGCTATGATGGGCTACCAGTGCCCGGCAGCCAGCGCCATTGTCCAGCTTCAGGCGGGCCATGATGGTACGGGGTGGACGACCATGCTGACGGTGACGGCGGTGGCGGCTTATAACGCAGCGGTCATCAGCGGTTTCTATCCCTGGGTGCGGGCGGTGGCGTCGGCGGTGTACAGCGGCGGCGGGAATACGGGCTTTGCGGTGGTGAATTACGTGCCGGGGATTGTATAGGGCATGACACTCACTGATCTGCAGGCGGTGCGGCTGCGCATCATGGATCAGGCGCAGGTGGCGGACGCGACGTATTACGGTGACGGCATGGCGAGCAGCTTTGCCCTGCCCCACCGCAACCTGACGAGCGCGAGTGCCTTTGTGCCGGGCGCGGGTGGATGGTCGGGAACGGGCGCGAGCTTTGATCCGACGGGTTCGGTGGCGTTTGCGACGGCCATCCCAGCAAATTCCGCATTCCGCACGCGGTATGTGTACAGTGTATTCAGCGATGACGAACTGAACCACTGGCTGGGCGTGGGCGGGTCGGTGAACGGGGCGGCGATGCAGGCGCTGATCGCGCTGTCGTTTGATGGCACACGCCGGGCGCGGTGGATGGCGAGTGATGGCACGCAGTACGATGACACGGCGGCAATTGGGCTGCTGAAAGACC
>CAZKIB010000080.1:16103-19185 GCA_964552425.1 uncultured Anaerolineaceae bacterium | reverse complement strand
CTGGATGTGTCAGTGCAGGCGGTCATTCTGAATCTGCTGAAAGACCTGCGGGCGACGCTGAAGGAAGAGATGGCCGAGGACGCGCTGGCCGGCGGCGGGTTGGTGAGCTGGTCGGAGGAACAGGAGAATTACTGATGCACGCGATCACCAGCGACGTGTATTGGTTATGGGCACTGTTCATCGCTGAGATTGTGCTGGCACTGGTCTTGGCTGTGCGGGGTGGACGATGAGCTATCGCGGGCCGCAGCCGGGGCGCATCCGGCAGCAGGTGGACTCTGACATTTTCAGGCACGCGGGGCAGACGGCGACGTGGCGGCAGTATGTGAGCGCGTCCGCCGGGGTGAGCGTGGCCGGGTTTGGCGGGAGTGCCTATTACCGCGAGCAAAGAATCACGGGCGTGTTTGGGGATAACCAGACACCGCGTTTTGCGGAGAAGCAGGGGGCAGGGGGCATGATCGCCGCCGGGGAGATGATGGCGGTGACGCGCGAGAAGCTGGGCAAGCAGGACGAGCTGACGTGGCGCGGGGTGACGTACCGCGTGGAGAGCGATCCGACACCGAGCCGGTTGGATGGGGCGTGGGTGACGATTCTGAAGCGAGGGAAGTGATGGTCAAAATCCTGACGATCTCGGATGACGGCGTGCCGAGCGGGTATGGCCGGATTTCGATGGAGATCAACCGCCGCCTGGTGAAGCGCGGCTACAACATTACTGCCGCGTCGCTGACGTATGACGGCCTGCTGCCGGTGCAGCTCGAAGGTGAGGCGCTGCCCTACTGGGTGGCGGCGCTGGGCGGCAAGTCGTATCCTGATGAGGTGCTGAAGCTGGTGGATGTGCACCAGCCGGACATCATCTGGGTGACGCAGGATTTCCCGTATGCGCAGACGATCCGCAGCCTGCCGATTGACTGGTCGAAACGGGCGCTGATGGTGACCACGCCGGTTGACGGCACGCCGATTTACCCGCCCTGGCTGGAGCTGATGAAACAGGCGGACGGACGGCTGACCATCAGCCAGTTTGGGGTGGATGCCTTCAAAGAGGCGGGCGTCGAGGTGAAGCTGTGCAGACCGGGCGTGAACCTGGATAAGTTTTTCCCGCTGCCGGAGGAGAAACGGCTGGAGATTCGCCAGCGGTTGGGCATCGCGCCGGATGCGTTCGTGATGGCGTCGATGTGCATGCACCAGGGGCGCAAGTCGATTCCGCAGATGCTGTGGGCCTTCTTCCACTTCAGCAAGGATAAGCCGTCGGCGCGCTATCTGCTGGATATGGAGCCGGTCAGCCCGATTGGCTGGGACTTGCTGATGATGTGCAGGCAGCAGGGGTGGGACACGAGCAAGCTGCTGTTTAAGCCGGATGTGATGCGGCTGGGGGTGACTGACCTGCGCGACCGCTATAACATCGCCGATGTGCATATTGTGCTGGCGTTCCGCGAGGGCTACGGCCTGCCGATCAGCGAGGCGATGGCCTGCGGGGTGGTGAGCGGTGGGCTGAACTGGTGTGCGCCGACAGAGCAGGTGGCCGATGGCCGGGGCATCCTCATTGACGGCATCGAGTATTTCATGCCCAGCACATGGGGCGGGGCGCTGGATGTGCTGCCGGACTACAAGCAGTTGCAAGAAAAGTTGCAATGGCTGTATGACCATCCCGACGAGAAGCGGGCGATGGCCCAGCGCGGCATGGCGTGGGCACGGCAGCAGACATGGGATCGGGCCACAGACGCGGCGGCAGAGGTGATCGAAAGCGTGATCGCCGCGCGAAAACGCAGCGCGCCGGTGGTTGTGCAGCAGAATCCGCAATCCGCACCAAGCCCTGCTACAATGGTTCCATTACAGGCAGCGCCGGACGGCGTGAAAGTGCCCCCGCAGGGGATTTCGCCGGAACAGGTCGCGCTGGTGGAGGGTGGATGATCGCGTTGAAAGTAGGGGATAAGGTGGAAGTGGCGCAGCACGAACTGCGAAAGCTGGAGAACCTGTGAGCCGTTTCGGGAAATTGATCATCGGGGCCTTCATCCTGGCCGTATGCACAGCGGTGTTGGGCTGGTGGGTGATTTTCGCCTCACGCACAACCGTCGCCCCGTCTACGGAAGTTACCTTTGAAGAGAACATTGCAGCGGTGATGCGGGCGTGTGTTGAGGAAGGGACGACATCGCGCGCGTTCAAGATAGGCGAGATGGCCGCATCCAGTATTGCGATTGGTGAGCAGCGTATTCTGGACTGCCTGTATGAGCAGGGTGTGACGATGGAACTGCATGGCGAGCCGGTGCGAAGGCGTCGTAGATGAAGCTGTCAGTCATCATCCCGGCGTACAACGAACTGGCGAGTGTGCTGACGTGCCTGAACTCGCTACAATTTTTCCAGAGCGGGACCGAGGTCGAGTACCTGGTGCAGGACGATTGCAGCCCGGCGTATAACCCGTATGCGACGATCCGCCCGGAGATGGCGAGCGTGGAGCGGAATGCGAGTAACCTGGGCTTCGCGGGCAACTGCAATGCCGGAGCCGCGCGGGCACAGGGCGAGGTGCTGTTCTTTGTCAACCAGGATGTGTGCGCGACCAATCACGGGGAACTGAGCGGCGGGTGGGATGCAACAATTCTTGCAGCGTTCGAGGACGCGACGGTGGGGATTGTGGGGCCGCGGCTGCTGCATCCGAGCGGGCCGGTGCAAAACGGCGGGGGCTTCTTCGACGCGAAGTGCCAGCCATTCCACCGGGGGCTGGGCTACAGCGATTACAATTACCACGAGGTGGCGACGCCGGGCGTGGTGAGCTGGATGACGGGTGCTGCCCTGGCGGTCCGGCGGGATTTGTTTGTGCAGGTGGGCGGCTTCGATGTGGCCTATGTGGGCGGCTACTGGGAGGACGTTGACCTGTGCATGCAAGTGCGTTCGCTGGGCTTCCAGGTGTGGTATGAGCCGCGCGCGACGCTGGTGCATGCGGTTGGCAGCACGGGGGGTAACCCGCGCTTTATGCAGAATGCGCTGCTGTGGAAGCGGCGCTGGGTGGACAGTGGCAAGGTGAAGCCGGATGTGCAGTTTGTCAAGGAGCGATTCTGGTGAGCGACTTGCTGAGGCGCTGGTTGAAGGGACG
>CAZKIB010000080.1:15685-15946 GCA_964552425.1 uncultured Anaerolineaceae bacterium | reverse complement strand
GGATTTAATTAATCCGGGTTATGACGCCGACATCATTATTGTTATGGATAGCGATGCTGCGGTTCTGGATAATGCGACAGAATTTGATCGTGTTGCTCCCATGATCGTCTACGGCGTGGACAACCATGTGCGCAGCTATCGCCGAGGCTACTTCGACCACTACTTCTTGGCACACCGGCATGGGCCTGCGCAGGCGGTCAAAGAAGCGGATGAGACGTGGCTGCCGTGTGGCTATGACCCGGTGCGGTTTACGCCGTCGTC
>CAZKIB010000080.1:12739-15669 GCA_964552425.1 uncultured Anaerolineaceae bacterium | reverse complement strand
TCGTCTGGGCGGAGCGCAAGTACGACGTGGCCTGTCTGGGTGTGATGTATCCGCAGCGCAAAGAGGTGGTGCAGGCGATGCTCGACGCCGGGCTGAAGGTGGCATGGGGCACGGGGCTGGTGTATGAGGCTTACCGTGATGTGTATCACAACAGCCGGATCAGCCTGTGCATCAGCGCCCATGGGGATGTGGCTCAGCGAGTGTTTGAGACGGGGGCGATGGGCTGTGTGCCGCTGCTGGACGCGACACATGATTTGGATGACCCGGACACCAACCGGGATTTTGGGCTGACGCATTTCGCGCGGGCGAATAAGACGGCGGAGTTTGTGGCGGTGGCGCAGGAACTCTTGCAGGCGGGGCAGGCGATGGCGCTGAATACACCGGCCCCGGCAGAGGCTGTCGAGGGATTGGCTGAACCGATGGGCAAGGTGGCCGCTGCAATCTTCCAGGCGAAGGTGCAGAAGCATAGCTGGGACGAGCGGGCGAAGGTGATCGTGGCGTGGTATCAACAGAAGTACGGAGTGCTGAGTGCTGAGTAACGAGCCAATGCAGAAGCCGTACCTGAACCTGGGCTGTGGGCATGTGATCCTGCCGACGCTGGATCGTCCGGCGCACCACGCGATTGTGGATGAGGCGATCTACCACTATCCGCTGTGGCACAACGTGGATCGGAATGCCGGGGCGGGTGTGGATGAGGTGGTGGATATTTTCACCTACCCCTGGCCCTGGGTGGATAACTCGTTTGATGGGGCGTTGTTGAGCCACATTGCCGAGCATGTGCCGCATGAGATTAAGATTAATCCCCTGTACGAACATCGAGGGATTGAGTCTGTGGGCACAATGGAACTGTCATCGGTTAAGGAGCGCTGCCGGGCACTTCAGAAGATGCAAGACGGGTGGTATGCCTTCTTCAGTGAGCTGCACCGGGTGCTGACGCCGGGGGCGGTGGCGCATATTTTGTCACCGTATGGCTGGTCGCAGGGGGCGATCACTGACCCGACGCATACACGGCTGCTGACCGAGCACACGTTCACCCACAGCATGCGCCCTGACCCGGCTGCGCCGTTCACCTATGAGACGGGCGGCCTGCATTTCGAGATGGAAGAGGGCGCGCGCTTTGGGATTACCGAGCCGTTCCAACACCTGATCGGCAAGGGGGAGCTGCTCCAGCAGGCGCTGATGACGCAGATCAATGTGGCGTATGACCTGTATGTGAAGCTGCGGGCGGTGAAGAGCGATGCTGAAGATTGATGTGGAGTATGCCGAGCTGGAGCGTTTGCAGCAGGCGACCACTAACCTACGGGACGGTTTCCGAGGCCGGGCGATGGTGCGAGTGAAGGCCGTGAGCTTCGAGGTTGAGCGGCGTGTCAAGACGCAGATGCCGATTGACACCGGGCGGGCGCGCGGCAGTTGGGGACATGCGACCCATCCGGCGGTGGAAGCGGGTGACAGTGTGTGGGAAGAAGCCCCGGACGGCCTGAGCATCACGCAGGGGACGACGGTGGCGTATGTGCCGCGCCTGAATGAAGGGCACAGCCAGCAAGCCCCGGCAGGTTTCCTGGACGCGATCTTTGAGGAGTGCAAGGAGATGCTGGTGGATGGCCTGCTGGACGAGGTCGAGGATTTGCTGTGAATTTGATAAACGACTTTGACAATTGGTTTGAGACGGTTGTCAATCCAAATGACCCATCACAGGTTACCATGCGCCGTCTCTCGCCAGAGGAAGCAAAGGCGGCCTATGTCGAAGAATGGCTAGAGGCCATGCGATGGTATTTTCCTCCAAAGATTGAGATACCAGTCGACCTGGCGGCTATGGTCGTGGAAACTACCGATACACCCGACCAGAAACAACTGGCTCGTCAACGCTCCCGCGAGGATGTAAGCAAGAAGCGTCGTGGATTGTGGCGTGGGTGATAGCAAATAATGACCACGCTCGACCCCAGCAACGTCTTCAATGTACAAGCAAGCCTGACGCAATGGCTCCTGGATCAACTGGGAGCTTTTGATTTACCGGCCTGGCTGCCGTCGTATGGCTTCATCGACCTGGAGCCGGAAGCGGAACAGACGTACCCGGCCTTCAGCGTCAACTTCATTGACGTGAGCAGCGCGCCGCGCTGGTCGGGCGGGGTGGGCGAGGGAAAAAGCGGCAGCAAAAACACGGCGATTTTGGAAGTGAACGCCTGGGTCAGCCGCAGCAACGGCGCGTGGATGGCGCAGAAGCGGACGATGCAGGCGATGGTGCAGCAGGTGGTGAATGGGGCGCGTGCCGGGGTGATGATCCAGGACTACGGCATCCCTACCCTGCCGAATAACACAGGTTATCTGATCCGGCTGGGCGAGGTGGAGACGGTTTCCACGCAGCCCGATTTGAACCCGGATGTTGAACGGGCACGGATGTTAATCACATTTACGTGGGTAGTCAGGAGTTAAGCTATGGCTAATGAAGTACGTGTTCATGCAGAAGGCAGCCTGCGTTGGGTGCAGGCCAGCGCGACAACTGGCTGGCGTACGGCCAGCGCTCCTCAGAGCGGCATTCTTGCCTTCACTGAGAAAGTGTCACATGAATCCGGACGTACCCTGACGGTGATCAAGGATCGTGGTATCCCTAATCACTTCAAGGAAACCGAGCGCAACGAGATCAAGATTGATGTTGATGTGCTGTGGACAGGGGCACTGCCTACGGCGGCCAGCGGCGCGGGCGTGACTGTGCCGCTGTACCACCTAGAGCTGCGGGCCAGCGCTGAGGAATTGGGGGCAGGGTCGGCGTGGTATTACCAGTATCACGGCGTGGCTCCTGAGAGCATCAAGGTCGATCCGTCGAACAAGGATGGGGGCAAAGTCACCCTGTCGTTCAAGGCACTGTCGATGAACGGGCCGACGGCTTCGGGCTACCTGAGCTAAACACCGATGGCAAACGAGTCGTTCTCCTG
>CAZKIB010000080.1:10253-12696 GCA_964552425.1 uncultured Anaerolineaceae bacterium | reverse complement strand
GGGGACGGCCACCGCTTCGGCGCTGATCGGCTTCGCCCAGAACAGCAAGGTCATGCTGCAATACGGGTGGATGAACCGGCAGGCGCTGGACGGCACTTATCGTGACCATATTACGGGGCAGCGGGGCGAGGTCAACATCCAAGCGTACCATACGCAGGACGGGCTGCTGCAAAAGTTTGCTGACGCCAAGACAGCGGTGCATATGAAGCTGATGCAGAACAATGGAATCGGCAGCGCAGGGGTGGTTTTGTACAGCGGACGGCTTGACAGCGTGCAGTACCAGGGCAGCGAGGGCAGCCCGTTCAGTTACAGTTTGCAGTATCACGCCAATGTGTGGACTGCCTTTGGGAGTGGGATGTAGTGGCGAAACAGAAAGAAACCCCTGAAGTGAAGGCGCCGCCGCTTGTGGCGAGATCGCTGGAAGACCTGGCGACATTCAGTGATGTACAGGTTGAGATCACCCTGCCAGGTGGACAGAAGATGATTGTGCCCATGCGGACGCTGTCGATGGCCGAGTGGAATGAGATTGGTCTGAGTGTGCTGCCGCCGAAGCCGCCCCCGGCTGGCTTCGACAATGTGCGTAAGACGGTGGTGCTGGACTATGATGATCCGGGCTACCGGCAGGCGTTGGAGCGGGCAAATCTGGAGCGCAATTACCGCCGGGTGGCCGCGTCGCTGCGGCTGGACATTCCCGGGGAAGACCTGGCGCAGAAGGCTGAGTATCTTACAACTCGTATGGATGTGAGCATCGGGCGGCAGTTATTAGACGCCACCGTGATGCTGTTCGGATCGGGGGAGGCGCAGATCGCGGCCCGGGCGGCCACGTTTCGATCCACTGATGGTGCGGATCAACCGCATCCGGCGGGAGCGGGGGTGGACGAGAGCGCAGTGGGCGGCACTCAGCACGGATGAGCAGGAAGAACTGCTGGCCTATGATTATCACCGGCAGCAGTTTATCGAGGCGATGATTGACACCTACGCCGACATCATCGAAGAGAAGGGCATGATTGACCAGAGCGCGTGGATGGCGCTGCAACTGGCACGGCTCTAGGCAGGACACATCTGAACTTATCGAGGCGCTCCTGAGGGGGCGCTTTTGATTCCGAGGACTCGAATTGGCTGAACGCAGCGCGACGATACGCTTAAGCGTCACCGACAATTTCAGTTCAAACCTGGATAAATATAACCAGAAGATCGGCACGGCCAGCACTTCGACGCGCGACCTGAAGGGGTCAACCGAGGAAACGGGCAGTGCCTTCGGCACGCTGGGCGACAAGATCGCCGGGGCGATCACCGTCGGGCTGGCGATTAAGATCGCCAATGTCGGCCTGGAAATGAACCAGGTGGGCATCAAGGTGCGGGCGGCGGAACGGGCGTTTGGCGAGCTGGCAGCGGGCGGCGGCAGCTCGGCCAGCAATATGCTGGATCAACTGCGTGAGAAGACCGGCTATGTTGTCGATGATATGACCCTGATGAGCGGGGCCAACAAGCTGATGACCACCGGGCTGGCTTCGAGCGCGGAGGAAGTGTCGGCGCTGGTGGACATGGGCATCCGGCTGTCGGGCGTAATGGGTGTGGATGCCACGCAGGGCATGGATAACTTCAACTCAGCCTTGCTGAATATGAGCTATGTACGGCTGGACACTTTGGGCATCAGCGCAAGCACGGTGCGCCAGCGCGTTGCTGAACTGAAGCAGGAAGGCTACGACGTTCAGGAAGCGTTCAAACTGGCAGTCATCGAGGCCGGGACGGATACCCTGCGGCGCTTAGGGGACGCGGCCAGCGTCAGCGAGACATCGCTGGGGCGTATGGAAACCAGGATGCGCAACATCTACGATCTCGCCAGCAGGAACGTGGCGACGGGCGTGGAGGGGTTGTTTGGTATTGCTGAGATTGGCCTGGGTATACATCCTGAGCAACTCCGGCAGCAGGAAGAAGCCCAGCAGAAGGCCATCGAAGACTGGCGCGCCAATGTCGAAGGTGCGTTGAATGAGCCGATGTTCAAGGAACTGCCGACGGACTTCGTTAGCGACTACATCAGCGAAGCCATGAAGCTGGCGCGGGAAGACGCCGGCTGGATGTCCGACGTGGATGCGCTGAACAATGAAATTTTCATGCGCCTGACTACAGCGGGCAAGGATTACCCGGGGCTGGATGCCTTCTTTGACGAGGGGCGCACGGACGATTTCAACAACATCACCAGCGCGCTGGCGGAGTTCACCCTACAGAGCCAGGCGAACCAGGATGCCCTGCGCGCCCAGGCAGAAGCGGATGCCCAGGCGGCAGAAGCGGCACGACAGGCGGCAGCGGTTGAGTCGGCGGCACGGCAGCAGCAGGTGGAAGCCCGCGCAGAGATGATGCGTACGACCAACCTGATGCTCAACCAGATGGACGCGGAAGAACAGCGTGCCCAGCGGGCGGCAGAAGCCAATATTCAGGGGCT
>CAZKIB010000080.1:5316-10205 GCA_964552425.1 uncultured Anaerolineaceae bacterium | reverse complement strand
TACGTGAACCAGCGGGCCTATGACCAGCGGCAGCAGGCCGCGCGCGACGAAGGCACACGGGCGCAGTACCTGGGCATGATGGGTGATTTTGCAGGGGCGGCGGGGGGCGCTGTGCCTGATCTGCTGACGCAGCAGCAGGCGGATCGCTTCCAGCAGATGGCTGACCAGGCGAACGATATGCTGGAGCAGATGCAGCAGCTCGACCAGGCGAATGCCGATTTGTTCACTGACGAGCAGATGGAGAACTCCAGAGAGACGGCGCAAAACCTGGAAAAGATGGCACAGGATGCGCAGCGGGCGGCGGATGCCTTCCAGAATATGAAGCTGGAAGATTTTCTGGGCCAGGGCAGCGGGGGTGTGCTGGGCCAGATGAGCGATCAACTGTTGGATCGTATGGCGGCGGCGGGCATGTCAGAAGAAGACCAGTCCAAGTTCCAGGAGACGTTTGACCTGGCGAGTGGACGCGAGACAACAGCCAGCCAGGTGTTTGAGAATGAAGTGCTGCCGCTGCTGCAAGAGATCGCCGAGAAGCAGGGCCCGGAGGCTGCCGCCGAAGCCATGAAGACTGTCCTGCAAACCATGCAGAGCGGGGCACTGGCCGGGATAAACCCGGAACAGATGGCGGCGGCGCTGCGCTCGTCCACGGGCTACGCGATGGCTCCAAGCGGCGCCCTGATCCCTATTCCACAGGGCAGCGCCATGAACATGGGGGGTGGGCCAATGCCGGTCACGCCAGCTGCTCCAGCGGCCACAACGGTGGGTGCTGCACCCGCGCAAGTGCCCGCGCCACCGGAGGAACTCCAAGTGGCAGTGGATACGATGGCGATTAAGACGAGCACGATGGCTGGGGATTTCCTGAGCATGTCGACCAACGCGGCCGCGCTCAATGAAAACCTGGGGCCGGTTCAGGAAGTGTTCAACAACCTGGCGACCCCGGCGGGGCAGATACGCACGGCGATTGAAGCGGCGGTGCAGGGCATCCTGAACCTGACGAGCCAGGAACACATTCTCAAATTCAGGATGCAGGTGTGGGATCCGCTGGGCGTGCTGAACCTGATTAACAACGGGGCACTGCAAATGGCGGGCGTGGTGCAGAACAACGGCGGCGCTGTGCCGGGGGCAAGCCCCAGCGCCGGAGGGCCGAATGTATGACCCGGGCAACCTTCACCGTCGAACTGGACATCAACAAAGATAAAACCTTCGGGGCGGCGGATGCGGACATCACAGACCGCGTCCTGGCGATGAGCTGGAACGAGGGTATGGATGACTCGTTCGACGAGGTGAGTTCTCCGGCGCAGCTTACCATTGAACTGGATAACAGCGATGGCCGCTTCACCGCCGAGACATTGGGTGCGAACCTGATTACCAACGGCACGTTTGCCTCATGGTCGGGGGGGCTGCCTGTGGGGTGGACGGTGTCTTCGCCGTCGGGCAGTAATGAAATCACCGAGGTGGGCAACGGCAAGCTGCATGGCGAGGGCGGCACAGGCACGCTCAACTTCTACGCGCCCAGCAGCGACATGGAGATTTACCAGGCGATTCTGACCGTCGGGCAGCGCTACTACTGTGAATTCTCCATCACGGCCATCAGCGGCACGGGTGGCGTGGTCTGCCGTTCGGGGTCAGATGCGGTGTCGCCGGTGTACCACAAGGTGGGCGCGAAGCGTTTCAGCTTCACGGCGACGGCCACCAACTTTTATATCAGAAGCAGTGGCACGGCAAATGTCAGCATTGACGACGTGGTGGTCAAGCTGGGGTCGCTGTACCACGGCGTGCTGTCAAAGCGCCCCCTGATCCGGGTGCGGCAGACATTCAACGCCGTGACCTATGACCGCTACATTGGCCGGGTGATTGAGTCCAAACACACACCGGGCATCACCAGCGCGCGCACCATACAACTGATCTGCCAGGACCCGATGCTGCTGATGCTGGCGTCGGAATACAGCCCACCCTTGCAGCGCGACGTGACGGTGGACGAGGTGCTGGACGGCATCTTTGATAACGCGGTGGTGGATTACCCCTACGCCAGCAGCTACTGGGTGCTGGATGCCGAGGGAGCAAGCGAACTGGGCGCAACGACCACACTGTGGAATCACAACGCCACCAGCTTTGACAGCGGCGCTACGAAACTGGCATTCGTGGGGGACAACAGTGACCGGGGCAGGGGCGTCAACGTGCAGGGCTTCATCCGTGACCTGATTGCATCCGAGGCGGGTGGCCGGTTCTTTTATGATGTGCGCAATGCGCAGTATGTCTTCCACAGCCGCCACCGCGACATCCTGAACCTGACGAGCCAGGCGTCTTTTGACGAGAGCCAGTTTGAAGAGGCGGGCACGGAGTATCTGCATAACAAAGACCTGGCGAATATCGTCAGCATCAAATACCAGCCGCGCAAGACGGGGACGCCGGGCAGCGTGCTTTACAGCCATGAGCATGTGCCGTTTCTTTTGCAGGCGGGGCAGACAAAGGTCATTACCGGGCGCTTCCGTGACCCGGATAACCCCTCGGCGCTGGTGGGGGGTGTTGATGTGATTGCCCCGCTGCCGACGACGGATGTGCTGGCCGTGCGTGACGGCGTTGACCGCAGCAACCAGCTCTCGATCAGCTCCAAGATTGACGCCAACAGCATTGAGTTCACGATTACGAACCGGCATGTGGCGCGCGTGGCCATCAACCGCTTGCAGGTGCGGGGTACGCCGTTGATCAGCTATGTGAAGGCGATGGCACAGTCGATTGACGCGGACAGCATCCGCGAGTATGGGCAGGCGGAAAAAGCCTCGCTGAATATCCCGATGATCGGCGATGAGGAGCTGGCGCAGAATTATGCCGATTTCCTGGTGGCGAAATTTAAAGAGCCGCTGTCACGGTTTAAGACGGTGTGTTTCAACGCCAACCGCAGTGACACGCTGATGACGCAGGCTTTGCAGCGTGTGCTTGGTGACCGCATCACCGTGAGCGAGAGCTGGCTGGGGCACAGCCAGGATTACATCATCGTGGGGGCGCGGCATGCCGTGATCGCCGGGGGCGACAACACGTACTTATGCACCTGGGTGCTGAAGCCGACACGGACGGAAATTTTCTGGCAGTTGGGCTCGGCTGGCTACGGCGAACTGGACGAAGCCAGCCGCTTAGCATTCTGAGGATGATCTATGACCTTTGTGACACCTATCACCTGGACGCCGGGGCAACTGGTCACGGCAGCCAACTTAAACGAGCAAATCCGGGACAACGTGTCGGCACTCAAAAACCCGAACGTTGACACCTATTTGACCAATGAGAGCAGTGACTTCACTACCACGTCAACCTCCTTCACGGATGTGGACGGGGCAGGGGCACAGTTTACTCTGAGCTTCACGCTGGCGGTGGCTGCGCAGGTGCTGGTGGGTTTCTTCGGCAACGTCGTCTCGGCCAGCGGTACGGCGCGCGTCTACCTGGATATTTCGGTGGATGGCACGCGCGTCGGTCTGGACGACGGTCTGATTGGCGCGGTTGCCCCCAACAACACCATTGGCCAGCCGGTGAGCGCGGTCTGGCTGATTGAAACGCTGGCCGCAGGGGCGCACACTATTATCCTGCAATGGAAGGTGTCGGGCAGCACGCTGACGATGTTCGCTGGAGCGGGTACAGCAAACGCCGATGTCCACAGCGGATTCTGGATCAAGGAGGCAAATTAGATGGCTGATACACGACGCTTCAAGCTGCCGCTGCCTGCGTCGGCCTATAACATAGAGAAGCTGGACGAGGAACTGCGCCCGGTGGTGGGCTTCGCAGGACTATCAACCCAACCGATGAAGGGCGCCCCGACGGACTTGTATGCCGTGCTGGATGTGAACGCCGGGGCAGGGGTTGACGCCCAGGTGATGAGCATTGTGCAGCGGCATGATCCGCTGGTGAAGAGTGCCGCAGAGATGACGCGGGATGCCCGCGCGGGTGACCTGGGGGAACTGCTGGGCAACAAGGTCACGCAGGCGCTGACCCAGATTGAAACCGACCTGGGCGCCCTGGGGGGGACACCGACTAACGCGCAGGTGATTGCCATCCTGACACGGACACTACAGCGGCAGCGAGCGATCATCAAAGGGTTGCGGTGGCTGGTGGAGTGATGTCATGACAGCGGTTATCTGGCTGATTGACGATAACGACGAGGACAGTTTTCTCTTCAGGCGCAAACTTCAGGACTACGGCCTGGGGAATGAAGTCCGGCGGTTTACATACCCGGAGGAGGCGCTGCGGGCTGTTGCAGAGGAAACGGAAGAGCCAGCGCTGATTTTTTTGGATGTACGCTTCAACGGGTCGCACATGGATGGGACCGGGTTCATGGAACGTCTGCTGGAATCACGATTGCGCTTTGCGAAGGTGATCGTACTCACCGGCACTAGTTCGAACGAAGACCTGGCGCACTTCCTGCGGCTGGGGGTAATCGCTTATATCAGGAAGAGCGTGGGGATGGAGGATTTGTTGTTTACCCTGCATCGCCTGGGGATTAGCTGGACGATTGAATGACCCCAGATGAATTAAACCGCCTCATTAATACATTCGCTTCGCTCACCACTGAGCGCCTGGTGCTGCTGGCTGTATTTGCATTTGCTTTGAAGTACCTGGTGGATGCTGTGACCACCGCTTTACGCACACGGCGGGGGGATAAATCACCGCAGCAGCAGCTGCTATCGCTGGCAGCGCAGATGACGGAGATGACAAGCAAGCTGGTGGGACGTACTGAGGCGATGACGGCGGAACTGGCGAATAATGCCACCCAGACTCGGAGTGTGATTGAAGCCAACACCACCGCCATGAACGCGCAGCTGACGGCACTGAATGCGGTGGTTGACCGGACTGGGACGCTGGCGCTGCGTGAACTGGAAGTGCAGAAAGCTGTGAGCGGGATGGCG
>CAZKIB010000080.1:0-5306 GCA_964552425.1 uncultured Anaerolineaceae bacterium | reverse complement strand
ACTAAAGGCGCAGACCCAGGCACTGGCCGGGGCCAGGGAGGCCGTGCGCGAGGAAATCAACATGGCGCTGGCAGCACGCACAACCAGCACTCAGGATGTGATGAAGGCCATTGAGAAACTGGAACAGAAACAGGACGCGCGCATGGAGACGCTGGTGCAAGCGCAGAATAAGGTAGCGGAGGAGATCGCCAGCCTGACGGCGGCGATCCGCGAACTCATTGAGCGGATGCCTGCGCCGGTGCAGGCCGGGAGCAGCTAGAATGCCAGTTATCGGAAGTGGAGTTCGGGCGTGAAACCAGTACAGAGATTTAGCTACAACATCGACGCCAAGCGGGTCGATGATAAAAACTACCTGCTGAAGCATCTGAAGGCGCTCAACCCCGCAACAGTTGGCGTGATGGATGGACCCGATCTGGCGCGGGAGATTAAGGCGCTCTTGCCCGGTGCCATTGTCTGGCATCGCTGGTATGGCAGCGGCAGCGAGGATGAAGGCCAGCGCTGGAAACAGGGCGATAAAGCCATTGACGACATACTGAGGCGCTACCAGAAAGACCTGGGCGGTTCGGGTATCTACTGCTACGTGCTCAATGAACCTGTCGAAAAAGACGATTCTGCTCTGCGCGGGCTGTTAGCGTGGCTGGTCAGGTTCATGGCAAAAGCCAAAGAACGCGGCGTTCACTGTGTCATGGGCAACCTGGGCACGGGCGTGTATGAACTTGGACAGGTGCAGGCAGGCTTATTTGATGATTACCTGCGCGCCTTTGCCGACGGCTACCACATTCAGGGCTGGCATGAGTATGGCGGGCCGTTCCTGCCGCTGTCTGCTGCCGGACGCCTGTCGACAGACATGCTTGATAAGATGCTGTGCCAGCACGCCCGCGACGATAATAAACACTGGTGGCCGTTTCCTGACGACGTACAGCAGCACCACTGGCAGTCAAATTTCATCATTGGCCGCATCATGTGGTGGGAAAAGCAGGAACACCATTTAGGGTTGAAGCCGGGCAGGAAGATTATTTCCGAGTTCGGTTGGGATCAACTGGACGCGCTCAAGCGGGGCGTCCATATCTACGATGCGCTCAAGAAACAGTATGAGTTCGTCGATCGTCTGGGGCGGCGTTCCTGGCCCTGGCCGCACATTACCCTGCGCGGCTGGCACACCTATAAGCAGGTGTGGGAAGGCACCTATGACGGGCAGCCGGGACGTAACAAATGGACACATGAGCAGGCAGCATTTGAACAACTGCGCTGGGCGCATTGGGTCTACCCTGAAAGCGTCATTGGCTTCAACCTGTTCACCTGGGCAAAGGGCGGTGAATGGGACACGCTGTACGGCTTTAACTACAGCGAGGCGCGTGAGCTGCACGGCTATCTCGAAGACTGGACTGCCGAACTCGAAAAGCCCACCGAGCCACCTGCACCGCCGGCGATCATTGATCCCACTTACCCCGATCTGCCCGGCGCGGCAGACCCGCGCTGGAAGGCGGCGCGGCTGCGCGCCAACGGCGATCTGCACGAAGCGTCGGTGCGGGCGCGCCCGAAGGCCGATGCCACGCCGATGGCCTCCATCGCCGACGGGACGCTGGTCGATTACATCGCCGAGGCCCATTACGCCGGCTACGTGCCTGTCAAAACCCCGGCCTTCATCGGCTGGGTGCTCAACAGCCCGACGCGCTTTGAGGCGATTGTATCTGCACCGCCTTCCGAGCCGCTGCCGCCCATCATCACACCGGCACAGCGCGACCAGTTGATTACGCTGTTTGTCAACCTGGCCGACGACCACGCGGCGGCGGGCGAAGCCTACCTTTCTGCCTGGCAGCATGAGAAAAACATATCAACCATCTTCCGTGACATTGCGGAACAATTGAGAGGAGAAGCTGTAGGATGAGGATATTCTTAATTCTGTGTCTATTGATGGTGCTGTGCCTGGGTGTTTTCCCAGCTGCAGCGCAGGAAATAACGGAGATACCCGCCCCGGACGCACCCGGCGTCGAGAGCGACCTGGCGCAGGCGTTTGAACGCTTCCTGACACTGATTAATGGCATAACCTGGCTGCCAGTAGCCAGTGGGTTTGTAGTGGTGGCGACGGCACTCTTTAAACGAATTCCGCGCTGGCCGTACAGTCCACAAGCGACAGCCTTCGCCATGCAGGTCTTGATTTGGGTGGTATGGGTGATTCTGCGACGGTTGGGGGTGACTGAAGAGGTATTCAACAATACAGTGGTGGCGGTAACGACGATATTGACCGCCGTCGCCGGGCTGGTGGCCTCGTCCTATGGCGCGCAATGGGCGTATGATAAAAACGTGTCCCGTTTCGTGCCGGTCATCGGTTATGAGAAGCCGCCGCACTCCAGTTCGGGTTAATCGCGCCCACGGGACGCGAAAAGAAAACCCCCGGAGACGGGGGTTCATTTGATTCCGATAAAGCGGTTTCTGGATAGCCAACGCCCGGTAAGAGCCGGGCATCTTTTGATTCAGGGGTCAACCCAGCCAGGTGAACCAGAAATCGACTGGTTGATCGAGAAGGTAGAGCGCCCGGCCAATGGTCTCTTGGTAATCAGATTCAGAGATGTTGTCTCTATGAATCGCGCCTCTCGCCAACTCATGGCGCAGTTCTTCAAGTTCGACGATATAGCCGTGACCAATGGCATGAGTGATGGGTTGAAAGAAATCTCGCTCTACACCGAGAATAGCAAGGCAAATAGCAACTTGCCGATCCATTTCTGTGAGCGTGGTAACGAGAGCGGGCCGCAGCATTGACAGCAGCATAGACTTCCCAAAAGACTCTACAATGTTCTTATTCATGATCGTAGCTCTCTGACCACTTGTAACCGCACTTTTCGCACTCATACCAATCGACGCGCGTAAAGGTCGCTGCTTTCCCGACGTTGACGACATTATCACCGCCCGTCCAGCGCACGGATAAAACAGTCGCGCACTTGGGGCAGACGAAAGGATCGTTTTCAATTTCCTGATCGTCTTCCTCGTCTGGTTCTTCGCAGTCATAATCCATCTTGTTCACAGCGCCTCCATATCATCGCTCACGCCCACGCCAACGGCCTGATCTTTCCCGGCCTCTTTCCGCAGCCGCTTGACTTCTTCCTCAAGCTCGAAGATGCGCCGCCGCATTTCGCGCGTAGGAAAGTCCGAACGCATCCATCATCGCCTCAAGCCGCCGCATGTCTTTGCGCAGTGCTGCCCGGCTACGCCCACCGATACACTTCCCACGCCTTGAATGCTGACTGAGCATCAGCATAAATTCCGTATACGTCCAGCGCGTCCTCAATGGACGCTGCGACGTATACGTCATCGTGGGTGATGACGAACAAATTGTCTTGCTCGTCAACTGCTAAGGCAACGGTGTTGTCCAGATTAGTGTAAATCGGATTAATGACGATGGTTTCTTCCTGAGTTGTGTTCATGTGATGTTTTCCTTTCGCATTCGATATATCTATAGTACGCGGAATTGTTTTCACCTAACCCCCCTAATGGGCGTCTTAGAAATCCAGGCTGGTACACCACCTAGAGGTGGTGTTCACTGTATTTATGGAAGGTGTCATCCTCAATCCCCAGACCCGTCATTGCGTTGAAATGACCGAGGAGTATTTCTCCTCTTTTCAGCGCAAAGATAGCATCAATCCAGGGAGCAAGATCGTTAGGGCTGCCCGCGTACCCAACTTCGCGGGCGAAGTTGTGTATGACACGCCACTGCTTTGCAGTGAGTTTCGCAGGATTCCAAAGGGTAATGGCAATCCCGCGCGAGTTGTAGGTCTTACCATATTCCAAAACGCGCCCTTTGCTGGTGAAAGTTTTGGCAGATGTGCCTTGCTTGGGTGTTTCAGTCTTCGCTTTGGCGATAGCATTGTACAGTTCAGTGTTTGTCATTTCGTATTTGTAGGCTGACTGGTCACGCCACTCACGCCGCGCTGCCTGGATGTCATTGCGCAGATACGACTCTGCGCGTGCCAGCTTTTCTTCGAAGGTTGTGGTCTGTACTACTCTTCCAGCAATGATTTTGACTGCCATGATGTTTTCTCCTTATTGCCTGACTATGCCTACATCATAGCATAGTTAAGTAACCATGTCAAGTGGTTTATCCCCCAGTTTCTGGGGGGTGGCTGGAATTTACAAGTTAAGGTTTTAGCCCGCGAAAGCCACGCCGTTTTAACGGCAGTGGATGAAAGCGATTGTGGCTTTAGCCTGCGGTCTGTGTGGGTCAGGCGCGTCAGGCCGGGCGCGGGTGCACACCCCGGCGCGGCATGTCGTCAGGCCAGTCCGCGATGGCGTTTGCCAGCGCTTGACGGATGAACGCGGACTGCTCAATATTTGCAGCCACCAGCGCTGCCTTCAGCGCGGCGTACTGCTGGGGCGTTACATAAAAATTAATTTTGACGCGATCTGATTTGGCCGGCAATTATTTTCTCCTACGTTTCACCTGCCCAATAATATGCTGCCTGTGTGCCTGGTAGTAGCGCTGATTCTGCGCTGTTTTCTGGCACGCCTCAGAGCAGTAGACCGTGCGCGGGTTGTCTGTTCTGAAGGACTTGGCGCAGTTTGGGCAAACTCCCAGATGGCTGCCTGGCACATCGCGCTCCAAAATCGCGCGTGCCAGCCTTCGATCTTTTGCGCTGGGGTCGAGGGTATACAGCCCGCGCGCGAGTTTGCGCGCCCCCAGCTGGCGCAGGAAGCATCCATGTCCAGCTGCTGGACGATGCTCCCAAACTCAATACCTTCAGGATGCGAGAGGAGCAGGTGCTTGACCTGCTCCAATTTCTCCTGCTTGGTGAGGGCGCGGGACATCATGAATACCGCGCGAACTGGCGCGCCGCTTCCCCGCGCGCCCAATTATAAACGTTGGGCTGGCAGCCCAGCCCGCGCGCGGCCTCATCGAGCAATTGCTCTAGCTCGATGTAGTCGATTTCGTGCTTCACGAAAGCGCGCTGCTTGGGTGTTTGTGCCCAAGCGCGAACTGCGCGCTGAAGGTCGCGCCGCAGCGCTGCGCGCTGGTTCGTTTCTGCGACCTCCTGGTTGTAGGCGTCAATCTCCGTGCGCAGTTCTTCGATCAGATCAAATTGCTGCAGATTGCGCAGGTCATTCACAACATTTCCAACCTGCCGGTGTACAGGATTCACTCCTGTACACGCCTGAATGCGCTGAATAATACTTCCCAGCGCTTTCGCGCGCTGGGTCGTAATGACGCTGCTCCACATATCCATTGGTTTACGCTCGATGTCCATTTTTTTCTCCTTTCATGCGCCAGGAGCTGTTCCTGGCGCATTGGCTTTATTTCTGGAAGTGCAGCAGCT
>CAZKIB010000079.1:14322-23900 GCA_964552425.1 uncultured Anaerolineaceae bacterium | reverse complement strand
AGCGCAGCCATACCCGGCTGAATGTGCGCCAGAAATTCGTCAATATCGGCGGTGTGATAAATGCGGTTATGGCGCAGGTGGCGGTGAAAGCGCCAGTCCGGTGGGACTTCCTGCGCTTTTTCCGCCGCGTCCCGGCCCCACAGTTCCGCCTCAGCGGCCAGTTTCTGCTCGTAGCTCGGTTCCCTCATGGCGCGGTCTGTTCATCGCCCAGCGGCAGAGTCTTTTTCTCCGGGTAGCGAGCGACTTTGTCCCGGTAAAAATCCTGCATGATCTGTAAGTCGGCCTCCATATCGCCGCTCAGTTCGACCACCGGCCCGATGCCGACGACCTTACGCTGGTAGTCGATATAACTCAGCACCACCGGCACTCCCGCGCCTTTGGCGATGTAATAAAAACCGGGCTTCCAGCGATCTGTTTTTTCGCGGGTTCCCTCCGGGGCCATCACCAGAATCAGATGCTCACGTTCACGAAACGCGCGGATAATCCCTACCAGCGCTTTGCGCGGCGAATCGCGGTCAATCGGCAGACCGCCCACCGCCTTCAGCAGCGCGGCAACGGGCGGGCGAAACAGTTCCTGCTTGCCCACCCAGTTGAGCCGGATGCGGAAAATCCACGAGGCCATCACCATCATAAACCCGTCCTGATTGCTGGTGTGCGGCGAGGCGGTAATCACACAGCGGGGCACGTTTGGCATATACCCTTCGGTTTTCCAGCCGGTCAGCCAGTAGATCAGCCGGCCAAGCCATGACAGGATTATGGGTACATCGGGGGGGCGGCGTTCGTTCATATTGCTTACAACTCTCGTATAATCTTGATCGGATTACCGGCGGCGATCACACCGGGCGGGACATCGCGGGTGACGACGCTGCCTGCGCCGATCACACTGCCCGCGCCGATGATGACGCCTTTGAGAATCAAACACTGCATCCCGATAAACACATCGCTTTCAATGACCACCGGGGCCGTCGCGCCATTGGTAGGATTCGTGCGCCGCTCCTGTGCATCCAGCGGGTGAAAGTCCGTATCCGTAATGACGCAGTTCGCGCCCACTGTCACCCGGTCCCCAATCGTGATGCGTTCCGCCGCGACGATGCTGCCGCCGGTCATGCCAAAATCCGCGCCGATGTGCAGTACAGACCCGGCCTCGCGGGTGCTGAGGATCACCGGATGGCTGGCCCCTAGCGGGTTGCTGCGCACCGTCGAACGCAGCGACAGACCCGGCCCAATCGTCAGTGTGCTGCGGCGGTGTTTCTGGATGATCGGCAGGCCGTACAGCCGCCAGTTCGCGCCCCATTTAATACCGGCCAGCGCGAACTGTATTCTCACTAGCGGCAGCAGCAGCCCGCGTTCAATCTCGTTGATCGCTTTCCAGGGGGTGGCCTGCGCCGCAGCCAGAAGCGATGAATCAGGATTTTCATATTCGGAATTCATGGTGGAAATGGTAGCTAACGACAGATCATCTGCCTAGCGCGAATTATTCGCGATACTTCCGGTAACGCTGGCGAAGTTCGGTGGGGTCATAAACTTCCCCGATAAAACCCGCCCGCATGATTTCGATCCAGTATTCAACCGCGCTCTCGCTGACCGTTTCATATCGCCCAATTTCAGTGAGTTTATTGTCTTTCAGAATAAGCAGTCTAAAAACAAGCCGTATTGCGTAACGTGGCACCGCAGCGGAAAACCACCCTGGTGCGTCTTCAACCAGTTCGCCCACCTTCAAATCTGAAGATTGTTGTGGGCTGCGCGGGTCATCCTGAGCAGCCAGCGCAGCCAAAACACGCTTGATTGCGTGCTGCCGGTCAGCATCCACAAACAAGAAAGCGACCTCTTGGGCCGCCTCCTCAGTTGAATAACTGACTTTCCATTTTCGCGCCACTACACTTCCTCATCTTCATCATCAAGAAGGATCTCGTTCTGACGAAGACGCACAATCCGTTCCTCAGCACCCGTTTCCTGATCTTCCGACTTCACACGTTCATACTGCTGTGACAATGTGGTGTCAGTCGATAAAGGGATAAATATCTGCTGGTCGGTTTTTTCTTTTGGGTCGGCCATATAGGAACTCCTTTTCCTGATTATAACAGATCAGCGTTTTTGGGTACACGGACTATAATCAAACTATGAGCAATCAACATGAAGAGGGGTTTTACAATGTCAGACAAGAAGATTTTTCAGGTGGGGCCGAATCAGGTGCGGGTGCGCCAGCAGCCCGGCCTCTATGGGGCGATGCTGAAGTGGATGGACCCCGGCACACAGTTGATCTGTGACGCGGGTTCGCGCCGGGAAGTGGATGGCTATGTGTGGTGGCAGCACGACGCCGGCTGGAGCGCCGAACGCAGCCTCAGCGGCAGTGAAGTGTATCTCTTTGAAGCGCTGGCTGCCCCCACGCCCAGCGCGCCGGATAAAAAGCTGTTTCGGGCCGGCAGCGCGCAGGTGCGCGTCCGCAGCGAACCGCATCTGCGTGGCGAGACTCTGGGTTGGATCATGCCGGCCCAGGTGGTTGAGGTGAACGCCGGCTCCCGCCGGGAAGCCGATGGCTATGTCTGGTGGCAGCATAGTGGTGGATGGAGCGCCGAACGCAGCACCAACGGCGAGTCCGTCTTTCTGATTGATGTGCCCCCGACCCCGGCAGCCGCGCCAGCCCCCGGTCCTGCCGTACCTGCCCCGGCCCCTGCGCCTTCCACGCCAGCGCCGCTGCCGACCCCGGTTCAGCCGCCTGCCGCCGGAGAGTTTCAACCCCCGCCGCCGAAGAAACCCTTTAAGGTCGCCAGTGTGAAAGTGCGTGTGCGCGCCCAGCCCAACCTTCAGGGCGCGATGGTGAAGTGGATTGACCCCGGCACGCTGCTGGACTGCGACGGCAATTCCCGCCAGGAAGTCGATGGGTATGTCTGGTGGCGGCATAACGAAGGCTGGAGCGCCGAGCGCAACCTGGCTGGCAGCGAGGTTTACCTGGTTGATCCCAGCGTGGTGGTCGATATTCCCGCGCCGCGCACCAACGAACCCCCCACTGTCGAAACACTCCCCCTGCGTGACGCGCTGTTCAGCCGCCTGCCGGTGGACTTTGAAAAGACGCTGTGGTGGCAGTATTTTGGCAACAATGTTTATGCCCGGCGCATCTGGATGCAGGGCCAGCAGTGGTACAAATATGCGCAGGGGCTGCACGGCGGGCTGGATTTTGGCAATTCCCGTGAGCGCGGTGTGCCCGTTTATGCCGGTGTCAGCGGAACCTTCAAGTTCCATGACCGGGCCTATACGCGCCCGAATGGACTGTGGGTCAAGGTAGGCGATTACACCATCATCTACGGCCACCTGACCAACCCGCGCCTGTACCGTGTGGGCGACCCGATTGCGCCGGACACGGTCATGGGCGAGATTGACTTTGGCGGGCAGAATCACCTGCACCTGGAGGTGCGCTACCGGGACCGCTGGATCATCAACCCGCTGCTGCTCATGCCCGCCGAGATGCGGGACCGCCTCATCCGCCGCTTCCCGCCGAGTGACGATTATTTTTACCGGGATGCGCGCTGGAACCAGTGGCTCGCGCCGCTGGACCAGCCGATCATCACGCTGGGCGGCCCCATCATCGGCCCGAACGCGGGGTAGAAGCGCTTTACACACATCAGGAAAATACGTGAGTGGGCTTGTTCACCGTTACCTCACCCCGCGCAAAAGGGGTGAGGTTTTGGTCAGGTCGTTGTCCGTTTTACGATGACCTCTAACCGCCCACACTCACCAGCGCCATAACCAGCACATCACCCCAGTAAAGATCGCCATGTTCCAGTAGGGGCAGCGCCTCGCCAGAAGGGTTATAGATGCGCAGGCGCAGATGATGCGGCCCGGCGGGCGTATCGGCTGGCACAGGCAGACAGGGCGACAGCGTGATCGTATCCCCCTTAGTGTATGGCCCGAAAGGGATCGACTCCTCTGCCCGCAGCGTGCTGTACCCCTGAGTCAGATATATCTCCAGCGCCATACCGGCGGGCACATCCTCCAGCGCGGTCAGGTCCACATTAAAGCAGAAATTCTCCCCAGCCTGCGCGTATAGATGATGCGCAGCGCCGCTCTCAAACGCCAGCCTGTCCCCAAACTGGAAATGCAGCGTGTCCCCGGCGGCGCGGTCAAAGCGGTAAAAGATCGTATCCATCACGCTGTCACGATAGCCCACGCCGTGATCGGGCAGCAGTTCACGTATTCCGTCCCACGCGCTGACCAGTGTACTCGGCGCGATCACCCATACCGTACCGGCCCCTGCCAGATGTTCCACATAAGCGCGCATGGCGTCCGGTTCCTGCCAGCGCCACGCCAGATCAAGCGCGATCCCCTGCCGGATTCCGTAGCGGCGGTCATAGTAGGCGGCGGGCGTGTGCGGCGGAATCAGCATCAGGGCGGGTTCCAGTGGGTGACGGGCAGCGACCATCTGGCGGGCGGCTTCGTCCCAGCGTGACCGGGGCGGCCAGACGAAGGGATAGACCGTGAGCTGCGTGAGGATGAGCAGGGTGAGGAAGATGACGCTGAACAGGAGGTTCACATTCGCAGGGATACTCGATAGTTGCAGTTTTCTGGCCCTCACTCTAAATCCCTCTTCTTCATAGAGAGGGACTTGTGACTTTTGGCAGCTTTTCCCCTCTCCTTCACCACGAGGGAGAAGGGGCTGGGGGATGAGGGCGGCGATTCTGGTTGGCAGAAACCCATCCCCCACCCAGCGGATGCCATAGGCCACCAGGAGCGCCCCGGCCGGCAGAACCGCCAGCGTATAACGCACCTGAAACACAGCGGGAATCCAGCGGCTGAGGAGCAGCAGGGCCGCCGGAGTCAGCAGCAGCCACGCCAGCAGCAGACTGAGCGCTTCCCGGTGCTGCCGCGCGCGTGGCAGGGCACTCCCCAATCCAAAGGGCAGCAGATACAGCGCCCAGTAGCCCCCGGTGAAAAAGAACACCAGCGCGACTCCTGCGGTCAGGCCATCGCCAAAGGGGGGCGCGGCCGGCCCGCCGTGTATATGCCACTGGTTGATTACGGACGGCAGCCAGGGCGCGAACAGGGCCAGCGCCAGACCAGCCGGCAGCAGCCAGAGTCCCATCCGCGAGGGTCGAGTCAGCAGCGCATGAACGAGATGTGCCAGCGGCAGCAGCGCCCCGGCGTAATGCGTGTAGGGGAGCGCCGCCAGCAGCGTGCCGTAGATGAGCGTGCGTCCAATCGAGGGCCGTTCCAGCCAGCGCAGATACGCCAGAGTCGCCAGCGCACCTAGCGCCAGCAGCAGCGTATACATGCGCGCTTCGCGGGTGTAATACAGAAACAGGCTGGCTGTGCCGAGTACAGCCACCGCGATCAGCGCCGTGTGTCGATCCAACAGCCGCCGCCCCAGCGCATAGGTCGCTGCCAGTCCGACCAGCCCGAACAAGGCTGAGGGCAGGCGTGCCGCAAAGGGAGATTCACCAGCCAGCAGCGTCCAGGCGTCGAACAGCACGAAATACAGCGGCGGGTGGACATCCTCGCGGGCGCGTTCTACGGCGCGGCGCAGGCTGTCCACCCCATAGCGCGCTGTGCTGCTCAGGCCATCTGGCAGGCGGCCTTCATCGCGCACGATATACAGCGTGTAGGCTTCGTCAAACCACAGACTTTCGCGCTGGAGATCGGCGGTTGAGATCGTGAAAACTGCCAGCAGCAGGGCCGCCGGCAGGATGTAACGAAGGGGTGCACCTGAAAGCGTGTGCCTGACAGACAGGGTGGCTTTAGCCCCTTGTGCAATGGGCTGAAGCCCACTGTCTCCAATCATATCAGGCATGGTCTAACTGGCTTCTCCAGGAACAGTTAATAACGCGGCGCGCGCGGTTTGCGGTACAGCCACCAGTAATCCTTCTGCGGGTAAGCCGGTTCAAGCTGCGCGTCCCACAAAAAGCCGGCGCGGTCCCCGGCCAGGCTGCTCAGGCGGTTGTCGATCTCGCGCACTTTGGTGTCCAGTTCCGCGCTGTGAATGTTCAGATCGGGCAGGGTGTTGAGAATATCCTGCACGATGGTGCGCCGCAGTTGTTCCGGCTTATAGGCATTCGCCGCCATGTCCATACTCTGGGCGGCCTCAGCGAAGTAATGGCGAATCGCGTCCAGCCGCGAGTTGGCTTCCCACAGCAGTTTTTTGTCATAGTGTGCGCGCCATTCACTGCGGATGGCTTCGTGCTTCTGGTTGATGGCGTGCAGTCGTTCACGCTGGTCGCTGTTCAACTGCATCCGCAGGTCATTCAGCCGCCGCAGACGCATCAGCAGCGCGCCTACCGTCAGGGCGGGCATGTTGCCAAACCCCAGGAACCCGCCGCCCATACTGGTGTACAGTTCATCGCCTTTGAGGTAATTCTCCAGGCCGTTGACCATCGCCTCGGCTTCGCGTAAATCCTGATCGAAACTGTAATTCTGGGTCATCGTCCCACCTGTCTGTTTATAAGGAGCGATGCGCTGATTGTAACAGGTTTGCAGGCCGGGCACACCCGCGCCAGAACCAGCCGTGAATCCCCCAGGTGGCCTATGAACAGACCCGCCGCGCAGTGGATGAATCCGCCTGTCTTCGACAGTAGGATGATCTCATGGTTTGTCAACAGCTCTACCGGGAAACGAAAGGAAAAACGATCATGTTGAGTTGGGCAGTGATGTTCCTGTTGATTGCCCTGGTTGCTGCGGTGTTCGGTTTCGGCGGGATCGCCGGGACAGCCGCAGGGATCGCCCAGTTTCTGTTCGTCCTGTTCCTGATTTTGTTTATCGTCTCGCTGATCTTCGGACGGCGCGCAGTCTGATAACCCTGCCTGATGCTCTCAAAAGAGGGCACTGTAACACGCTGGCCCCTCTCTCCCCCGGAGGGGCTTATTGATTCGTTAACCAGCACGTCCCGCAGTCCCGCCCTATAATGGGTGATGTTCGACCCATCATCATCACAGGAAGCGGTATGTCAGGGACTTTCAACCTCTCGGATGTGTTTATCTCCTACTCGCGCAAGGACAAAAATTTCGTCCAGAAGCTGAACGATCAACTGCGCGAACACGGCCAGCAGGTCTGGGTGGACTGGGAGGATATTCCCCCCACTGCGGACTGGTGGAATGAAATTCAGGCGGGCATTGATGGGGCTAACACGTTTGTGTTTGTCATCAGTCCCGATTCGGTCACGTCCGAAGTGTGCTACCGCGAACTCGACCACGCCATCCGCACCGGCAAGCGCTTTGTCCCGCTGCTGTTCCGCGAAGTGGCAGATGAGGCCCATCAGAAAAAGATGCACCCGGCCATCGGCTCGCACAACTGGATCATGTTTCATGACGACGCGGCTTTTGAGCAGGGCATTCTCAGCCTGATTGACACGCTCCAGACCGATCTGGAATATGTGCGGACGCATACTCGGTTGCTGGTGCGCGCGCGGGAATGGGATACACGCGGGCGAGATGCCAGCTTTCTGCTTTCGGGAACCGCTGTGCGCGAAGCGGCGGACTGGCTGGCCGGCGCGGCAGGCCTCAAACCACCGCCCACGTCGCTGCACGCCGAATATGTTCTCGCCAGCCAGCGGGGGCAGGCCAGACGCCAGCGTCGCATTCTGATCGGGGTGAGCATTGCCCTGGCCGTTTCAATTGCCCTGGCCCTGCTGTCGTTCGGATTGTTCCAGCAGGCCGAAGCCAACCGGGGCCTGGCGCTTGCCAATGCAGACCGGGCCGCAACCAATGAATCCATCGCCGTGACCAACGCCAGCGAAGCCGAACAGCAGGCCGCCATCGCCAGCACAAATGAAGCCCGCGCCGAGGCCAATGCGGATCGGGCGGCGACCAACGCGGCCATCGCCAGTACGAACGAAGCGGAGGCGTTTTCACAGGGCACGGCAGTGGCGAATCAGGCCGCCACCAGTGACGCCAACGCAACGCTGGCATTTATTAACGCGGCGATTGCCAGCACCAATGAGGCCGAGGCGTTTCTGCGCGGCACAGCGGCAGCCAATCAGGCCGCTACCAGTGATGCTAACGCAGATTTAGCTGCGACCAATGCTTCCATCGCAGTCACCAATGAGGCCCGCGCCGAAGCCAACGCGGCCATCGCCAGTACCAACGAGGCGGAAGCGTTCTCACAGGGTACAGCGGTAGCCAATCAGGCGGCCACCAGCGCAGCCAACGCCAATCTCGCTGCCACTAACGCCGCCGAAGCCCAGCTTCAGGCCGAACGCGCCGAAACCGCCCGCAGCCAGTCGCAGGCCATCGCGCTCGCGGCCCGCGCCGAGGTCGCGCTGGAAGACGACAACACCGAATATGCCGCGCTGCTCGGCATCGAAGCGCTGACCAACCACCCTTATACGTGGCAGGCGGAACGTCTGCTGGCTATGGCTGTGCCACCGGCTCTCAGCGCGATCCCGGTCTCCACCCTGCCCGATTCCCTGCCTGATCCGCGTCGTTCACCGGCGGGCGGGCTGGAATTTCTGATCGAGCCGAGCCGCCCGCAGCAGGCCCTCATTAATTTCCCTGACGGGAACAGCCTGACCCTGATCGGCCACACCGACGATATTACTGGCGCGGCCTGGTCGCCGGATGGGACTCTGATCGCCACCATCAGCCTGGACAATACCGCGCGAGTCTGGAACGTCACCACCGGGCAGGTGTTTCGCACCCTGGTGGGCCATACCGATGTGGTCACGGCGCTGGCCTGGTCGCCGGATGGCACGCGGCTGGCGACGGCCAGCAACGACGGCACGCTGCGCCTGTGGGATGTCGCACTTGGCGTGCTGCCGGTGATCCTGGTACATGACACGGAAGACCTGACGCGCGTGATTTTTGACACGGACAGCCTCTACATCGCCAACAGTGAAGGGAATGCCTGGCGCTGGCCGTTGTGGGCCACGGTAGAGGACCTGGTCACGCGGGCGCAATCCAGCGTGGCGCGCACCTTTACCGACGAAGAAGCTGCCCTGGCCGGTCTGCCCTTTGCCGCCAGCGCCCCACCGCCCGCCGAGATTGTGGGCTGCAAGGATGCCCTGCCCTCGCAGCTTTATCCCGGTGTGTTTGCCCGTGTGAGCAGCCGCAACAACCTGCTGCCGCTGCGCCTGCGCGATAACCCCGGCACACAGAGCGGCGATATTGTCCGCCTGATCGCGCCTGACCAGACCTTCCAGGTGCTGAATGGCCCGGTGTGCCAGGATGGCTTCGCCTGGTTTGAAGTCGTCTATGGCCTGTACGCTCGGCGCGGCTGGGTGGCCGAAGGCGAAATGACCGCCAGCGGCCCCGATTATTTCGCGGAACCGATTCCGGGGCGGTGAACCTTTCAGCCAAAAGGTCATCAGTCGTTAGTCCATCGTCAAAAGCTCACCATTGAGCTTTTTCTTGCCGGACAGTGCGCAGTCTATCCGGCAAACCACCCCAAATTCCTTCGGGATTCAGGTTCCGCTGCCCCAGTCCCGCAGGGACTTGCTTTGCCTTGCCGTCGATTTCAATCGGCGGCATAAGCTGAAAAGTTCATCGTCCTCATGCGGGGGTGGGCGTCAGCGCCAGCACTCCCAGCACATCTTCGATCAGCACGTCCAGGTCGCTGTTGTCGTTTTCGTAACGGCGCGGCAGGCGTTCGTCATCGCT
>CAZKIB010000079.1:8471-14302 GCA_964552425.1 uncultured Anaerolineaceae bacterium | reverse complement strand
GGCAGAACCCGCGATAAATGCGCCCCATCTCCCGCAGAATCAGGCTGCCGTACTCGTCATATGCCTCGTTGTCCTCAAACTCACCATCCAGCCGGGTCTCGATGTGTTCATACACGGCGTTGAAGACCGAACACTGGTAGGTGTCGCCGGTGATGGCCTGCCGCAGCAGCACCAGATTCTCGCCAAGATTATCCGAAAGCACGTCTTCCGGCGTGCTGGTCAGTGTGGGCGTGGCTGTAGGTTCGGGCGTGGCAGTCGGCAGAACAGCCGTTGGTTCACTCTGAGCGGGTGTGGCGCTGGCGCTCTGCTGGCTGATGACCGCGCCTTCGGTGGGCCGCCGGGTCGAAGTGGGCGGAATAGGCGTGGGGGTCTCCGTTGGCATACGGGTCGCCGTCGGTGCGGATGTGTCGGTCATGGTGGGCAGGACATCTGTCGCAGTCGCTGGTGCAGGTGTATCGCTGGGCCGGCGGGTGGAGGTCGGTGGAATGGGTGTCGGCGTTTCAGTTGGCACTCGTGTAGCAGTCGGCGGAACCAGGGTATCAGTCGGTACAGCCGTATCTGTACTGGTCGGCGGCGGCGGTGTTTCGGTAGGCGGCATGTCCGTAAAGGTTGGGGTCGCAGTGGGTGGTTCGGGCGTATCGGTGGGCGGAACAGGGGTATCGCTGGCAGCCACCAGCACCTCGGTGGCCGGGACCGGCGTTTCGGTAGGCGGCGGCAGGGTTTCCGTTGGCGGAACCGGCGTCTCCGTCGGTGGAATGGGCGTCTCGGTTGCCGGTTCGGGCGTATCGCTTGGGCGGCGCGTGGAAGTGGCTGGAATCGGCGTGGCCGATGGAACTTCCGTCGCCACCAGCGGAACCTGCGTGTCGGGCACAGCCGTAGGCGCTTCAGCCGTCGGGGTTTCTTCGGTTACATCCACGCTCACCGCGCCGGGAGTCAGCGTGGTCACTTCAGCGGCGGGCGGATTACTGTTGAGGATCACCACGACCAGCCCGATAATGACGGCCAGCGCGACGAGCGCGACCACATAAATCAGCGGGCTGCGGCCTTTTTTCGGTTGATCGGCATCCAGTTCAGTCTGAACCATCGGCGGCGGTTCCGGCTGCGCGGGCATGGGCGGCGCGGGTACAGGCCGTTCCGGTTCGAGCGAGGGCGGTGTGCGGCGGGGCGCTTCCGCCGGGGGCGCGGTGGGCGGCTGGCGCACAGGTTCGACAGCCGGGCGCGGTGTGACTGGCGCTGCCGGCTCGATCAGCGTCTTGCCGCCGGGATCGTCCCAATCGTCCACCGCCGGTTTGGGCTGCGGCGCGGCGGGCGATTCCAGCATGGTGGGCATGAACTCATCGTCCATGTGGGGCTGCGGTTGGGCCGGCTGCTGCGGCAGCGGCTCTACCACAGTAGGCATATCGACACTGGACACGTCGCGTTGTTCAACCGGCGTGGCCGCCAACCCGGCGTCCTCCACCAGGGTGCCCTGCTGTTCCGGCGCGGCAGGTTCCGGCTCTGGCCTGGGTGTCGGGGCCGGTGGGGGCGGGGCGGCGGGCGCGGGGGCTTCACGCACTTCCTCCATCTGCGGCATGACCCCGCTCTCGATGGCCTTGCGCAGATCGTCAGCGAACGCGCGCGGGTCCATGTAGCGTTGGGCGCGATTGCCAAGCACCTTCTGGAACACCGCGTCAACGGCTTCCAGTTTTTTACCGATCATTTCCGGGGGGAGCTGCTCTACCGGAATCTTACTGGGCACGCGCCATTCATGATTCTTGATGCGGTCCCCGGCCATGATCTGCGGCATGAACGGGTTGGCCCGCAGCATGGTATTGTCTTCAGGCCGGAAGATGGCGTGCTGTCCGAAGATAATTTCGTAAGCGACCAGCCCAAAACCGTAGACATCACCCTGCTTGTCGGGGATACCATCCCAGGGCATGTACAGCTTGGTCCCGATGTTTGCCTGCGTCTTTTTCAGATCGTCTTCCGGCAGCGCCACGCTGAAATCGAGCAGGTAGGGGTTTTCGGTTCCGGTGACGTTGGCAGGCTTCAGGTCCCGGTGGATGATGCCTTCGCTGTGCGCGGCGTACAGCGCCATCGCCAGTTCGCGGACAATCAGCAGGCGGCGATCCAGTGGAATCTTCATCATGTCGCCGTTTTTGATCAGCCGGTCATAGGAATACCCGCCGATGAACTGCATCGCCAGATAGGGGCGTTCGTAATTCAGGTCATAATCAAAAATTCGGGGGATATTGGGATGATCTTGCAGCCGTTTGAGCGCCTCGATTTCCCGCTGCAAGCGCGTGAAGTGCTTGGACACATTGCGCGAACTGAGCAGCTGCGGGTTCATCAGTTTGAGCGCGACGGTTTTCATGCCATCGCTGGCCTTCCAGACCTCGCCCGATGCGCCCTTGCCCAGTTGTTCTTCGAGGACATAATTCTTGATGCGCGTACCGGGTGTGAGCTGCTCTTCTGAAGACATCCAATCCCTCGTCGCTGATTACAGGCGCGTCATGCCAGGGTCAAAATCGTCGGGAACCTGAAAACCACCACCCGCCGCCGGCAGGTTGATGCGCGCCCGAACGGCGCTGCCAAACTGCACGATAGTTCCATTATACACGCGCCGTGTTTCACCCTGATTAAGTTTTTCAATGCTCCCCTGCGGCGTGATGATAGAGGTTCCAAAACGACTGCCAATATCCTGAATATAATATTCGCCGGTCTGGGGGTTGCCGCGTATCAGCGCGTGGCTGCGCGAGACGCTCTTTTCGTCCAGCGCAACCAGCACATTCTGGGCGTCGTCGCGGAAGCGGCCCACCCGGAACTCCGCGCTGGGGAACTCAATCATGCCCACACCGGGCAGACCGGCTTCGATGGTCATGCTGGCCGGTCCGGTGGGACCCGTCGGGATGCGGTCAATAATCGTGTCATCGGTTTCAAGGTGCATCGGCGGCGCTTTGGGCGCGGGCATCGGCGGCGGCGCGCTCATGGGCTGCTGGACACGCGGCCCTGGCGCGATGAGCAGCCAGAACCAGTACAGCAGCAGGAACGTCGTGATGACGCCCAGGATGCCCGGCAGAATCCAGATCATCTGAGTGGTGGGGTCCACAGGCACACTCCTTCCAAATAGAACATCACACCGCTTCGGGCGGTTGGTTTGCCCTTACCCGGATGGGAAGGTCAGCAGCAGGTCCATATCACAAACAGGTTGGCTTGCACAAGTCCTCTATCACCAGTATATGCCAACTTGTCCCAGTAATGCTATATTTGAACAAGGGATGTGGTGCAGGGGCGGGCGGTGGTCATGATGCAAGGCACATATGTTGAAATTCACCTGATAAACCAGCGAACCCGGCAGGACACCGTTGTGCAGTTGGGCGGCACGTTCGAGCAGGGCCAGGCCGACTGGGTGCTGGACCAGACCGGGATTGATTACAGCCGGTTTCGATTTGTGGAGACCCCCGCCGGAATCCAGTTGGATTACATCGAAGGGGACAGCGCGGTACGGGTGGATGGCGTCGAGGTGACGACCAACACCCTTATTCGGGATGGCAGCCTGCTGCGCGTGGACGACGAAGAATTTCGCTGTGAAGTGCGCCGCCAGCAGTACGCCAATATGCTGCCCGCTGTGGATGCCGGCTGGCTGTCCATGACCGGCTCGGTCCGTGAACATAATGAGGACGCGGTGGGCATTTACCAGCAGCCGCCCTATTACCTGTTCGCGGTGGCGGATGGCGTGGGCGGGGCTGAATCTGGCGAAATTATCAGCGAGTTTGCCATCAAATATATGCTGCATACCTTTGGGCAGCACCTGGGACCCCAAACGGATTGGGTCAGCGTGTTTCGGGCGGCGGTGCGGACGATCAACGACGAAGCCCGGCGTTACGCGCATTTTCTTTCAGAAACCGGCGGCAAGCGGGTGCAGGCCGGCTGCACGCTCACAGCGGTGGTGCTGAACGGTTGGGACGGCTACCTCATCCACGTCGGTGATTCACGCTTTTATCACCAGCAGGGCGGCGTGCTGCGGCAGGTTTCTGTCGATCATTCGACCTTCCCGATGGAGAATATGGACCCGCGCCAGACCATGGCCGGGGGCGCAATCAACACCACCAAACGCAACGTGCTGATGAAAGGCATTGGCAAAAGCGATACGATTGAGCCGGACTTTAAGCATATCCAGTTCAAACCCGGTGATAAACTTCTGTTGTGTTCGGATGGCATGAGTGACCGGGTGGGCGAACCGGAACTTTCTGGCCTGCTGGAAACCACCCCCCCGCAAAAACTGGCCGCTTACCTGGGCCAGACGGCTGACGAGCGCCGCAGCGGGGACAATATCAGCGTGGTCGTGGTGCATCTGGGGATGCCCGGCCAGATGCCCGCGCCGGTGCAGCCCATGCCGCAGCCGCGCGCGTTTATTGGGATGCAGTCCCGCCCGCAGTTGGCGTCTGCGGTGGATTCGGTGACCAGCGGGTCCACTGAAACCGGGGGAACGCACCTGCCGCTGCAAGTGATTGTTCCAGCAGTCATCGTGATACTGCTGCTGATTATCGTCGGTCTGGTGCTGGCGCGCGGCGCTGGCTGACCTCGAAGGAGCAACCATGTCAAAACCGGTCACAAATACAGCCACTTATGGCACAGGCGGGCTGCGCTCTGGAAAACTGCTTTTATGGATGATGACGTTCTTTTGGATCATGATGCTGGTCTGGCCTGCTGCCGCGCAGGATACCGACGAACCTGCCGTTTATACCTATGGCTGCATCTATGATGAAGTCAGCAACACTGTGCAGATTCGGGCGGATTTAACGGAGCGCAATGGCACGCCCCTGGCGGTGGATGGCGTGGTCATCCGTAACCTGGAACTGCCCGCCGAGGCGTTCTCGATCCAGCCGGTGGAACGCCAGCCGGTGCGCATCATCGCCGTCATCGATACCACCCGCTCCTATCCGGTCACAGAGATACGCAGCGCGCTTTCGGACCAGATCGCCAATTTCCCGGTGCTGGACGAACTGGCGCTGGTGACATTCAATGATCGCGTGTCGGCGCTGCTGGGGCCGCCCACGACGGACAAGATCGCAGTGATTGACCAGTACCGCGATCAGATCGTGCCCGGCGGCGACCCGCAGGCCGGCATCGCTGTGCTGTACGACGGCATCCTCACTGCGCTGCGCGATGGCATTGACCCGGCCAAACCTGAACGCCAGGTGGTGCTGGTGCTGACCGATTCGCCGCATCGCAACACCCGGTCCGACACCACCGAACGTGACGTGATTGACCGGGCGCGGGTGCAGAACACCCCGGTATATATCATTGCCTTTGATACCGTCAACGACACGCCCGACTTTGAAGTGCTGGCCGAAATAGCCGGCGAAACCGGTGGCTTTCTGTGGAGCTATGGTCAGGAAGCGGATGAGGATAAAACCCCCGCGACTCTCGCCGAACAGATGGAAGGGTTTCTGGAGGACTTCCAGCAATCTCTGGATGCCGAACACCTGATTACCATTGACGCCAGTGTGCTGGAACCGGACCCGGAAACGCTGGCGGTTCCGATGGAAGTCACCGTCACCAGCGCCAGCCGCGAAATTGACCTGGGGACCTTCAACTGCATTGTGCCGCTGCTGGACCACAGCATCCTGTTCAATAATCTCACCAACAACCAGTTCATACCGGTGGGCCAGCCGCTGGTTATCAGCACGACCATTGATTCACCCTTTGCCGAAAACGAGCGCGAGGTGCGTCTGTTCCTGAATGAAACGCAGCTTTCAGGCAATACCATCGACCTGGAAGACACCGCTGTGCAGAACGCGCTGCTGCCGAGTAATAACACCCTGAGCGTCGTGTAGGGAAAGAGTGTA
>CAZKIB010000079.1:2132-8461 GCA_964552425.1 uncultured Anaerolineaceae bacterium | reverse complement strand
CCTGCGCGTCCAACTGGTGGATATTCGCGGGGATGAAGCCGCCTCACTGGCGGTTGATGAAGTCACTGGCATCAACTTCCAGCGCCGCCTGAACCTGAGTGTCGATGGCGCGCCGGCCAGCCTGAGCGGGCCAGCCACGTTCAGCGCCGTGCCGGTGGGCGATTTTGCCATTCCGCCCAACCCGGTGGTGCGCTTCAGTATTCGGGCCGGTGATGGTGAATATCAGCGGCTTGGCCTGACGGACCTGATCGACGGTGAGGCGCGTCTGACGATCCCGAATATCAACGATCAGGTGGCGCAGTTGTTCCCCGACGGGAGCGCAGCAACCTATGATGTGATTGCCTACATCGAAGGCACAACGCAGGATGGCTCTGACGCGCTGTTTGTCAGCGAACCGCTCACCGTTGGATTAAGCGCAGCGGTGGTGACTACCGAAGAACCGCCGGTCACTCTGACACCAGCGGTGGTTGTCACACCCGTAACGCCGGCTGCCGTGCCGCTCGATACCAACCTGATAATCCCGCTGGTGGTGGCCGGTGTTCTGGTGATCGTAGACCTGATTCTCCTGCGCCAGATACGCATTGCGCGGGTGAAGCGCCTGATTAAATACCCGGATAACCGCGAACTGCCGCAGAACCTGCTGCGCGTCACGGTGACACGCGGCGGCCACCATCAGACGTACACCCTGACCAAGCACACGATGGACGTGGGGCGCGGCACATCGAACGATATTAACCTGACCGAAGACACCAATATCTCCCGCGAACACGGCGTGATTATGTGGCGGCGCGGTAAGTGGTATTACACCAATCGCAAGGGGCAGGTGAAAGCGGCTGTCGGCCTGCGCAAGCTGCGCGGCTACAAGCTGCACCCGGTTTCGGATAACACGCAGATGCAGATCGGCGATTACACGCTGATGTTCCATTATGACAGCGATGCCGACCCGGACAGCCTGATGAAGACCCAGTTCTAAGGACCGTGAATTGTGTTGAAGCCGCGCTGAACCGCCTTTGCAACCAGCGATTCTCTGGCAGGGGCATACGCGGCTCAAATTGATCAGACATTTGTATTTACCTCACCCCGGCCTGGTGTGTTCGACCCCTCTCCGTCGCTATGGAGAGGTTGGGGTGAGGTTTCCTGCAACGGAGACGATGATTCATGCGCGTATCGACCAGTCTGGCAAGTGCCGTAGACAGCTACACTCTGAGTCTGAGCAATCAGGTGTTAGTGGGCGAAATCGCCCGCTACCTGTCGCAGCAGGAAGCCTATATCGACATCAGCACGCTGGAACGTGCCCGCCCGCTCGATACCAACCAGGCGCTGCAAGACGCCCAGATTCAAACCGGGGACCGGCTGGTGATTTTTACGCAGAAGCCGGAACAGGCTCAACTGCCCGAAGCGCTGCGCCCCGGTGATAAAATGCTGCGCTTTTCACGCGGCGATTTTGAAATCACGTCCCGCAGCAAAAAACGCCTGCTGATTGGCCGCCACCATGGGCCAAGCGGCGTCAACCCGGATGTCGACCTGCGCAATTTCGTGTCCCCGCGTGATGCCGAAGCGATCTCACGTAAGGCCGTAATGGTCGAATTCGATGATGGCGCGAAGGTGTGGTATGCCTCCAAAGTCGGCCAGACGCCGGTGTTTATCGACGATCTGCAACTGGAAAACCGCAAAGTGCCGCTGAATCACAACAGCCGCCTGCGGTTTTTCCAGAGCAACCGTATGATCGGTGAAATCCGCATTCGCGTGGAAGATGTCCAGGCTTCCGGCGAGAACCTGGTATATCTGAAAACGGGCGATCAACGCCTGCCGGTCATGGTCGGGTCTGAACGGGAAACGCAGGTACTCAACGCCGCCGACGCGCTGCCGATTGGCACGCTGGCCGACCATGTGCTGGCGTTCCATAAGATGCAGGCCGCCGGGCATATCTACCTGATGCGGCTGGTCGCCCCGCACACCCGTGTGGATCGCCTGTCGCTGGGGCAGGGTGGCTTTCTGTACGCCGCGCGCCAGTTCCGTTACGCTCAGAATTTGCTGATCCTGCGGGATGTGCATGATACCACCCGCCAGTTTGAGATTCCCGCCGGGCTGGAGGAAGACGAACGGCGCATCGGGCGGCGTTCACAGCCGGACCAGCCCGACGCGGAACTGGATGTGGATCTGTACGATGCGCTGGTCAAACGCGACGGCAACGCGGAAGCTTACCGCAGCATCTCCCGGCGGCAGGCGCGCGTGTTTTTCCGCGATAACAACTGGTCCGTCCGCCTGGAGGAAGGGGCCAGAGCGCCGGTGTTTGTCAACAACCTGCGGCTGACCACCGGGGTTCCGGTGCAGTTAACTTCGGGTGATGTGCTGAGTTTCGGCCCCAGCGTGGATGAATATTTCGCGCGGCTGGCCGTCGAGATCACCGCCAAGGCGGAGTGAGGCGTAAGCGGCTGTGGCTTCGATGTCACGCTTTGAACAACTGCTGACCCGCTATGCCGCTACCGCCTTCGCCCGGCAGCTTGCCCTGGGGGACCTGATCGGCGAGGCGGACTGGCAGGAGACATAACCGGGTAGTAGCCACCCGCGCACCGGTAAAAAACCCATAAAAATCATCCTGCATGTTGGAAGATCGTTTGTCACATTACAAATCCGTTTCAACCCCGCGAATTTGGGATAATGTCTTTAAGAGTTGTGATAAAGCCCTGCGCCAGGCGTTAATCATGTAACTTTTGCCTGTGGTTCCGAACAGGCTTGTCACCTGGCTGCGAGGGATGCCTGACTTGGCAATTCTCAGGCTTTCCACCATAATGGAATTTGTAATTTTGGGTAAACATAAATCGACAATGTTTGAAAACAATTACGCCGCGCCTGTTGCCATCTGACCCCTATTTCCTGTAGGATAGTGACAACAGCGGATTCTACGTGCAGTCGAACCGCAGGGAGGCAGGATGAATCTGGAGAGCCTGACGCATTTGCAGACCTCCATGTCCCGGATTGATGATCTGGTACATGAGGCGGTTGTGCGCGCTCAGGCTGCCGGGCGCGACCCTACTGACGCGCTGCGCGGTTTGATTATCTCCGAAGAAGAGGTGCAGGCGCACCTGGGCCGTCAGGGGCTGGCGGGTCTGTGGGCTGCCTCGGACACGCCGCTGGACTTGAACGGTTTTGACTCTCAACTGCCCTTCGCCCGTCTGGGCCGCATTTTTGACCTGAATCTGCTCGACCAGTACATTCTGCTGGTGGTCATCGCCCCGGAACTGGACCGGCGTTATGAGCGCCTGTATGCCTATTTGCAGGACGATGTCTCGCAGCGGCGGCCCACCGTGAACCTGGTGATGAATATGCTGGGGCATGATGTCCCGGCGCGTTTCGCGGTCTGGGAGCGGCTGAAACCGGAAATGCCCCTGCGCCGCCATCATCTGATCGAGTGCCTGCCGAACCCCAACCAGTACGAGCCGGTCTTTATTTCCTACCAGTTAAAAGTCGATCATCGTGTGCTGGCTTTTCTGCTGGGCGACAGCACCATCGATGCCCGGCTGGATGACGCGGCGCGGCTGGCGACTTCCGAGCTTGCGCCCACCCTGCCGGACGAAGTGATCGAACCGGTGTACCGCGCTCTGCCCGACGCGCCGATGGTTTATATGCAGGGGCCGGAAGGCAGCGGGCGCCGGGCCACCGCCGCTGCGCTGTGCGCGCCGCTGGTCGAAGTCGAGGTGAACCGGCTGCAAAACCTGACGATTTCGTTCGAGCGCGCCTGGGAACTGGCGATCCGCGAAGCCCGCCTGATTGGCGCGGGTCTGCTGTTGTTCGAGTGGGAAGCCTGTCTCGAAGAAAACGGCCAGCCGCCAGCCAAGTTGTGGGACGCGCTGATTCACTTCGAAAATCCGCTCTTTCTGTGCGGGCGCACCACCTGGGAACCCTATAACATCACCCGCCCCCGGCGCTTGCTGCGGCTGAATTTTGTCGTGCCGCCCGTCCCCGCGCGCCAGCGTCTGTGGGCAAAATATGTCGATTCGGTGGAACCGGCTGCGCTGGACGAACTGGCCGGCAAGTTCCGCTTTACACCGGGGCAGATCGCGCGGGCCTACAACACCGCCGCTGATCTGGCGACCTCACGCGGGGAAGCCATTACCCTGACCGATTTGTACGCCGGGGCACAGGCCCATTCCAGCCTGCGATTGGGCGATATGGCCCGCCGGGTGGTCCCGCGTTATGAATGGGACGATCTGGTGCTGCCGCCCGATCAGATCACCCAGCTTCGTGAAATCCGCGAACGCGCCCAGTTCAGCTACCGGGTGCAGGACGAATGGGGTTATGGTCGCAAGGTGGCCCCCGCCGCCGGTGTGAGCGCCCTGTTCGCCGGGGAAAGCGGAACCGGCAAAACCATGTCCGCCGAAGTGATCGCGCACGACCTGGGGCTGGTGATGTACAAAATCGACCTGTCCTCCGTCGTCAGCAAATATATCGGCGAGACAGAAAAGAACCTGAGCGTGATTTTTGAAGAGGCCCAGGCCAGCAACGCGATCCTATTTTTTGACGAGGCCGACGCGCTGTTTGGCAAGCGCTCCGAAGTCAAGGACGCGCATGACCGCTACGCCAATATCGCAATCGCCTACCTCTTGCAGCGCATCGAAACCTACGATGGCATCGCAATTCTGGCGACCAACCTGCGCCAGAACCTGGACGAAGCCTTTACCCGCCGGCTGGATTTTGTGATTGATTATCCCTTCCCGGATACGGAATATCGCTTCCGCATCTGGGAGCGGCATTTCCCGCCGGAAGCGCCCCTGGGAAAAGATGTGGATCTGAACGCGGTGGCCGCCCGCTACCGGCTGGCCGGGGGCAACATTCGCAACGCGGCGCTGGCCTCCGCTTATCTGGCGGCTGCCGATGGCGGTGTGATTACGATGACGCACATTCGCCACGCGGTTCGCCGCGAGCATCAAAAGATGGGCCGTTTGCTGGTCGATGAGTAAGGCAAATACTGATGCTTCATGATCTGGATAAAACCATTGAAAAATTATTACGCAGTCGCGGGGGCCTGAAAGAAAACGAGATTGACATCGCTTTTGAGCAGCCGACCAGCGAATGGTCCGCGACCATCAGCCGCCCGACGGTCAACTGCTGGGCGTTCGACTTGCGCGAAAACCTGAAATTGCGCAGTATGGAGATGGAAGTCAATCGCAACATGAAGAAAAAAGAGGCCCACATGCGCATGGTTCCGATGCGCATTGATGTGACCTACCTGATCACCGCGTGGGCGCGCAAGGCAGAAGACGAACATCAACTGCTGTGGCGCACGCTGGGGGCGCTGGCGCATTATATGGCCCTCAGTCCTGACAACTGTGAAGGTCTGCTGAAAGAACAGCCCTATGATATTCCCATCATGGTGGCCCAGGTGACTGAAGCTGCCACCAATATGTCGGATGTGTGGAGCGTGCTGGACAACGAAATGAAGATGGGCTTCACGTTTGTCGCCACGCTGGCGCTGGATGTGCAGCGGGTGCTGCAAGCGCCTCTGGTTCTGGAAGGGCGGCTGCGTTTTGGTCAGGCGCACGACCCGGCCAGTGAAGAGATCGACTTCCCCGAAATATTCGGTAAAGAACAAGCCGAACGGTACAAGGATGGTTATGCCATCACGTCCAAAAACGGCCAATCCGACAAGAGTGAGGAGGAGGATAAGTCATAGCCGATTCGAACGACGCCAGATCATCAAGTGCTTATTTAGAAGAGGGTAAAAGGAGTATTTGAATGTCCCCAAGCTACCTCTCCCCTGGAGTATACGTCGAGGAAGTCGATAGGGGTACGAAGCCCATTGAAGCCGTCGGTACGGCTGTGGCGGCTTTTGTGGGCTATACCGAAAGAGCGGTTGATATTCGGGATGGCGAAACCATCTCGTTGATCGGCAAACCCACCCTCATCACCAACTGGAGCCAGTACCAGCAGAAATTTGGCAACATCGTTGAGGGCATCTATACCCCCGACGCGGTCTATGGCTATTTTGCCAACGGCGGCGGCATCTGCTACGTCGTCAGCCTGAAAACCGTCGGCGCGTCGGCAGACCCGGATATGGCGACCCGCGCCCAGGCAGTCCTGCCTGGTTCGGGTGAAAAAGCCCCCGCGCGACTGCTGGAAATCAAGGCCCGCGAAGGTGGACCCGCCGGCAACAATATCAAAGTGGAAATCAAGCACAACCCGGTTCCCACCGATGACGAGGGCAAACCCGCCAAGGGCGCCAAACAGACCTTCAATCTGGTGGTGACTTCCGGCAGCCAGACCGAAACCTTCGACAACCTGACCATCGGCGGCGAAAATGATGTGGTGGCGGCGGTCAAACAGCGTTC
>CAZKIB010000079.1:0-2122 GCA_964552425.1 uncultured Anaerolineaceae bacterium | reverse complement strand
CCTTTGGTGATCGCCACGATCGGTGTATCGCCAAACAGCGTTCGCGCCTGATCGAGGTCGAACTGACCAGCGCCGGCAAAGCTGATATGGTCCCGGCAGCCGAGTCGGTCAATCTGTCGGGTGGCGAAATCAAAACCAAGAGCATCACCCTGCGCGATTATCAGGGCAGCGCCGCCAGCCGCATCGGTCTGGGTGGTCTGGAACCGCTCGACGATGTCACCATGATCTGCGTGCCCGATCTCATGTCCAGCTATCAGGCCAAAGAGATCGACATGAAGGGCGTACAGGCGGTGCAGCAGGCCATTATCGACTACTGCGAAAATGTCCGCTACTGCTTTGCCATTCTGGATGCCCCCCCGGCGCTGATGCCGCAGGAAGTCAAGGACTGGCGCATGACGGTCAACTACGACTCGTCCCGTGCGGCGGTCTACTATCCCTGGATCGAGATCGCCGATATGACCGGCAATAATGGCCGCACCCGCAAAGTGCCGCCCAGCGGTCACATGGCTGGCATCTATGCGCGCACCGACGCCACACGCGGTGTCCACAAAGCCCCCGCCAACGAAGTCGTGCGCGGCGCGCTGGGCCTGGAAGTGCTGGTCACCAAAGGCGAACATGACCTGCTCAACCCCATCGGCGTGAACGTCATCCGTTCATTCCCTGGCCGGGGCATTCGTGTCTGGGGCGCGCGCACCATCTCCAGCGACCCGTCCTGGCGCTATGTCAGCGTCCGCCGTCTGTTCAACATGATCGAAGAAAGTATCGAACGCGGGACCCAGTGGGTTGTCTTCGAACCCAACGATGAAGACCTGTGGGCGCGTGTACGGCGCGATATTCGGGCGTTCCTGACGCTCGTATGGCGCAGCGGGGCGCTGTTCGGCACGACGCCAGAACAGGCTTTTTATGTCAAATGCGACGAAGAGACCAACCCGCCGGAAGTGCGCGATGTCGGCCAGATGATCGTCGAAATCGGTCTCGCGCCTGTCAAACCGGCAGAGTTTGTGATTTTCCGTATCAGCCAGTGGGCTGGTCCTGACGCCGAAGCATAAGGAGGTTTAAACGATGGCACGTGATACTGATCCTGCACTTGGTTTTCATTTCAAGCTGGAAGTACAGCAGCGCGTAACCGGTTTCTTTACCGAAATCAGCGGCCTGGGTTCGGAACATGAAGTGGTCGAACACAAGGTTGTGGACCCCAATGGCAACGACCTGGTTCAGGCGCTGCCCGGACGTCTGAAATGGCAGCCGATTTCGCTCAAGCGCGGCATCACCAAAGTCCGTGATGTATGGGACTGGCGCAAGATGGTGGAAGATGGCAAGGTAGACACAGCCCGCAGCAACGGCACGATCACCATGTTCAACCAGGAATTGCAGCCGATTGCCCGCTGGGAATTTGTGAACGCCTGGCCGTCAAAGGTCAGCGGCCCGCAGTTGCAGTCGGACTCGAACTCTTTTGGTATCGAAGAGATGACGATTGTGCATGAGGGCATCATCCGCACCATGTAAGAAGGTAGGGGCCGCGTGCCCCTGCCTTCTGTTGACTTATTGCCGAAGCGGTCCGTTATCAGTCCACAGTGATCGGAAACGCGGGTTCGCCTCACTGTTAATCGGTTCTGATAACTCAAAACTGCTTCACCCATGTTTAACGATGGCCGGTGGGGGCGCGGTTATTTGCCCCTGCCGGTGGGGATGAGGGTCGGGAGAGCGGCACACATGACGTTACAGGTACAGTTCGATTTCGTCCTGCCCAAAGGGTATATCGACGAACGGGGCAATGTCCACCGCGAAGGCACGATGCGGATGGCGACGGCGCTGGACGAAATCACCCCGCTGCGGGACCCGCGTGTGCGCAGCAACGAAGCCTACCTGGTGATCGTGCTGCTGGCCCAGGTCATCACCCGGCTGGGCACGCTGCCCCGGATTACGCCGGACGTGGTCGAAAAATTTTTTGCGGCGGATATTGCTTATCTGCAAAACCTGTATCGCGAGATTAACGATGTGGAACCGCAGCGGATGCAGGTCATCTGCCCGAACTGCGGACATGAACATGAGGTTGAAATTCCCCTGCTGGGGGAATTGTAAGCTACCCCCTGGACAAACTGTACCAGGAGGTAGCTTACAT
>CAZKIB010000078.1:12228-24045 GCA_964552425.1 uncultured Anaerolineaceae bacterium | reverse complement strand
GCGTGAGGGCTAGCTCGCAAATTCGCTGACGAACTGGAACAGCAGCGCCATATCATCGTAACGTACTGGCCGCACCTGATTGGTTTCGCGGTCAAAAACGGGCGTTTCATCCGCCACCATGTCATGCAGACGGCGGGCGACAGCACAGGCTTCGGCGCGGCGGCCCGCTTCGGCATGTTCTGCGTCAATCAGGATAAATTCAACAGGCGGGTGCGCGGCAGGCGGCTCCTGCCGGTGCGCGTCCATCGGATGACCAAGGTCAATCTCATAGGCATAAACCAGGCTGGCCGGGTCGCGCGTGAGGATGTGCCCGAAAATTGCGTTAAAGCCCTCTACCAGCGGCTGGTGCGTGCGAAACGAACGGGCCAGCGCAATCTCGGCGTCCGCGCCACCCAGAGCAGTCAACTGCTGGCGAACACCGCCAAACACACTCACATCCGCGCCGCGAAAGGCATAAATACTCTGCTTCTGGTCGCCCACCACGAACAGACTCCCGGCCTGCTGCGGGTCAGCCAGCGCCTGCACAATGTCCCACTGGGCCGCGTTGGTATCCTGAAATTCATCCACCAGCACATGCCGGAATTCCATCAGCCGGTAACGCTGGCGCACCGCCGCGCTGGACACCAGCAGGTCGCGTGTCCGGCGTTCCAGATCGTCAAAATCAAGTGCGCCTTCCCGCTGCTTGGCGGCATCATAGGCCCCCTGCACACGTCCGATAAGCCGGCACCAGAGGGGCAGCAGTTCGGCAGCGCGGGCGTCCAGTTCACCCGGCGGTTGGCCGATGTCCCTGCGGGTCTGCCGGACCACATCCCGCAGTGATTCCAGAAAATATCGGGTGGTCTCAAACACTTCCTGACCGCCCCATTTTTTAGCGCTGCCCCCGGTCAGTTTGATGGTCGCGCCCAGCCGGGCGAGGATGTCCACGCACAACAGCGCATCCGTGTTCGGGTTCAGCAGCGCTTCCACATCCGGCAGACACGCCAGCCAGACCTCCGCGCGGCGATCCTGTTCAGGCCAGCCGTAAGGAGGCTGCCAGTTCAGGAACGCGGTCAGCAGGGTATTCTGCCGCAGCCGTTCGATGCAGCCCGCCGCCCACCCGTCCCAGTGCGCCTGCCACTCCGCCATAAAATCCACCGGCAGGTCCGGCAGACTGATCGGCATCGACTGGCGCAGCGCTTCGATAATCCCCCGGCGGTCATATTCCGCGAACAGGGCCAGCGCCGGGTCATGTTCATCCACCAGCCGCCCCAGTTCGTCATCAATCACGGTGTCCAGCAGAATGCTGGCGTTGACTTCATCCATCACGTCAAAGTCCGGGTCCAGCCCGGCTTCGGCAGCATTGGCCCGCAGGATGGTCGCGCACAGGCCGTGAATGGTGTCGATGCGCGCGCTTTCCATACTCGCCAGCCGGTCAGACCAGATGCGCTGTTCATCCGGCGCGGCGCGGCTCAAACGATCTTCCAGTGCCCGCCGCACCCGATCCCGCATTTCCTGAGCGGCCTTGCGCGTAAACGTGATAGCCACCAGCGCATTCAGCGGCCAATCGGTATGCGCGTCCAGCAGCGCCAGATAACGTTCCACCAGCACGCGCGTTTTACCGGAACCCGCCCCGGCCACGACGATCAGGTTCTTGTCGTGTGTGTAGATTGCGCGGTGCTGCTCCGGCGTCAGGTCCATGCGCCATCGTCTCCTTCGGGCTTGCGGCGGCTGGTGCTGGCCGTGCGGCACAACTGCGAAAACTCACAATAGCGCGCACACTTGCCCTGATCCAGCTTTTGGGGATGCACTGCAAAATTGCCCCTGCGCCCGGCGGCGATGTTGCGTCCCAGATGCGCCTGCGCATCCTCCAGGGCCAGCAGACCATCCTCATCCAGGCGGATCGCGCCGCTGCTTTCGCGGCTGCGGATATGCCAGAACAACCCGCCCAGTACATCGGGCATATCATCGCCGGAACGCGCCGCCAGAATTTGTTCCGCCGCGTGGAGATACAGCATCATCTGAAAGTTGCGCCCGCCGCGCATCTCATCCACCGGGATTTTGGTCGTCCCGGTCTTGTAGTCGATCACCACCACGCCGCTGCCCACGCGGTCCAGGCGGTCAATGAACCCCTGCACCCGCAGCCGCTCGGCCAGTCCGTTAATCTCAACCGGGATAAACACATTCGGGCCGCCCTCTGTGCCGAAAGGCGCTTCCTGCAAATAGGGCCAGCGTTCGCCGGGTTGGATCGCTTTCGCTACCGGGTTACTTTCGGAAAAATCCACCTGTACCAGCGCGCGCAAGCGCCGCAGCAGCGCCACTTTCTCCTGTTCCCACAGCACATTGGCCTGAAAGCCAAATTCACGTGGGGCATTTGCCAGGACAGGTTCCGCCGCGTCATTGAGAATGTCCATCGCTTCCGCCGCATTATCCCGGACGATGGAGAGTCCGCGTCGGGCCACTTCGGTGTAGGTCTTTTCCAGAATGGCATGGTTGATCGTGCCGAGTGTCGTCACATCCAGCCCTTCTTCCGGCTCCTCCAGCGCTTCGAGGCGCAGCAAGCGCCGCGCAAAAAACCGGAAGGCGCACATGCCATAATCATTAAGCTGTGTCGCGCTCCATAACCGGCCCGCTCCCAACTGTTCGGCCACAATGCGAATCAATTCAGCGTCCCGCAGCCGCCCGGAATACTGATTGTGCCGCAGCCCGCGCGCCAGCCGCTGACGTTCCACACCCCGCGCGCGCTGGATATGCCGCCACTGCGCGCCGTAATGTGCCAGCAGCCAGTTGTGCGCCCCCGGCAGATCGGCAGTCATTTTGGATTCGGTCAGGCTGGACGCGACGGCCAGCAGCAGTTCCTCCCGCGCGGCGGCCTCGGCGATCTGCGCTACTTCCCCCACGCGCACGCGGTTAGCCTGAATGATCTTGTCGGCATCGCTGAGAATCGCGGTGACACCGCGCCACAAATGGCTGGGCAGCCAGGGTACACCGTCCTGTATCGTGGGTCGTGAGAGCGTCAGCGATTCGTGCGCAAGGCCAATCAACTGGTAAAACAGGCCATCATCCGCCGCGCGTTCGGCCTGAGTTTCCAGCATAATCCCCCGCTCACGCAGCGCCAGTCGTTCGCTGTCGAGATAGAGCGGGTCTTCGGCCTGCGGCGCGGGGAACACCCCTTCCGAAAGGCCGGGGATCATCACATGGCGATGCGGCAGCCCGCGCGCGTCCGTCACTGTCGTCACCAGCACCCGCCCGGTGCGCACCGGCCCCCGGTTCATCACGGCATTCTGCGCTGCGGTGCGCAGTTCCAGCAGGAACAAAGCGCGGTTCATCTCGCGGCTGGCGTGCAGCGCTTCCAGCAGCGTCTCGGCGGCCAGCAAACCGCGCAGCACACGCATGAATTCATCCAGGGCGGTCAGGTCGCGTTCAAGGACACCCGGCGCAGCCGCGCGGCGAATCTGCGCGGGCATGTTGAACGAATACGCGGGCGCGTCTTCGGGTGGTTCATCGTCCGGGTCAGGTTCAGAATCCGGCCCGATCAGGCTATGCAGCCAGTACACATAATCCGCCAGCGGCGCGAATTCCGGCGGGGTGCTGTGCTCAAAAAAAGCCGCCAGATGCGCGTGCAAATGGGCCACTTCCTCCTGTGAAAGCAGCGCTTCCTCGATGCGTTCCTCAGCATCATCCGAGCGGCTGCTGGGCTGCCCGGCGCGCGCCAACGCGTTCAGCCAGTTAGCCCGCCCACCGACCACCACAAACTGCTGGCTGATGCGCTCAAGCTGTTCCACCTGTTCACGCCCGATGCCAGGAACGCTGATGTAAGCCGAACGCAGCGCGTCCAGTAGATCACGGCGTCGAAAATCGCTTTCGTGCAGCGCCAGCACATTCAGCAGCGTCATCACCGCCGGGTTCTGATTGAGCGCCTCGCCGCGATGGATCGCCAGCGGCACACCATAGGCCCGCCCAAGTGTGGCGAAATGCCCGGCATAACGCGGCCAATCGCGCAGCGCGATCAGCACATCATCCGGCTGCGCGCCGTTCAGCAGCAAACGCTTGACCCGCCGCAGCACCGCCGCCGCTTCCTGGGCAGGTTCTGGCGCTTCGATCAGCACAACCCGCTGGTTAGCCATCACTTTGGAAGCGCCGCGCACAAACACCTGTTCGACCAGATGCCGCAGTTCCGCCGGGCGCGTGCCGGCCAGAAAATCGGACGGATGGATCACCATTGGGGGGGATGGGCTGTAATGCCTGAGCTGGCTGAGCGCTTCGACAAAACGCCGTCCAACGGTATCCTCACGCCCCGGCACAGCCGCCAGCGTCACCAGGGCATGGCGCGCCCGTTCCGCCACCAGCATCAGCAGACTGGCCTGAAGCGGCGTGAACTGATCGTAACCATCCACCAGCAGCAAATCCACATCCCGGCCAATTTCAGGTTGATTGCGAATGACCGAGAGCGCCAGCCAGCCCTCACCTTCCCGATCCACCAGGTCATGCGCCAGCAAACGCTCCTGATAAGCCGCGTAAATCCGCGCAATTTCGCGGTCCTTCGGGGAGAGTGTCGCGGCTGTTTCGACAAGTTTGTCCGGCAGGACCAGATTTTGTTTGAGTTCGTAAATGAAGTCCGCGACAATGCGGATAAAGCCGGGGGTTTCGGCGATGGGCGCGTATACATCTAACTGACGCCGGGTTTGCAGGTCGCTCAGAATGGCCCGCAGCAGACCATAGCGCGCCGCATCATCCAGCATACGCGGCGGCTGGCGCGCGATGTTCAGCAGGCGGTGATAGAGTTGATAGAAGCTGAAAAACTCGACATTGAAGTAAATCCGGCGTCCACCCGCGCGTTCAAACAGGCGCTGCCGAAAGGCATCTTCCTGCCGCCTGCCTGAAACCAGCACCCACACCCGCGCGAAAGGCTGTTGGTCCAGCGTGCGCGCCAACTGCTCCAGAATGTAGGCAGTTTTGCCTGCGCCCACCGGAGCCAGCAGAATTTCGGTGGGCCTACTGCTCATAAATCAGATCAACGATGCGCCGGACTCTCGTCTGATCAATGCGATCCCGCGCCAGATAATTGTCTTGCAGCATATTAATCACCTGGCTGAGGTTCGCCACCGGCACAGTCGGTTCCTTCGTCATGATCTGGGTGAGGGGTTCCTCTTTGACAAACACCACCACGCCATAGACTGGTGTATCCGGCAGCCCGTTGGCCCGCAGATATTCGCGCAGCGCCTTGATGTCCACGACGGCTTCTTCTGTCGCGTTGATGCGCGCCGGGACCCATTCGCCGCTGCGGTTCTGTTTCAGCCAGTTGCCCTTTTCGTTAGCGAACACCCCCGCATCATCCACAATGCGGAAGACCAGCGCTCCCGGCGGGCCGACCAGCACGGCGTCGATATAACCCAGGCCCTTCTTGCTGACGTTACGCACGAACCAGAAGTTGTCATCCAGAAAGCGGCTGATATACTGCCCGGTAATCGCCGCCAGATCATTATCCACCCGTGTGAGATAAGCCCGCGCCGCCAGCCCCAGCCCGACCAGCGCCACCACCACGCCGCTGCCCAGCAGCAGAATGCGCACAAAATGGTAAAGCCCATAGATGCGGTTGCCTTCAACCGCCAGCGGAATCACAAACAGCGCCAGGCCGATCATTGCCAGAAAGACACCGCCGGTCACAACCAGAAAGGCCACTTGCAGCCACTGGCGTGAACGCCGGGCCAATGCACCCGAAGGGGCGACATTCTCCATACCGGGCTGTCCTATTCTTTTTCTTTGTTGTTCGGGGCCGCTTTCGCGCGCCGCGCCGCGATCACCGTTTCAAGCTGCTGCTGCAATTCGTTAAATTTAGGCAGCGGCTTGTACATGAGTTTGTCCGCCCCCGCCCGCTCCACAACCTGCGTTTCTTCTTCAACCGACAGCTTGTAGGCGGTACTCAGCACAATCGCCACTTCACCGAGAATGGGACTCTTGCGCAGGCGTTCGCCCACCGCCGGGCCGCTGACGGTCCCTGGCAGCCGAATATCCAGCAGCGCCAGTTCAGGCAGTTCCCCGCGAAACCGTCCGCCATCCACATCATCAATCCAGGCAACCGCCTCTTCACCATCGACAAACGCCACGCCCTCAATGCCCCACATCTCGAACATGGCGAGCAGGACTTCGTAAATATCCGGTTCATCCTCTACGACCATCCAGGTAGACAACGTTCGCTCCTCATCTTGCTGGTACGACATGCTCAATCCATCATAAAGAAAGTTATCTTCTTATGGCAAAAAGATCTGCGACTGCCGCCAGCGAGTCAACCGGTATCAGTTTTCAAACAGAAGACGCCCATCCGTTTCAATATTTTAATGGCAATTCTAGCCCAAGCGCAAACCCTCTGCCAGCATTGAAAAATCTGAAATCTCCGTTAAGGTGTTGAAACTTATGTTTGGGTTTTTCGCTGGCTGAGTATACTGAAGATAGTGTAGAGATTAAATTGAGGCCGCGAATTCATTCTGAAGTTGAGGTAGAGACGATGGCGGGCACGTGGTTAATCGCTGAAGATGATGAAGATATTCGCAATCTGGTCGCCATGCTGATTCAGGCGTGGGGCTATAAACCGCTCGTTTTCGACAGCGGTGAACATGTCTGGGAATGGCTGGATCGGGTGGAAACCGGGCAGTATGGCGGGCCGCTGCCGGATTTCGCGCTGATGGATATTCGGATGCCCGGCAAAAAAGGCAACGAAGTCGCCGGGCGAATGCGCACCATCCCCCACACGCGGGATATCCCCATTGTGCTGATGACCGCATTTGCGCTGAACGGCGATCAAACCGATAATATGCTGAGAAATGGAGCCGATCAGGTTATCAACAAACCCTTACCCGATTTTGATAAGCTCCATAAAATACTGCACGATGTCATTCACCGGAAACCCAATTAGGCAGGACAGTACGCTTGAGCGCGAGACCACCTCAATCCGACCCGCAGGAACTCCAGGGCATCCTCACACGGGTGAACAGCCTGGGCACAGCGACGGAACGTATGTTTAGCCGCCTGTATACCTCATTCAACCGGCGCTCCCGCCTGCAAGGTGAACTGGAAAAAAACCGCGCGCTACATCGTCGCAACCGCCAGCTTGTGCATGTCGCCCGGCGGCGCGAAGAAGAAATTGAACGTCTGAACGGTATTCTCGCCAGCATTGATGAAGGCGTCATCATGCAGGATACCGAAGGGCGCATTGTGCTGATTAACCAGGCCGCGCGCCGTTTGCTCGGCAGTCAGCGCAACTTCTGGGAAAGCGAACTCGGCTCCCTGTTCGATACCTACCGCGATATTGTGACACTCGATAATGAACTGGCCCCCCTGGGCGACCCCACCCGCATTCAGGTCAACAACCGCATTCTGGGCGCGCAGGTCGCGGCAGTCGGCAGCAAGGACGGCGAACGGCTCGGCACGATGATTGTGCTGCGCGATATGACCCGCGATGCCCTGTCCGAGCGCCTGAAGGATCAGTTTATCACGGCGGTGTCGCATGAACTGCGCACCCCGATGGCGGTCATTAAAGGCATGAGCGAAGTCATGCTCGGCCAGCCGAAGGACGCCCCGCCCAACCGCCGCTTTCTGGAAACCATTGGCCGCAACGTCGATGTGCTGGACCGCATGATTGTCGAACTGCTCGACATTTCGGAAATGAGCGCCGACGCCTTCAGCATCCGGCAGGACAAACTCAACGTGCAGGACCTGCTGTGGAATGTGGTCAACGGCATGTCGCCGGAACTGGTGCGCGCCAAACTCGATGTCGGCATCATGGTGCGCGACGCGAAAAAGCTCCACGTGATCGGGGATGACCAGCGGCTGCGCTGGGCGCTCGGCCACCTGCTGCAAAACAGCATCCGTTATACCGAAGCGGGCGGGCACATCGTCATCACGGCCCGGCGCGAAGATGCTCAGAACATCGCCATTCAGGTGGTCGATACCGGCGTGGGCATTTCCGAAAAGGACCTGCCGCACATCTTTGAACGCTTCTATCGCGGCGAACCGCGCACGCGCGGCGGCAAACTGCTCGACCCGCGCGGCCTCGGTCAGGGTCTGTTTATCGCCCGCAAAGTCGCCGAAGCGCATCACGGTTATCTGACCGTCCGCAGCAACCCCGGCGCAGGCAGCATTTTCACCCTCATTTTGCCCGGCGCATAATTTGCGCCATCCCCCTGCGAATCGTTACAATCCTGTGGACTGGCACACAGGAGAGTTAAACCGTGAGCGCACAGGGAGCATTCACCTTCATACTGCATGGACACCTGCCCTACATGCGGCTTCCCGGCCCGTACGGTGAAGTCACCACCAATGAAGTCCTCAGTGATACTTACATCCCCTTACTGCAAAATCTGTATGACCTGGAAGCCGCCGGAGTCCGTTATCACCTGACCCTAAGCCTGACACCCATTCTCGTGGAGCAGTTGATCGACGAGCATGATATAGAAAATCTTGATCGTTATCTCGACGAAAAGATCGCCGCAGCCCGCCACGACAGAAACACCTACAGCGCCGACGATCACCCCCACCTGCATTACCTGGCCGGGTGGTACACCAGCCATTACGAACACCTGAAAGCCGCCTTCAACCAGCGCTTCGAACGGGACCTGATCGGCGCGTTCCGCCGGTTGCAGGATGAAAGTTATCTCGAAATCGTCACCAGCGCGGCCACCCATGCCTACCTGCCCCTGCTCGGTCATGAAAGCGCGCTGCGCGGCCAGATCAAAACCGCCGTCCGCAGTTATGAGCGAGCATTCAAACGCCGCCCCACAGCCATCTGGCTGCCGGCCTGTGGCTACCGGCCTGGCCTCGAAGACCTGCTGGCTGAAGAGGGCTTCACCGTTACGTTCTGTGAGCCGCACATGCTCATGGGTGGCCCTCCCATAGGGGTCGCTGCGGGCGATGTACTCGGCCCCTACAGCGCGATCAAGCAGCTCTACGCGCTGCCCCCCGCGCCGCTCACTCTGGCAAGGCCCACCAGCACACGACAAGCCTATCAGATCGGTTCGTCGCGGGTCGCCGTCATCGGGCGCGATGATCGCAGCACCATGCAGGTCTGGGGCGTTCGCATGGGCTATCCAGAAGATGTCGACTACCGGGAACCGCAGCGCATTTCCGGCACAAGCGGCCTCAATTACTGGCGTGTGACCGGCGAAAAGATCGACCCGCATGATAAAGACCTGTATCATCCCGATTGGGCATCCTACAAAGTCGACCAGCACGCAGAACATTTCGCCCACCTCATTGGCGATATGATCCGCACGCACCATCGTGAAACCGGCCAGTTCAGCATGATCGCCGCGTTTTTTGATGTGCGACTGCTGGGTCACTGGTGGTTTGAAGGTGCGCGCTGGCTGGGCGACGTGCTGCGCCACCTTGCCAATACACCGGAAATTGAACTGACCACCGCCAGCCAAGTGGTGGCCGATCATCCCCCACAGACCAGTGTCACCCTGGCGGAAGGCTCCTGGGGGCTGGGCGGCAAACACTTTCTCTGGGATAACCCGGAAACCCGCTGGTTGTGGGAACCGGTTCACGCTGCCGAAGCGCGGATGGAAAGCCTCGTCGGGCAGTTTACGAAACCGGATGACATCACCACAAAGGTGCTGAACCAGGCGGCGCGCGAACTGCTGCTCATGCAAAGCAGTGACTGGGCCGTGATGATGATGACCCGGCGGGACCGGCGTTTTGCGGTTCAGCAGTTCAACCGCCATCTGGAACGCTTCGAACGGCTGGTCGAAAGCCTGGAAGCTGGCACCCCTGACGCCGAACTGGCCGAAGCCTTCTGGATGGTGGATCGGGTATTCCCGGATATGGATTATCGGTTTTTTGCGAAATCTTAATCTCAATGCGTTACACTACGAGCGGTGATTAAAGGAGCCGTTGCCAAACTATGAACGTCCTGTTCGTTAGCGCCGAAGCTGATCCTTTCGCCAAGACTGGCGGGTTGGCCGATGTGGTCGGTTCGCTGCCCAAAGCGCTGCGCCAGCAGGGTATTGACGCGCGCGTCATCATGCCGCTTTACGGCTTTATGGATTATCACCGCTTCAACCTGAGCCACCTGTTCACGTTCCAGTTCCCACGCAGCGTCGGTACGTCCGAGGTGCATGTGCATACCGCCATCCGGGACGGCGTACCTTTTTACTTCGTGCAGTGCTGGCCGCACTTCGGCATTGAGGGCGAAGTTTACGGCGGTTGGGACTGGGACATGCCGCGCTTCATTTTTCTCAGTCAGATCGCGATGGCCGTCGCCTGGGAACTGAAAGTGCGCACCGGCTGGTTCCCCGAAATCTTCCATGTCCACGACTGGCACACCGGCCTGCTGCCCTTTCTGGTCGAAAACAGCCGCGCCGACCCGAACTGGACCAATGTAGGCACAGTCACGACCATCCACAACATGGCTTTTCAGGGAGAAAACGCCGGCGGGTTTCTCTACCAACTGGGGATACCGGGCCGTCACCAGCCAGACCTGGTCTACCAGAACAAGACAGACAACCTGCTGGGCATGAGCATCGCCTATGCCGACAAAGTCACCACTGTCAGCCCGCGTTATTCCGTCGAAATTCAGTACCCCTACATGGGTTATGGCCTCGATGGGCTGATCCGCACCCGTTTGGGCGACCTGCACGGTATCCTCAACGGCATTGATGCCGAACGCTTTGACCCGGCCACCGACCCGGCCATCGCGGTGAATTACGACGCGGATAATTTTGAGGAGCTGCGCCCGCACAACAAACGCGAATTGCAGGCCAATGTCCATCTGCCCATCCGCAAGGATGTGCCGGTCATCGGGTTGGTCAGCCGCCTGGAATGGCAGAAGGGCATCGACCTGGTAGTCCCCGCTTTGCGCCGCCTCCTCAAGGACACCGATGCACAGTTCATCGGCCTCGGTTCCGGCAGTCCACATTACAACTACGAAATGGCCCGCGTGGCCGGTGAATTTGAATGGCGCGCTCACATGCACATCGGTTATCAGGCAGAACTCGCCCAGCGCATCTATGCCGGGTGCGACATTTTCCTGATGCCCAGCTACTTTGAACCCTGTGGCATCGGCCAGATGCTCGCCATGCGCTACGGCGCGCTGCCGCTGGTGCGTGAAACCGGCGGGCTGGCCGATACTGTCAGCAATTATGACGCCGGGCCAGCGGATCAGGGCACAGGCTTCATGTTCAACTGGACTGAAACCGACGCCCTCTATAACACCCTGCGCTGGGCCATCGACACCTATCACAATCGACCTGATGCCTGGCGGCGGATGCAGGCCCGCGCCATGCAAACGGATTTTAGCTGGGCCAGAAGCGCCCGGCAGTACATCGACTTATATCAGCAGGTTATGAATAGAAGGGGGATTGTTTCTTGAAAATCAAAGCCGTTATCCTCGCAGGTGGTGAAGGCACGCGCCTGACGATCCTGACCGCCAAACGCGCCAAACCCGCCGTCCCGTTCGCCGGGAAATACCGCATCATCGACTTCACCCTCAGCAACTGTGTGAATTCGAATATCTTCGATGTGCTCATTCTCACCCAGTACCGCCCGCACAGCCTGAACGACCATATCGGGCGGGGCCGTCCCTGGGACCTGGACCGCTCGTTCACCGGCGGTGTGCATATCTTGCAGCCCTACAAAGGCCGTTACGATACTGACTGGTATCTCGGCACCGCTGACGCCGTCACCCAGAATCTCAACTTTGTGCGCCGGGGCCGCCCGGACTACGTGATTATTCTGTCCGGCGATCACATCTACGAAATGGACTACGATGTGATGCTCCAGTTCCACCGCGAAAAGAACGCCGACGCCACCGTCGCCACCATTCGTGTGCCGCTGGACGAAGCCAGC
>CAZKIB010000078.1:1350-12201 GCA_964552425.1 uncultured Anaerolineaceae bacterium | reverse complement strand
AACTACGCCATCCGCGAGTTTGTGGAAAAACCCGCCAATCCACCCGGCAATCTCGCCAGCATGGGTGTTTACATCTTCAATTACACAGTGCTGGAACAACTGCTGGAAGAAGATGCCCAGCTTAAAGGCTCCAATCACGACTTTGGCAAGGACATCCTGCCGCGCATGATTATCGAAAACATGCGCGTCTTCGCCTATCCCTACGGCGGCTACTGGATTGATGTCGGAACCATTGATGCCTACTGGGAAGCCCACATGGATCTGCTGCAAACGCCGCCCTCACTCAATCTCAATGACCGCACCTGGGTCATTCATACTCGCAGCGAGGAGCGTCCACCTGTCCAGATTCATGCCGGGGCCACCGTCCGCGACAGTCTGATCACGGATGGTTCGGTCATCGCGGAAGGCGCGCTGGTCGAACGCTCGGTGCTGTCACCGGGGGTCTATGTCGGGCCGAACGCTGTCGTCCGTGAATCGATCCTGCTCACGGACACCTACATCGAAGCGGGCGCAGTGGTCGAGCGCGCCGTCATCGACAAAATCGCCGTGATCGGCCACAACGCGCATGTCGGCAGCATTCAGGATGTCGGTGATCTGGGCATCACCTGTGTCGGCAAAAACACCCATGTCCCGGCGGGGTATACCGTCGGGCGCTCCGTGACGCTGGGAACCGACCTGCGGTTGGAAGACTTCGCCAACTTCAGGGACAAAGTGGTTCCGCATCACACGCAGTTGGGGTACTCATCGAAAAAATAACACACAAGGAGCGTGACGTGTCAACCATCGAACGCGATCACATCTGTGTATACGGACATTTCAGCCAGCCGCCGCGCGGCAACCCGCTGACCGGCGAAATCGGCAGCGAGGAAGAGGCCGCCCCTTACCAGAACTGGAATGAACGTATCGCTGCCCGCTGCTACACGCCCAACGCCGAAGCCCACAATTTCCGACACATCAGCTACAGTTTTGGCGAAAGCCTGCTCAACTGGTTGGAAACGCACCAGCCCGACGTGTATCGTAACATCATCGACAGTGACCGGAACGGCGATGCCGAATCGCCGCTCGGTCAGGCACTGGCAACCGCCTATCATCACAGCATCCTGCCGCTGGCCCGCCGCCGTGACAAACGCACCCAGATTCTGTGGGGAATCGCCGCGTTTGAACAGCGCTTTGGTCGCAAACCCCTCGGTTTCTGGCTGCCAGAAATGGCCGTCGATACCGAAACCCTGCTGGTACTGGCCGAATGCGGCATTCAATATACCCTGCTTGCCAGCCAGCAGATGCGCAACCTCCCGCGTGAAAGCGGCGCGGGTCCGTTCAAGGTCAAACTTGCCTCTGGCAAGAGCATCGGTGTGTTTGTCCGCGACGACCCGCTCTCAAGCGAAATCTCATTCAAAATCCATAATCTCGGCGGCGCGGGTCACTGGGCGCGCAATGCGCTCGGCCCGGCGCGCAAACTGACCGGGTCGCTGCTGCTGCTGGCAACCGAGGGCGAAACCTTCGGCCACCATTATGTTGGCGAGGATCAATTCCTGCGCTGGCTCATCACTCACGAAGCGGCGGCAGTCGGTTATGGTATCACCAATCTGGACCGCTATTTTACCGAGTGCCCGCCCCAGCAGACCGTCAGCATTCATGAACCGAGCAGTTGGAGCGACCAGCGCGGGCTGGCGAACTGGGCCACCGGGCAGGCGGACCCGAAAAAAGATACCACCTGGAAAGGGGCACTGCGCCGCGCTCTGGATAATGTCGCCAGTGAAATTGACCGCGCCTATGAAGATCAGATGCGCCCACTCCATGTGGACCCCTGGGAACTGCGCGACCAGTACACGCCCGTGCTTTTAGGAGCACAGACTGCCGATGAGTTTCTGAAAGCCTACATTCCCAACATGGATTCGAAAACAGCAGAACCTGTGAAGGCTTTGCTCCGGGCGCAGGAAATATCCGAGCGGATGTATACCAGCTATACCTTCACCAACGATGCGCTCAACAGCCGCCAGCCGCGTTATGCCATCGCCTGTGCCGCCGCCGCACTCATGCTGGCGCAGCAGGCCACCGGGCGGGACCTGGCCGAACGGTTCCGGCCAGACCTGGCAGTCGTGACCTCCGGTTCGACCACCGGGACCGAAATTCTGCGCAGTGTGATGGAAGAATTTGACCTGCAACTGGCTTAAAAAAAACGCCCCGGTGTGTGTCTGAACCGGGGCATTTTGTCTAGACCGTGATGACCGAATTTTCACCGAGATAGGGGTTGGGGACGAATTTGTCCGCTTCCTGCTCGTTGACCCACTCAGCACCATTCAACAGATAACGGAACTGGTAATCACTGCCCTGCGACAGTTCCAGCACGACTTTGAAACCACCACTTTTCAACGGTTCCATCGGGGTAGGCTGCCAGCCGGTAAAATCACCGACAACCTCAGCTTTGTCCGCCCCGGTGTCGGAAGGCAGCGAAAAGGTCACTTTGCACACCGGACGACTCTTGAGATACTGCTTTTTAATCATCGCGAATTTCTCCCTTATCCTCGCGGGTCGGAAAGCGCTCGTTACGAGCCTGGAAAAATGTAGTTCCCAATAAGCGCTTTAAGTCACCACAACCGAATTATCACCGCTGAAGGGATTGGGGACATACTTATCCGCTTCCCAGTCATTGTGCCATTCACTGCCATCGACCAGGTAGCGAAATTGATATTCTTTGCCAGTTTCAAGTTCGAGTTCGACGGAGAAACGTCCATCTTTCAACTGTTTCATGGGTGTGGCCTGTTCATCCCAGTCGTTAAAATCACCCACAAGATGTACGGTTTCGGCTTTGAGTGTGGCTGGCAGATAAAAGGCCACCTTGCAAATCGGGCGGCTTTTAAGAAATTTCTTTTTCAACATCGCTGCGCGCTCCTGTTGAACTGCCTCCGCGCAATCATTGTAACACAACCTTCGGGCCGTGAAAATCCCACTTGTGACAGATTGCACCACCCATTCTGTATGCAATCTTGCCTGTTGCCAGGATTACTCGACTCACGCTATCATGGCATGGTAACGGTTCCAACAGCCGTTTCAACACCACAAACTGACAAACAGGAGAACCCATGATTAAACCTGTTGCGACGATCAACGTGGTTCCCAACCTGCCTGCGCCCTTGAAGCGTCTTCAGGAACTCGCTTACAACGTGCGCTGGGCGTGGGATCAGGAAACCATTGCGCTGTTCCGCCGCCTGGACCCGGACCTGTGGCGGGCGACGGAACACAACCCGGTCTGGATGCTCGGCCTCGTCAGCCAGGAACGCCTCAAAAGCGCCGCCGAAGACCCGGCTTTTCTGGCCCACCTCAACCGGGTGTGTGAATCCTTCGATACCTACATGGCGGCGGAAACGACCTGGTTCAAAACCGAATACAATCACGTGGGCAACCCGCCCATCTTCGCCTACTTTTCGATGGAATTTGGCCTGGCGGAAGCCTTGCAGAACTATTCCGGCGGCCTCGGTGTCCTCAGCGGCGACCATCTCAAAAGCGCCAGTGATCTGGGCATCCCGCTGGTGGGCGTCGGTCTGCTGTATCAGGAAGGCTACTTTCACCAGTACCTGAACGCTGATGGCTACCAGCAGGAATCCTACCCCATCAACGATTATTCCAACCTGCCTGTCACCCTCCAACTGGACAAGAGCGGCAAGCCTATCAAGATCAGTGTTCCCATGCCGGGGCGCGATCTGCACGCGGTCATCTGGAAAGTGCAGGTCGGGCGCATCCCGCTCTATCTGCTGGATACCAATATTGACGACAACCCGCGCCTCGAAGACCGCAACCTGACAGATCGCCTGTACGGGGGGGACCGCCGCACACGCATTCGTCAGGAAATTCTCATGGGCATTGGCGGCATTCGCGCGCTGGATGCGCTGGGCCTGCGCCCCTCCATCTGCCACATGAACGAAGGGCATTCCGCCTTTCTCGCGCTGGAACGCATCCGCCAGTTGATGACTGAGCGGAAAATCTCGTTTCACGAAGCCAAAGAGATCACTCGCGCCGGCGTCATTTTCACCACGCATACGCCCGTTCCCGCCGGGCTGGAACGCTTCGGCTTCGACCTGATTGATGAACACTTCACCCAGTATTATCAGAGTCTCGGCCTGTCGCGCGATGCGTTCCTCAACCTGGGCCGCGAGAACATGGGCGATTATGAACTGTTCTCGATGGCCGTGCTGGCGATCAATCTCTCGTCCGCCGTCAACGGCGTGGCGCAGCTTCATGGGGTCGTTTCGCGTGAGATGTGGCGCTGGCTGTACCCCGGCGTGCCGGAAGATGAAGTCCCTGTCGGTTCCGTGACCAACGGCATCCATGTCCAGACCTGGATCAGCCAGGAAATGAGTACGCTGTTTGATCGCTACCTGGACCCGGCCTGGCGCGAAGAAGAATATCGCTCGGAAATCTGGGAAGCGGTGGACGATATTCCTGACGAAGAATTGTGGCGCACCCATCAGCGCCGCCGCGAACGTCTGGTCGCCTTCACCCGCAACCGGCTGCGCGCCCAGTTGGAAAATCGCGGTCTGCCCCGCCGGGAGATCGAAACTGCCAGTCAGGTCCTCAACCCTGATGCGCTGACCATCGGTTTTGCGCGCCGCTTCGCCACTTACAAACGCGCCACGCTCATCTTCAGGGACATTGAGCGCCTGAAACGCATCCTGAATAACCCCGAACGCCCGGTGCAGATCATCTTCGCCGGCAAAGCGCACCCACATGATACTGGCGGCAAGGAACTCATCCGCCAGATCGTCCACATCGCTCGTGATGAAGAACTGCGGGACCGCATCGTCTTCCTCGAAAACTATGACATGAACGTCGCCCGCTATCTCGTTCAGGGTGTGGATGTGTGGCTGAATAACCCGCGCCGCCCCAAAGAAGCCAGCGGAACCAGCGGCATGAAAGTCATCTACAACGGCGGCCTGAACGTCAGTATTCTGGATGGCTGGTGGGCCGAAGGCTATGACCCATCTGTCGGCTGGGCCATCGGCAACGGCGAGGAATACCCCGAACACGAGGCCGAACATCAGGATTACGTCGAAAGCGAAGCCCTGTATAACGTGCTGGAACAGGATATTATCCCGCTGTTTTACCAGCACACACGTGATGGCCTGCCGCGCGAATGGATTGGTAAGGTCAAAAATTCCATGCGTATGCTGTCGCCCTTCTTCAACACCCACCGCATGGTGCAGCAGTATACTGAACGCTACTATATGCCCTGTTTTGAGCGCATCACTGAAATGATGGCGGACAACCTCAAGCGCGGCATGGCCTTCAGTGAATGGCGCAACCGTATCCAGACGATGTGGGGGCAGGTGCGCATCGAATCGGTCACAATTTCCGATCAGCAGGTGCTGGTAGGCAAGCCCTTCACTGTCGAAGCGCTGGTGAATCTCGGCCAGCTTTCGCCTGATGATGTTCGTGTCCAGTTGTATTCCGGCCAGCTCAACAGTCACCGCGAAATCGGCGAGGAAGGCGGCAGCGCTGTCGACATGGAACCGGACGGCAAAGGGGCCAACAACGCCTACAAATTCAAGGCCCAGTATGTTTACCACACCAGCGGTGAACGCGGCCTGTCGGTGCGCGTCATGCCGGACCATGAACTGCTGCCCACGTCCATCCAGCCGGGCCTCATCACCTGGGCGCATGTCTAGCCAGCGACCTGCCAGCCTGTAACGGCGGTTCGTGAACCAACCCACAGCAGGAATGAAACTGGGCCGGGGCAGAGTTCCCGGCTCAGTTATTACCAGGGCGAATCTTTAAGAAACAGGCGCAGTTCCGGTTTTTGGATTACAATTCTTTACAAAGTTCACAATCTCAAGGTAAGGTCTATGCAAAGGTCGGCTAGTATATTAAGTGTGCTGTCCACAAGCGCTGGGCCGCGCATTTCAATTTAATTGAGATTCCATTGTAAACTTGTAACAGCACAGGCGAAAAAGTATGCGATAATCGAAAAATTGCAGCGGGTCCATTTTGCTCAAGAATTGATTGATACCCGGTTGCGTCCCTTCAAGAAATAGTGGTAAACTTGAAGTTGTGATAAGAACAAAGCGTAATCTTAATCCTTAAAACGACACAGCACAGGCACTTGCCTGGCATCAATGCGGAACATCAACGCCCTTGGAGGTCTGCATGAAGAAACAAATCCTGGTCGTGGACGATGAAATCGGCGCGCTGACCTTGATCGGAATAATGCTGGAACGCGGTGGCTTTAGCGTGCTGAAGGCTAAAGACGCCAAAACTGCGCTTACGGTGCTGGATCAAAACACACCGGATCTCATTATCCTCGACGTGATGATGCCAGGTATGAACGGGATCGACCTGTGCAAAGTCATCCGGGAGCGTGATGATACCGGCGTTATTCCGGTTTTGATTCTTTCGGCGCGTGGGGACGCCGAAAGCATTATGCGCGGCATCGAAGCTGGCGCCAATGATTACCTGCCCAAGCCCATCCTTCACCATGACCTCGTTGCCAAAGTCCGCCTGATGCTGGGTGAAAACGGCGCAGAAGCGTAGGCTCAGACTTCGCTGTACAGCGCCCGGTAGATATTGTAAAACCCGTACATACGTTGAACATATGTGCGGGTCGAATCAATCGTTATGGTGGTCAGAAACAGGTCAGGATCGCCCCCCGACAGCGCCAGCCAATCCAGCGCCCGCCCCGGCCCCGCGTTATAGCCTGCCAGCGCCGCCGGGACATTCTGGTCGAAGCGTTCAAGCTGCTCATCAAGATAATAGGCCCCAAAGGTGATACTGGCATACGGCCGGAACAGGTCGCTGTGTTTGTAATTGGGCCACTGCAACTGCGCCGCGATGTATTCCCCCGTGCCGGGGATCACCTGAGTCAGCCCGTGTTCGCCAGCCGCCGCTGTCGCGTTGGCGTCAAACAGGCTTTCAAGCCGGATCAGCGAGAACAGCAGCAGCGGGTCAATCTCCCGTTCCTGAGCCACTTTTAATACCACATCGAGATAATAAATCGGGTAGCGCAGCCGCGCGATGTATGAAGGCACTTCGAGCGTGCCGGCCTGCGCCAGCGTGATGATATTCGCCCCCGCCACAATCGACGACACATACGCCCCGGAACTGCGCAGATAAATCGCCAGTTGGTACGACGCCAGCGCATCGCCCTTATGAGCTTCCAGCAGCGCGCTGAATTCGTCTCCGGCCTCGTCATAAGCCGCCACTGCCCAGAGTTCCCGCCCCCGAATCAGGCGCGGGTCGGCTTCCAGCGCTGCCGAAAGCGGCCAGAGTGCCCCTTCCTGCGTGATTCCAAAAGTCTGCCGCAGCCAGTCCTCAGCCGCGCTCAGTTCCGCCGCTTCATCAAACTGGAACCTGTAGCGGGCCGGCGGCGCGAACGGGGCGCGATTTTCGACTAAATCCTGGGCGCGCGCGCTGTAATAGCCATCCGGGGCAGCCTCTACCGCCAGCCGCAGCGTCTGCTCGGCAGTGGCCGTGTCGCCGCGCTGAAGCGCCAGCCGCCCCACCCACAGATACGCCTCGGCCTGCGTATCGCCTGTCGCGGTGGCCGCCAGCCGCGAGAATAACTGCTCGGCCCGCGCCAGTTCATCCAGATTCACCGCCGCCGAAGCCGCCAGAAACAACCCGCTGCGGGCCTGTTCGGTGTTCGGGTATTCATTCGCCAGCCGCTCAAAAACCTGGCGCGATTCCACCGGGCTGTCATTCGTGCCGTACAGATAGCCTGCCCGCCACAGCGCCTCCGCAGCAGTATCCGCCAGATAAGCGTAATTGTCGCCGATAAACAGGTACTGCTGGATCGCGCCGGCAATATCCCCTAACAGGAATTTCGTGCGCCCCTGTTCCAGCAGCGCCTCGCCAAAGAGCGGGTCGCGCGGGTACTGGTCGATAATCGTCTGGAAAGCCGTCACCGCCGCCGCCGAATTGCCCAGTTCACGGTAAGAACGCCCCAGCATCAGGTGCAGTTCCGCCGGGATCACGGCCAGTTCGTACTGCGTGGAGTAGACGTTGAAAGCCTCGATGGCGCTCTCGTAATCACCAAACAGAAAACTGACCCGCCCCACCGTATAATTATCCAGTTCGACCCCGTTGGCAAGCAGCGCCTGCATCGCTTCATAAGCCGCGTTCGTTTCCGGGTAATCTTCCAGAACGGTACGCAGCCGGGCCAGTCCGTTTTCAGCATCCCCACCATCCAGCAGGGCCTGCGCCGCCGCCAGTTCAATCGCTGCCCGGTAGGGCGCGTTCTGGGCCGCCGCCAGAATGGCGTCATACTGCGCCACCGCGTCCACCGTTTGCCCGACACTGCGGTACACCTGTGCGACTTTTTCCCGCAGCGCCAGCAGCGGCACGAGCGTGCGGTTGCCGGCCACCGCCTGCGTATAACTCGCCAGCGACTCATCCGTCTGCCCTAAAGCCAACTGTGCGTCGGCGATTCGTTCCTGCACATAGCTGTCGATCAGGCCGGGCCGCATAGTCAGGTACTGCTGAAAATCGGTAATCGCCTCGTTCCACTGTGACTGGCCCAGGTGCGCGTCACCCCGCAGGAAATACGCCTGTGCGATCCGTGAATCGCCAGGGTACTGGTTGATAAATGTGGTCAGGGCCTCCACCGCGCTGCTGAACAAACCTTCGCGCAGGGCGGCCTGCCCCAACCGGAAGGCTGCCGGGGCAGCATATTCCGGTGGCGCGTTCTGGGCCAGCACGGTCTGATAGGTGCTGACCGCATTTTCATAATAGCCGTTGACCAGGTAATTATCGGCGGTTTGCAGCACCAGCGCCGGGTCGACAGTAGGGGTCGGCGGCGGTGAGGGCGTGAACGTCGGCGAAGGTTCCGGCGTGAGGGTGGCCGTCGCGTCCGGTGTCGCGGTGACATAGATAACTTCCGGCTGATTCAGGTTGCAGGCCGGCAGCATGAGCAGTAATGCGGCAAGCAAAAGCGATACAGGAAGCGAAATCTGGCGTTGGGTTCGTGTCAGAATATCCATCATGGCGGGCATTGTAGCACAGGAACACAGGTGGCTGTACGATGCTAAACCAACGTTAACCCGACGGTGGCCGCAGGTCCCCGGCCAGCCAGGGCATCCCGTAACCGATAATCAGGTGGCCGGCTTCTGCCAGCGCTTTGCCGAGTTCCTCTGTCCCGCGAAACGTCCACCAGTGGTCGGCAGATGGCAGAATCGCCACGCCAAAATCCTCGACCACCAGCGCGCTCAGGTGGCGCTGCGCGTGCTGTGGGTGATCGCTGGCGACATAGGGTGTCGGCTGGTCGGTGCGAATCAGCGTGACCCGGAAGCGCGAGGGCGCGCCGGATACCCATTCATTTTCGCTGTACACCAGCACCTGAAACTCTATAAACCCGCGCAGGCCATTTTCCAGACGTTTCACGAAGCGGAAGCGTCCGCCGGCCTGCTGGATGGCATTGTCTTCCAACGCATAGCCCGCCGCCGTGAACGCCTGCCCGACCACCGTGAGCAGCAGCATCCGAAAGTATTCCTGGGCCGACTGCCGTTCATCGCTCATGTCTGGAACATCTCCGCGCCGCGCCGTTCCCACAGCGCCCCCAGCAGCCGCGCCGTGTTGTAAGCATCATCCACACCGCGATGCGCCGTGCCTTCATAGTCCAGCCCCATCAGTTGCAGCGCCTTTGCCAGCCCCATCTGCCGCATTTTGACGGTTTTGTCCTGCCGCTGCACTTTCGCAAACCAGCGCCGCAAATCCACATACTGGTCGCTGAACGGATACTGCACCTGAAAGCTGGCGCACTGCTGTTCAAACAGCCGCCTGTCATCCTTGCCCCAGCTTGCCCAGGCCATATTCTGGGTGTCAAATTCGCGCCGCAGCACCCCGCAGGCCACGTTGAACAGCATCCCCTGGGCGGCCATCTCCGGCGTGATCGAGGTCAGTTCAGTGCAGAACGCGCTGATCGTCGAACGCTGCGGTTTTATCAGGATGCTGTGCGCGCTGCCCGGCTGGCCGGTCAGGGTATCAAACGCACACAGGCCAATTTCAATAATCTCGCGCTGTTCCCCCGGCGGCGGATGCCCCCGCCAGCAGGTCGCCTCCACATCCACTACCAGCAGCCTCACAGTTTCAGGACACCTTCGGAGGGGGCATCACTCTGCGGCTGCACGTCCAGCAAACGCCGCATCTCATCCGGCGTTGTCACAGGCATGGCGCACACAAAATTGCGGCAGACGTACACCGTCGGCCCACCCCCGCGCATCACCCGGTAATTCAGCAGTGGAATGATCGCCTCGCCTTCCACATCGGTTTCGTTCAGCGCCGTAATCACGTTGGGGCGATAGGCTTCCGTCACCACCCGCAGCAACGCCTGCGTGCGTTCATCATCCGCCGCGCCGATCACCGCCACTTCCTGATGCCCCTGAACCAGCATATCCACACCGCTGAGGGATTCACCAAACGCCTGCGGGAACTGGCGCAGCGCTTCGGATAATAACCGCAGGGTGTTCACGGCAGCCTGTTCATAACGTGCCTTGCCGGTATAGGCCGCCAACCGCAAAAGCTGCCGCGCGATCATCCCGTTGCCGGAAGGGACGGCGTTGTCCTGCACATTGCGTGGGCGCACGATCAGCGTTTCATGGTCATCGCTGGTGTCAAAAAAGCCCCCATCCGCCGCCGGGAAATGCGCCAGCACACGCTCTGCCAGCCGGATCGCCGCGCTGAACCAGCGCTCCTCATAGGTCGTCTGATACAGTTCCAGCAGGCCATCCATCAGATTGGCGTAATCTTCCAGATACCCGTTGATTTTGGCCTCGCCATTCTTGCAGGTGCGCAGCAGACGGCCATCCCCGGTCAGCAGTTCGCGCAGCAGAAATTCGCCGCTGCGCACTGCTGCTGTGTGATAAT
>CAZKIB010000078.1:0-1303 GCA_964552425.1 uncultured Anaerolineaceae bacterium | reverse complement strand
CGGCCCGCGCCAGACTCGCCAGCACCATGCCGTTCCACGCCGTCAGAATCTTGTCGTCCAGACCGGGGTGAACCCGGTGGGTGCGCGCCGCGTAGAGCTTGTCCCTGATCGCCTCCAGCCGCGTGCGCAGTTCCTCAACCGTCAGGCGCAGCCGGCCCGCCGCAACCTGATGGTCATTGGGCACATGCAGGATATTCGCGCCTTCGAAATTGCCGCCGGGTGTCACCCCCCAGTATTCGATGGCGATGCCGGCGTCCTCGTCCCCCAGCAGGTCGTACAGGTCTTCCTGATACCAGACGAAGAATTTACCTTCTTCGCCCTCGCTGTCGGCGTCGGTGGCGCTGTAGAAACCGCCATCCGGTCCGGTCATTTCGCGCAGAATATAGTCGTAAATCTCCTCCGCGATGCGCCGGAAAAACGGGTCGCCAGTAATCTGCCAGGCGTGCAGATAAACCCGACTGAGCTGCGCGTTATCGTAGAGCATCTTTTCAAAGTGCGGCACAAGCCAGATAGCATCCACACTGTAACGATGGAATCCACCGCCGATCTGGTCATAAATACCGCCGCGCGCCATCTGCTTCAGTGTGAACGTCACCGCGTCCAGCGCCGGCTGGCTGCCGCTGCGGGCATAGGAACGCAGCAGAAATTCGAGGTTCATCGGCTGAGGGAACTTGGGCGCGCCCCCAAAACCGCCGTAACGGGCATCAAAGCCGCGCAGAATGCCCGCTGCCGCCGCGTCCAGCAAACCGGCGTTGAGCGCGCTGGCTTCCCCGCCAATCCCCAGCACATCCCGCCCCAGTGATTCCGTCAGCGCGTCCGCCGATTTTTCCACCTCACCCCGCCGCTGCTGGTAAGCCTCTGCGACACCGGCCAGCACCTGTCGAAAAGCCGGCATGTTGAAGCGCGGCTCTCGCGGGAAATAAGTCCCGCCGTAAAACGGGCGGCCATCGGGCATCAGGAACACCGTCATCGGCCAGCCGCCGTGTCCGGTAAGCGCCTGCACCGCCTGCATGTAAATGTCGTCCACGTCGGGACGTTCTTCCCGATCCACCTTCACGTTGACAAACAGGTCATTCATCATGCGCGCGGTAGGTTCATGCTCAAAACTTTCATGCGCCATCACATGACACCAGTGACAGGCACTGTAACCCACGCTCAGCAGCAGGGGTTTATCCTCAGCACGCGCTTTTTCAAAGGCGGCCTCACCCCAGGGATACCAGTCCACCGGGTTGTCTTTGTGTTGCAGCAGATAGGGACTTGTTTCATGTTGCAGAAGGTTCATGAATGGCTTCCAGACGAATTT
>CAZKIB010000077.1:11231-24080 GCA_964552425.1 uncultured Anaerolineaceae bacterium | reverse complement strand
AGCCTGCTATACCCTGCTTATTGAAACGGCGCACCCATTTCGTGCCTGCTGTTGGGCCTCGATACCCGATCTCTTGGGCCGCTTTAGTGGCTGATTTCCCCGGATTGTCCACCAGTGCTTGGATGACTTTCGCTCGTTGCACCAGTCGCGCAGATGCGGTCCGAGATTTCGCCAGTCGCTTGACCTGTTCCCGCTCCTCTTCGCTGACTGCTCGCAGTTTGACCCGGCTTCCCATGTTGCTCTCCGTCTCTTCAAGTCAGCCCAGAGTATACTCTTATTTGCCGAGAGAACCAGTTAGTGGTTCTCTCGCTAAATTCGAGTATAACATTCGAGCCGCGTCTTGCCTGATTGAAGACATCTGTTATTTAGCGAGAGAACCATTTAGTTGTACCAAATATGAGTGGAGCAAACCTTGAGGGAGCAAATCTGCGGTTTGCTAAGTTTCAAGGGATATTTGCAGATGAGGCTGTTGTGATGCCTGACGGGAAAAAGATTGATGGTGTAGGTGTTTACTCAGAAATTGAACGCTTCACCAACCCGGAACATCCAGACTTCTGGCGATCAGATGATCCAAAATCGCCCGCTTATCAGGGCCAATAAGACGACGAATTATAGCCGAATGGTTTTTGAGTAAGTCAGGCAGGCAGACACATCTTCAGGGGTTATGTCAGGAAAGTAATCTTCTGAAATTTCATCGATGGTTTTACCAGCAGAGAGCAGGTCCAAAATCTGGTAGACCATCATCCGCGTGCCGGCGATGCGCAGCTTGCCATGTGCCACATTTTTGGATACGACAATGCGATCCGATAAGTAGCGTTTGTTTTCACCTCGCGTCTTCCAGTTCATCTCCTGACAGTCTCTAAAGTGAAGATTTGCACCTTATTTTGCCATATGATATAGTCATTTAATCTACTTAAAATTCAAGTAACTTGAATTAGAAGAAAGTTGATTCGCGTATGTCGAAACCTATACCCATGTCAGAGACACCCATTGACGGGACGCGCATTCGCAAGGAATGGCACGAGGGCGAGTGGTATTACAGCGTGATTGATCTTGTTGGTGAGTTACTCGACGCTGACTTGAAAAAAGCGCAAAATTATTATCATGTTTTGAAAAACCGCTTAAAAAAGGAAGGGAATGAAACTCTTACAAACTGTAAGAAGTTGAAACTCCGGGCCGCTGATGGAAAATTAAGATCTACGGATGTCATCAATACGGAAGAGGCACTTCGACTCATCCAGTCGATTCCTTCACCTAAAGTTGAACCGATGAAACTGTGGCTGGCTCGTGTTGGTAAGGAAAGACTGGAAGAGACCAGCGATCCAGAAACAGGCTTATTTCGGTCATTTGACCGGGCAATCGAGAAATACCGGTTACAAGGCAAAGCAGAAAGCTGGATTGAGGCTCGTATTCAAGGCATAGTTACCCGCAAACAGTTCGTGGAAGCTCTCAAAATGGCTGTACTTGACATGCGACCCTCGATGTATTTTGAAGCAACGGAGAAACTGTATCAAGGTCTCTGGAATCGGACTACGGCACAATTACGAGGGGAGTTACAAATCAGCCCGCAAGAAAATCCACGCGATCATTTTGGAGAGTATGCCTTAATATATACGCGATTGGCTGAAAAGGTTGCGACAGATAAACTTGGACAGGCCGAAACGGTGGTTCTGAAAGCAGCCATGAATATTGTCTGGTTGGTTGCGCAGAATATCAGCAAACAAGCTCAGGCAACAAGTCAGTTACTAGGGATAGATTTGGTTACAGAAAAGCCTTTACTTCCTAAACGGGAATAGGACTACCCCAGCAGGCAGCCTTCCACCGCCGGGCCGGCGAGCGCCCAGCCATCCAGCGTGACCAGCGAGAGGAAGCCGCTGCCGGCGCGGACACGCTCGTTCTGGTCGACTTCCAGCAGGCGGGCGCGCGGGCTGCTGTTGCGCTCGCCGCCAGCATAAATTTCCACCTGCTTAACCAGGTCGCCGCTGCGGGTATCAAATACGTTGAGAAAGCCGTCCATATCCAGCGAGTACAGCAGACAGCCGCCGCCGGTATCCATCAGCGGGGGCAGAGAATCGGATGGCAGCGGATAACGCACGCGCCACAGCACGGTTCCGTCCGCGTCCAGGGCCAGCAGCGTGTTTTCAAAATCGCCCATGTAGACATAGGTGTTACCCAGGATGTCCACTGTCGCGGCGGCAGTGCGCCCCGGCACATCGCCAATGCTGCCGTAGGTGTGATTTTCGCCGTTCACGAAGCGTTTGAACTGCGCGCCATCCAGCCCCACCCAACTGCCATCCCAGGCGGGGGCGATCACCGGCTGCTGGCTGAAGGTGGTTTCAAACTGCACCTGCCCGGCAGAGTCGATCAAGCGCCACAGCACGCCGCCGCTGTCCTGCCGTACCCCCAGCGCGATCTGCTGGCCGCTGACCGTAAAATGGGTAACACGCGCGGCAGAGGACACGGCCGGCAGGGTCCACAGTTCCGTCCCGGCTGCGTCATATGCCGCCAGCCCGCCGCCTGCCAGCGCGAACACCAGCGTCTCGCCGAGTGTCAGAAACGGTTCGTCCAGCCCATCGACATTCCACAGCGCGGCGTAACGCCCGTTTTGCAGCGTGACCACCTGGCCGTTGAGCGTGTGGGCCACCATGCGATCACCCGGCAGACCCGCCATCCCGGTAATCACCCCGTCGGTTTCCACATGCCACAGCACCTGCCCGCTTTCCTGATCGCCCACCACCAGCACATTATTGGAGGCAGTCGCGTACATGCCACCATCGAGCATCACCGGCGGCAGCGCGGGCACGGAGAAAAAGGTCGTGGAGTCGATAAAACCGGGCTGTAACCGCAGCCGCCACAACTGCGTGAAATCCAGCGGGTGATACCAGCCTTCGTCCAGCGGGTTGGTGGTGACGTATCCTGGCCCGCCTTCGTCCGGCATAAAATCGCGGATTTCGTAATGGAGGTGTGGACGCCCGCGTGAAGGCCAGCCGATGCCGCCGAGAATCGTTTCCTGATCGACACACTGGCCGATCTGCGGGAACTTGATGTCGTCGGTTTCTTCCATGTGGCCGTACAGTGTGTAGGCGATGCTGCCATCCGGGAAGGTATGCTCCACGATGACCACACCTTTTTCCGTATCCCATTCCTCGATGTTCGAGAGGGTTACACGGCCCTTCGCGGCGGCGCGCACTGGCTCGCCCCAGCGGTCAAAGCCAATATCCAGACCGACATGGTTGCCGCCGAAACGCGAACGAAACTGGGCGAAATCGTCATAACCTTCGACCAGGTTATCAATCGGATAATCAATCGAATCGACCACGCCGCAGAACGGAGCGGGCTGAGACTGGGCGACAGCGGGGACCAGCAGGAGTACCAGTAAAACGAAGGCCAGTTTAGAGATCATCAACAGTAAGCTCACCAACCATCCATCTGCGTCTATTTTACCATTTTCGCACGCGCCTGACGTGCCTGAAAAGTGACGTTTAGCCTGCGGTTTCAGGGAATCTCCATCTCGCCCTGGCTGACCAGCACCGCCGCGCCGCCTACGCGCACCCCGGTGATCATGCCGTTTTCGATGTCGGCCTCAATGCTCAGGGTGCTGGGCCGGCCCATCTCGACGCCCTGTTCCACCACCCAGCCGAGCAGCCCGTTCTGGATGGTCGAATACTGGCTCAGAAGGCCCGCCAGCGCGCTGGCCGCAGAACCTGTGGCCGGGTCTTCCGGGATATTCAGGGCCGGGGCGAACATGCGCGCCCGTGCCGCCGCGCCGTCCGTATCATGCGTGAACACAAAAATTTGTGGCGCTGCATAGTCCTTCAGCACCCGCTCCCACACATCCACCCGCACCCGCGCCCGCCGTAGCGCATCCCGGTTTTTGAGCGGCACGAACAGAAAGGGGTTCCCACAGGTCCATGCCTGCGGGGGCATATCCGCGCCCACAAAATCGCTTTCATTCAATCCAAGCACAGCCGCCAGATCGCTGATCGGTGGAGGCGATTCCAGCAGTTCCGGCAGTCTGGCAGCGGTCAACTGCGCAAAGACCGGCTGACCGTTGTAAGTCCGAATCTTCACGGGAACCGGCCCGACGCCTTCTTCAAACACGATGGTCGTCTCCTCACCGGACAGCGTAAATTCCCCAATCACGGCCAGCACAATCGCGCCGCCGATAGTGGGATGCCCGGCGAAGGCCAGTTCCATACCGGGTGTGAAAATGCGCAGCTTCCGGGTGTAATCCGGGTTGGCAGGCGGGAAAACGAACACGGTTTCCGACAGGTTGAATTCTCGTGCGACCATCCGCATCTGTTCGTCGGTCAGGCCGGCCGCGTCCGGGAAAACGGCCAGCGGATTGCCGCCGAAAATCTGATCCGTAAATACATCAGCCGTATAAAATGTGCAGCGCATGGGCGTGACCCTCTATGTGGACAACCTCTATTATGCAGGTAATCAACGCAGACCGGCAGGGTTAATCCGCCGTGTAGTGTTCCAGCAGCGTTTCGAGCGTGCGGCCTTTCTCGATCAATTCATCACTTTCCAGATGGCGCACTTCCAGCAGGCTGACCAACTGCGGGTAGAGTTCCGGCAGTCCCAGAATATCGACCATCTGCTCCTTGATCCACTTGTCATAGGCGATGGGGTACACGCTGCGGGCGATAAACAATGCCTGCAAAAATTCGCCGAGTGCGTTGTACAGCCGCCGGAACGCCTGAAAGTACAGGCCGCGCGGCACAATCGGCGGGATATGGTGCAGGTTGTTCAGGCAGAAATGACGCGCCATCGCCAGCCGTTCCTGCCGCAGCGTTTCGTCATAATAGGGCAGCCACTGCGCCTTAAGCTGGCGATAATAATCGGCGCGCTCCCACAGCGGCGCGCTGTACGCCAGCAGGTTGCCCACCGTCAGTTCAAATTCATCCGCCCCGCTGGTCCAGCCGTGATAATGATGCGCCGGGTCGAAGCGCCCGTCCGTAAAATCCAGATCAACATGCGCATATTTGCCCATCTGCCGGAGCGCGGGGAAGGCTGGGTCGCTGGCATAAAACGCCTGCCACGCCTGTTCCAGATCATCCCGGCGGGAGCGGGGCAGTTCCGGTTCCGTCAGGATAAACACGTCGATGCAGCTATCCCGCACAGCTTTACCGCGCGCGCACGAACCGATCAGCAAAACGGTTTCGACACCGGGCCGCTGCGCAAAAAAACCGGTGATGCGCTCGGCAGCCAGCGCGTGCTGCGGGGTAGGGTATGCCGGGGTGTATTCGTACAGCATAATTGTCTATCTCAGCAGCCGGCTATAAAGTGTCTGCTGACGTTGGGCCGCGTCCATATAGATGGCGTGATGGTCGGTGTTGGGTGTACAGCCGGGGCCGAGTTCGGGCGGCAGATCAGCGCCCATCGCCAGAAGCGCTGTGCCGCGAATAGTCGCTTCGGCCTGAGCGCTGGCATATACCGGCGCGCCGAGGACATCCGCCATAATCTGCATCCATACCGGCGAATTGACCAGCCCCGCGCCGTTGGCGATGAAGATGACCTCGTCCGGCAGCAGGGGTTTCAGGCGCTGCAAAATCTGGTAGAAGCGATAGGCCACTGCTTCCAGGCCGGCGCGCACCAGATGCTCCGGGCGGGTGTCAAAGGTCATGCCCATAAAGACCGCCTTCGCGTTGGGGTTCCAGCCGGGGGCGCGTTCGCCCGCCAGAAATGGCAGAATCGTCAGACCGTGACTGTCCGGCCCGATCTGCCCGACTGCCGCCTGCAACTCGGTTTCCTTTCCGGTTTGCAGCACCCGGTTCATCCAGGCGTACAGATTGCCGGCGTTGCTCAATGCGCCGCCCACCAGCGAACGGCCTTCATCAATGCGGTAAACGAACAGACCATCGGGCGTTTGTTCCGGTGTGCCAGCTACGACCACGCGCATCGCCCCGCTGGTTCCCAGCGAGAGCGCCACATAACCAGGCCTGGAACAGTCCCCGCCGATATTCGAAGCTACGCCATCACCGATAGATGGATGCCAGAAGGCCGCTTTGAGCGCCGGCCAGCGCGCCGCCCACTGGCCGCTGAGACCCTGAAAGGGCGCGTTGGAAATTTCCGAAAGCTGCTCCACCTCAACGGGCAGATGTTCCAGTATAAGCGTATCCCAGGCCAGTTCGTGACGGTTGAGCAGGCCGCTCCATGAAGCTGTACTCAGGCTGATACGCCGCTGGCCGAATACCCGATAGAGCGCGTATTCACCCAGCGACAGCCACCAGCGGGTGTGCTGGCAGGCTTGCGGCTCGGCCTGATGCAGCCACAACAGGCGCACCGGCCAGTAGCTGGTGTGCAGTCGGCAGCCCGCGCGACGGGTGTAATCCGTTCGATCAATCGGAATGGTGTCAACCAGTTGGCCGCCGCGTGTATCGGCCCAGGTGTAAATGGGTGTGGTCGGTTCGCCATGTTCATCCATCCCCATGAGATTGCCGACCAGGGTATCCACTGCCACGTGTTCGATAGACTCCGCCGCGCCCCCGGCCTGCTGCAAGGCTTCGTCAATACAGGCGAAAATCACCTGGGTGATGCGCAGCGGGTCGATCATCACGCCGCCGTCGGGGGTGGTCTGGGAGGTATAGGGTTTCTGCACGAACACACCCTCGCGCGCGCGGCCCTGCGAATCAAACAGCATAGCGCGCACCGACGACGATCCGACATCTACAGCCAGCGTAAACGACACGGCATTCTCCAGTGTAAAAAAGTCGATAGTCTGTAGTCAGCAGTCTCTGGTTCTCAAAACAAGACCCAGTGCGACCTGTTCAGGTCAACTGAGAAGATCAATCACCCCCGACATTTCCGGGACTGCACCAGATAAATGGCCGGTGATCGTTCAAGACCTGAGACTAAAGACTATAGACTGACGACTGACAACTAAAAAGAGCGCTCCGCGAAGGAAGCGCCCTTGATTGTAGCGCAAAAAGGAAGATGGATTACACCAGCCTGGCAGAGATGGTAATGTGTTCCACCGCGCCCAATGCGACGGACACCGGGCAGCCCAGTTTGGTGGCGGCGGCGATTTCCTGGAATTTGGCGTCGTCAATGCCGGGCACGCTTGCTTCGGTTTCCAGTTCAATCTTGTTGATGATGAAACCGCCTTCGGGCTTCTTGTTGATGTGCACTTTGGCGACGGTCTTTACGCTGTTGGGGGGAAAGCCCGCCCGACCCAGCCCGCCGCTGAGGGCCATCGAGTAGCAGCCGGCGTGCGCGGCAGCGATCAGTTCTTCCGGGTTTGTGCCGGTTCCTTCTTCAAAGCGCGAACTAAAAGAATACTGTCCCTCATAGGCCCCGCTCGCCATTTTCATAGCGCCGCTGCCTTCCTGTAATGTACCGTTCCACACAGCTTCCGCATGACGTACCGGCATGGTTGAATCCCTTTCATGATAGGCGCATTTTTCAGATGCCGATCAAGAATATACCAGCGTTTGGCATGGCAGGCAAGGCGGCTTCAACCTTAATAAACACAACCTGACGCAAAAAAGGGGCCTTCTCAGCCCCTCTGCATCTGGGTGTCTTTGCGCCGCGCTTTCTGAATTGACGAAAGACTCAGGACTGTCGGCTGTATACCTACAGCAGTTCCATCGCGGCGATCAGTTCGGGCGCTTTGGGCCATACCCGTTCATCCGGCATAATCCACTTGTCGCGCATGATGCCTTCGCGGTCAACAATCACCAGACCGGCATAACGGTTCATCTGATACAGGCTGTGAATGTGGCGATCCATATCCGCCAGCAGGGGGAATTCCAGCGGCACTACTGAACTCATCGAAAACCCGTAGAGCATATGCGGCTTGTCACAGATCACCAGGGCGAGATTGACCCCATGCCTGGCAAACTGGGGCTGATAACGCTGCAACCACAGAATACGGCGCACGCTGGCGGGCTGCCAGATGTCCCCGGTAAAACCGAGCATCAAACCGCGTTCACCCTGCAAATCTTCCAGTGTCATCACCCGACTTTCGTGATTCAGGACACAAAAATCAGGCGCGCGGGTTTCCAGGCGTGGCCCCATTTCCATTGTGACAATCATGGCGCAACCTTTCACTCGATTGATATTCAACCTTCTTGACAATCATTTCTCAATTGTAGCACAACAATTAAGCGTTCATTGTCAAAGATTCGTTAGGGTTGTTCAGGTATTCTCAATCTTCACCGAGATCAACCTGAATCGCGATGTTGCCCTGCTGTGCCCCGCCGGCCGCCTGGCCGATAACCAGCGTATATTCGCCGTCTTCAGGGATAATAAAGTTGCGAATGAAGGCTGCCATATTGCCGCCGCTGTCATCGTCGGCGACCACCGGGCTGCCATTCACCCCCAGAATGACCAGCAGTGGATCAATCGGCTGCTGCTCGGATGTGCCGCTGGCGGCCACATTGATGCGCTGCCCTTCAGTGGCTTCAAAGGGGATGTTATAAACCCACCCTGGCCCCATCTCAACCGTAAAGGAGCCGCTGTCGGTCAGGGTATCGGGCGCTTCAAAACGCTGCGTCTGGCTGAGGGTGATCCACTGGAAATAATCGTCGGCGGCTTCGACAGGTTTGTCGACCACAGTGTTGAGCGAACCGCGCAGCAGGTAAAACTGACCGGTGCGCGGGCTGAGGTCAATGGCGCTGTTGATGTCATCCAGCGCGTCGCCAAAGTTGCGCCGCTGGGAATGGAACATCGCGCGTGCCGCGTATGACCCGGCGTCCTGCGGGTTGATTTCAACCGCCTGCGTATAATCGTTGAGCGCGTTTTCCAGGTTGCCTAGCTGCGTGTGCAGAAATCCGCGATCCAGAAAGTAGCGCGCATCGCCCGGCTGTAACTCAATGAGGTGATCGTAGTCTGCCAGGGCATCCTCATACTGCTGCATGAAGATGAGCACCTGGGCGCGGGTTTCCAGCGCCTGCACACCATCCGGGAAGGCTTCAATGGAGGCGTTCAGATCGGTGAGAGCTGCATCAATATCATTCTCATTCAGATAAAGGGAAGCCCGCGTGTAATACACAGCGGCCAGGTACTGTGGCGATGTGACCTCGTAACTGAGTGCGCGGGTGAGGTCCTGAATGGCCTGGGCAGAGTCGCCCAGCGCTTGGTAGCTGATCGCGCGGCTGGCATAGCCCTGGCTGAAGGTAGGGTTGAGCAGGATAAACAGGCTGTAATCCAGCACCGCCTGCCGGTGATCGCCGGATGTGGCGGCGTTGGTGGCGCGTTCCAATAATTCGGGCAGCACCAGAATCGGGCCGGTGGGCTGGGCGGCCTGTGGGCTGGGCGCGGATTGTGCGGCAGCCGGCAGGGTGAACCACAATGACAACAGCAGCGTGACAATAAGGCTGATTTTACGCATGGGAATACTCACATCACAACCAGATCGGGATAGTTACTATTGTATACGACAATTGCGCTTTTGGTTGTATGTCTCAGCAAGATCACATCTATAGATGTTTAGAAAAGGTTTCGGAACTCGCGTAGGGGCGATTGGAGGTTTTTAGCAAACAGTCTAAAGTCGTTAGTCCATGGTCGATAGTCAAAAAAGAAAATCTCTGTGAATCACGAAATTCATCCCTTAGCACGCCAGATGTTCAAACTTCCGGCTGCCAACGTTCAAGTCGAACTCAAGTGGACTCAAGGAGAATCCGGGGGTTGAGAGTCCGTTTTAACGGACTTATTGCATATCAGCCGCACCGTTTTGACCTGCAGTGCGGAAAACTGTGATTCAGGTTTGTTCAGATCGCCAGGGACTCGTACAGGAGTTCCTGGCTGAGATTCGGCAGGACGGTGTGCTGGCTTTGCAGCGTCAGCGAGGCGGCAGTCACACCCAGGCGCATGGCTTCATCCAGCGGCACTTCGTTGAGTAGCCCGAAAATCACTGCGCTGCTGAAGGCATCCCCCGCGCCAGTGGGATCCACTACGCGCGTGCCAATGGCCGGGAGATGTCCGCCGCCGCTGCCATCGGCATAGGCCAGCCCTTTTTCGCCCAACGTCACCACCGCGACCTTCGCCCCCATCCCGACCAGATGCCGCGCCGCGCTGATAGCGGTTTCATAATCGTGCGCCGGGTCCACCAGCCCGCACAGCGCGGTGGTTTCGGCGGCGTTCGGGGATACCATGTACATCTGGTCGATATAATCGCACAGATTGACCGCCAGCGCTGGATTGGTTGGATCCACGCATACCCGGACTTCATAGCGTCTGGCAAGCTCGAACACGGTGGTCAGCACAGCGGGCGAGAGAGTCGCGTCAATCGCGATCATTGCGGCGCTGGCAAAGAGCCGTTCGTGTCCAATCAGGTAATCCGTATCGACATATTCCATCACGGAAAAATCGCTGATAGCGGTCATCAGTTCACCCTGCGGGGTCAGCAGCGCCAGATAGGTTCCGGTGCGTGCGCCCGGTAAGGTGCGCACATGGCTGCAATCAATGCCGGCCTTTTCGCAGGTTCGGATCACCCGCCGTCCGGCAGAATCCTTGCCGACTGCGGTGAGCAGGACGGTCTCGACTTCCAGCCGCGCCAGATTTTCAGCGATATTACGCGCGACGCCGCCCACACTGCTGCGCACCCGGCCCAGGTTCGATGTCTCCCATTCCAGCTCATGCCGAGGGCGACCCTTTACGTCTATGCCTGCGGAACCGATCACCAGCACATGCCCATCGTCCATGTTCAGGCACTCCTCGCTCTTTGCAGCGGTCTTTGCCGGGTTGTGCGGACCGACCCGTCCACCTCATTGTGACCTGTTTTCCAGTTGCCGTCAAACAAAAAACGCACCTGCGATGGTGCGTCTTTCGATGAGCGGAAGATGGTTGTGATGGTTAGTGGGCGACGTTCACCGCGATGCGGCGGGGTTTGGCTTCCTCAGCTTTGGGCAGCACCAGGCGCAGCACGCCGTTTTCATAGGTGGCTTCGGCGGCGTTCACATCGACAGGCACGTTGATCTGCAAACGGCGCTCGAACCTGCCATGGAAGCGTTCGCGCAGAATGTACTGGACACCCTCTTCATGGCCGTTGATTTCACCGCGAATGACAAGTTCGTCACCATCCACATTGATTTCCAGATCATCCAGCTTCAGGCCGGGCACAGAAGCGGTCAGCACCACGCTGTTCTCGTCAGCATAGGCATCCACTGGCAGACGATAGACCCGTTCCGCAGCCGGGGCGGCGCTGGCCTGAGCAGGGCGGCGGGTGACATAGTAGGGTTGGCGAACGAGTACCATGGTTTCACACTCCTGAAATTACAGTAGGATTTTTCGTTTGATGCTGTCCATGATACGCGGCGTGTGTAAGAGAAATATCGGCGCTGTGTATGCGCTGTATATGAAGTTTCAGGAGATCATCTTGAGGATAGATTCCGGCAGGACTTCACGCAGGCGGCATTCCAGTTCACTCAGCATGATGGCCGTTGCGCCCCACACTTTATGGCCGTTAAAGGCATAAAACGGGACACGCATCAGGGTATCGTTGAAGGGCCAGTCCTCGACACGTTTGTAACGGTCATCCACCAGCGCGGCCAGCGGCACACCGAACACTTCGGCGACCTCATGGGGGTTGGGGTGCAGCCGGGGCGCATGATCCAGCGCGGCGACGATGGGAAAGACTTCAAAATCGCTGGGCGGGATGTAAATGGGTGTCAGACTGCCGACTACAGCAGATGCCGGGATCACCACCCCCAGTTCTTCGTGCGTTTCGCGCAGGGCGGTGTGGATAAAGGTGGCATCGGCCAGGTCGCGCCGCCCGCCGGGAAAACTGATCTGCCCGCTGTGGCCGCGCAGAGTATCTGTCCGGCGAGTCAGGACAAAATGAAGCTGACCGGCTTCCGGGTACAGCAGCACCAGCACCCCGGCCTGCCGGGACCGTTCAGTTTTCTGGGCCATCCGCTGGCGTGTTGCCGGGAACATAAGCGCGTGGGCCGCCGCCACATCAAAAGTATCCAGATCAAGCGCGGCGCGCACATCATCCAGTGTAATCAAGACAGAGCCTGCCATACATGAACATCATGATCCTGACGATTATACACCAGACCTTCGCTGACCGGGCTTACAGGTCCGGGTTTTGGATACAGGCGCAGCCGCAGCGCCTGCCAGCCGGGCCGGCCCGCCGCGTCCCAGGCCAGCAGCACATCCTGCACCGCCATGAAGGCATCCGGCGCGCCAAAACTGCGTGCTTCGCCATGCGCATGGAAGGGGACGAAACAGGCGCTCCCCGCCCGCATGAGCGCGAAACCGTGCCCATCAATGCCGTAGACCTGCTGGTTGGCGATCAGATTGTAGGCGGCGAACGTAAAACCCTGCGGCAGATGCAGCACCAGATAGGGCAGGAAACCGTGAAAATAATCGCTGGCGTTCAGGCGAATATCCAGCAGGTTATGTTCGACCCCGTCGGAAAACAGGGCGTGCAGCGCTGCGTTGTCCAGACTCGGCACGTGGTTGGCGGTCAGCACCAGCGCCGAACTGCCCACCCGCTGTGACACCACCGGCCCCGCACCCGCCCCGCGCAGGCGAATAAAGCCGCAGGGCAAATTCATAGCGCTGTACAGGGTTTCGGTTTCTTCCAGACGCAGAGCCGCGCTGACCTGAAGCGCGTCAATCCACAGCGGGGCGACGATGATCCCGCGCGGTTTGAGCTGCTGCACCCAGGCTTTGGGGATGTCCCACACGCCGGCAGTGGCGATGATGCGGTCATAAGCGGCACGCGGCGCATAACCCCCTGTGCCATCGGCTTCGACCACCCGCACATCGAACGCGCCGGCCTTTTGCAGACTGTGCCGTGCGCCTTCGGCCAGTTCCTTATCGAGTTCCAGCGTGGTGACATGGCCGTCGTTACCGACCAGGTACTGCATGATGGCAGCGTTATAGCCGGTTCCA
>CAZKIB010000077.1:0-11188 GCA_964552425.1 uncultured Anaerolineaceae bacterium | reverse complement strand
TGGCGCAGCATCATCGCCATCATCGTGGGCTGGCTGGACGAACTGATGACGACGCCATCCGGGTCGCGTTTGACCGGCAGCGCCTCGTCCGAATAGACCTGATCGAGCGGCAGATCAGGCAGAAAATAGTGCCGGGGCACGTCTCGAAAAGCCGCTTCGATTTGGGGGTCGGCCAGTTCGCCCTTTTCCTTCAGGCTGTCGATCAACGCATTGCGCAGGGCGTGGGCTTCGTCGCCGTTAGAAGCCATACCATGCCCGGCGTTTGCGCAGCGAGACACCGGCTTCGGCATCGCTGCGGCGGGCTGTGCGCACGCGCCCGCGCGCGTCGATATGCACCTGACCAGCCTGCTGTAAACGGGCAAATTCCTCCGGTGTAATCACCGGGGCCGGTTCGCCGCCCAGCCGTTCCAGCCGGTCCTGCATGGTTTCATCGTCCGTGCTGGAAGGTGGGGTCGGTTCCGGCGGGGTGGTTGTGTTGGTATTGGCTGGCGTGGTTGTGTTGTTTTCCACCGGTTTCTGATTCTCGTCCATCACGTTTTATCCCTCGTCTTCTTCCTGCATCACAATCCCCGTCGTGTCCACTAAATCACTGAGCGTCAGCGGCGCATCCCTGAGCGCCTGTGCTCGCTGTAATTTATTGCCACACACCAGACAATCCGGGTCACGGTCAATCGTCACCCACACCGCGCTGTGCGGCGGCGTCACCTGTCCGGTGATGATCTCCAGGGCATTGTTTGCCAGAATGACCGTATTGGCGGGCATCGGTTCATACACATCCGTGCCCTTGAGCAGTTCATTCAGGATCAGATGGGCCTGCACGGAAGCGACCCGCGTCACATGCAGCCACAGTCCTGGTTCTGCTTCCAGTGTACCACCGGGTCCGATCATGCCATAGTCAAGGACTTCGCCGGGGCTGGCTGTGACCGCGTTTTCATCCCGCAGTTGGGCCGCCCAGCAGGCATAACAGGGTCCATCATACGGGTAAATCACCACCACGTCGCCGCCTTCGCCGCGTTCATACACCCCGGCATACACCGCCGGCAGGTTATGATCGAGCGCGGCCTGGTTGAGCGTATACTTGGCGTTTTCGCCATCCACCGCCACCACCAGCATATCCACCCGCTCAAGCAAATCCATGTGCTGCTCGATCCGCCCGATGTGCGTTTCCACTTCGGCCTGCGGGTTGCGCTGGCGGATCAGGTCAGCCACCGCTTCGACTTTGGGCTGGCCGAGATAACGCCGGTCCGCCACATGCCGCACGATGTTGCCGTCTTCCAGGACATCGTCGTCAATCAGGATAAAGTGGCCGACGCCGCTCATTGCCAGACTGAGCGCTACCAGCCCGCCGCCAGAGCCAAGCCCGACGACGGCGACCCGTTTGCGCGCCAGCAGCGCCAGATTCTCAGCCCCCAGAACGCCTTCGACACGACTCCAACTCATGACGCATCCTCCTCCGATGGTACGACATCGGCAGGTTCGTCTACAGGGCTAACCGGCGGCTGCGGATTTGGGGCGGGCGCTGCCGTTTTCATCCCCAGCGACTGCTCCAGCGCGTGAATGTAATCCACCAGGTAACGATCCTCCGCCCAGTGCCAGCCGGGTGGGTCTGCCACTGGCGTGGACGCCGCCCACAATTCCGCGAACACGTCGTAGAGGTCCTCTTCGGTGTCCATCTGGGTGAAGGGCGCAACCCGCGCAGCCGGCGGCTGCTCCGGGTAATTCCAGGGGGTGACGATCAGCAGCACGCGGTCAGACCCCACCCGCGCCACCATAAAACAGATTTCCAGTGGCGGAATGCCGTTCGCGTCCCACAGCACAATTGACGTGAACAACTGGTCCTCGTGCAGGCGCGCGAATTCCATGCTGGCCCGGCTCTGTTTGATCAGATGCCAGGGATAAGCCGCCAGCGCCGGAAGCTGTTCGTCCGGGTAGACCGCCGGGGTAATCGGCTGGAACATCCGCACCTCACGGTGGATGTACCAGAAATCCACGCGCATGTGAACCTCGTCTGCCTGCGGGATCATCACAAAATTGGCGCTCGGCGGCGTGTTGATAATGGTGGACGGATGTCCCAGAGTCAGAATCGGCGCGAGCAGATAATCCATGCCGTTTTCGTCATCGTCCAGCCACGCCAGCGCGGTTCGCTGGTCGCCGCCGCTGGGGGCGATCATGAAACCGGGCTGCTTGTGCCAGTCGCCCAGGTAGCGCAGCGGCACATCCCAGCGGGCCGCCAGCGGATGCCCCGCGCCGGTGCGATGCTGGGCGCGGTAGACCTGCCAGTTTTCCTGCAACCACCAGATAATCTCGTCCTGGCGCTCGTCGCCCTGCTGGAAGGTATGGAGCTGGCGCACGGCGCTTTCGTCCGGTGAGATGGTGTCCAGCACGTAGATCGTATCAATGCCGGTTTTTTCGCCGGGCACGACTAACCCGACCATCGCCTCACCGGTTTCGTCTTCAATAAAATGCCGCGCCGCAGCCGCCATCTTGTGCAGCGCCCGCTGGGACACGACCAGATTAGGGACGTTGTGGCGCATGTTCAGTCCACGTAACATATTCACACGTTATGGCCTCCGTCGGCGCGGCAGCGGGGTATCAGACCGCACCCGTTCTTCGATGCCCGGCCAGTCCCCTGTTGCGCGCCAGGTATAGTAAGCATACAGCCACTGCACCGCCCAGCCCGCCACTGTCACGGCGGTGGACCGGCCCGGATTCCAGCCGTACTGTTCGCCGTCCTTGGGGTTGAACAGGCACAACTGGCCGTCTTCGTACTGGTGCTTCTCGCTGTAGATGCGCGGCTTCAGCACGTAGGCTTCTGCCGGGCGGTTGGGGTACTCGTTGGGATAGACGATCTTGAGGCGGTGTTCCGTCTGCATGACGGTGGACAGATTCACCTCGACGATGCCTTCCCAGTAGAGCAGGCCGAACTGCGGCACGGATAATTTGAAGGTGTTGCTGAATGCGGCGCGCATCGCCTCGACTTCCAACCGCAAACGCGAGGAAACGTTGCTGCGCGATCCCCACCATGCTGCCATGAAGGGCACTCCTGTGAATAGCCTGTCAGGTTGACATTCACATTTTACCATCATAGCGGCATTCTCGAACCAGCACCCCTAAAGATTCAGTGTTTGGGCGTTTCCATATGATGGTATACGTTGAAAATGGGCGCGGGTTGCTGCCGCGTGGGGCATCCACAGGGCCGGCGGCGGAAAGATAAAAGCAAAGGGATAAACGATCAACGCAAAGGCGCAAAGCCGCAAAGGGGCAAAGACAAAACCGTTTTTTGCTAGGTTCTGTTGACGTTTCGCTTATTTTGCCGCCAGATGCTCAAAGCATCCGGCTGCCAGCCGTGAAAAGTCCCCTCAAGGGGACTCTCAACAGGGCGCTTCAGCGTCCTTCCTTAAGGTCGCAGCCGTAGGTTTCCAGCCTGCGGTGGAATATGTCAACGCAGCCTAACATGCTATCCGGCGAACGGGCCTCAGTCCCGCAGGGACTTGTTCTGCCTTGCCGTCGATTTCAATCGGCGGCAGAAAGACAATAGCAAAGGGATAAACGATCAACGCAAAGAGGGTTTGCGCTCTACCTCACCCCCAACCCCTCCACCGCCAGGAACGCGGCACTTCGTCCAAATTGGAGAGGGGAGCCACAGGGACTTCTTTGGTTGCAAGCTGGCGGGATAAGGTGCTTTATGGTCGAGTCGCGCCTTTTGGTCTACAATGGGGTTAAGAACGAATGCTAACAGGGGATGTGCCCGTGTCGGAATATCAGGCGGCCAAGGCCAAAGTCGAGCAGCTTGTCGAAAAATTTGACCGCGATCAGGCGCGATTCCGCCAGCCGGATTACAACGAGACCCAGGTGCGTATCGAGTTCATCAACCCGCTGTTTCGGGCGCTGGGCTGGGAGGTAGAAAACAGCCTGCACGTCGTTCACGAAGACCGCACCCTTGTCGATGAGGGCCAGCGCAAGCGTGTCAAACACCCGGATTATGGCTTCCGCACCGGCAAGGACATCCGCTTTTATGTCGAGGCCAAGAAACCTTCGGTACGCTTGCAGGAAGACCCCGACCCGGCCTACCAGATACGGCGCTATGGCTGGTCAAAAAAGTTGCCCCTGAGTGTGCTGACCGATTTCGAGGAGTTCATCGTCTACAACTGTTTGCAGCAGCCCGCGCCGGAGGATGCGGCCCATGTCGCCCGACTGCGCTACCTGACCTACGACCAGTACCCGCAGCAGTGGGACGACCTGTACGGCCTGTTCAGCTACGAGGCGGTGCTGGATGGCGCGTTGGAACGGCTGGTGGAGGAGGAAAAACCCAGAGGCACACTGACGGTTGACGATTCGTTCCTGCGCGAGATGGAGGGCTGGCGCGAACTGCTGGCGAAGGACATCGCGCGGCGCAACCGGGACCTGACCCACCGCCAGTTGAACATCGCTGTCCAGCGCACGATTGACCGGCTGGTGTTTTTGCGAATCTGCGAAGACCGCAACATCGAACCTTACGGACGCTTGCACGGCATCGCGCGCGCGCGGGACGATGTTTACGACCAGCTCAAGACGCTGTACGCGCAGGCCAACGACAAGTACAACAGCGGCCTGTTCCACTTCACTACCGACGAAAACGACGAGGCGGGCGACCCGGTCTCGCTGAAGATCGACATCGGCGGCGAGGCCCTGCACAGCATCATCACCGACCTGTATTACCCGCACAGCCCCTACGAATTTTCGGTGCTGCCTGCCGATATTCTGGGGCAGGTGTACGAGCGTTTTCTGGGCAGCGTGATCGTGCTGGATAACGGCAGCGCCCACGTGGAGGAAAAGCCGGAGGTACGCAAGGCGGGCGGCGTTTACTACACGCCGACGTACATTGTCGATTACATTGTCGAAAACACGGTGGGCCAACTGCTGGCGGGCAAAAACCCCAATCAGGTCGCCGCGCTGCGCATCCTCGACCCGGCCTGTGGTTCCGGTTCGTTCCTGATCGGCGCGTACCAGTACCTGATCGACTGGCACGTGGCCTATTACACGGAGCAGGTGAGCAGCAACCCCAACAGCACATACAAGAACCGCATCCGCGCCACCGATGACCCGGCCCAGCCCTACGCCCTGACCACCAGCGAGAAGAAGCGCATCCTGCTCAACAACATTTACGGCGTGGACCTTGACCAGCAGGCGGTGGAAGTGACCAAGCTGTCGCTGCTGCTGAAGATTGCTGGAAGAGGAGACCGCCAGCAGCACGCAGTACACCCTGTTCAGCGCCGGGGAACGCCTGCTGCCCGACCTCGCCAGCAACATCAAGTGGGGCAACAGCCTGATCGGCAGCGACTTTTACGCGGGCAAGCAGATTCCGATGTTTGACGACGAAGAGATTTACCGCGTCAAGGCGTTTGACTGGGAGATGGAATTCGCGGACATCATGCGGAACGGCGGCTTCGATGCGGTGATTGGCAATCCGCCGTATGTGCGAATTCAGAGAATACCACATAAAGAATCCGACTACATCTTTGAGAAATATAAAACTCCTGCAAGCAAAACCGATTTATCTCAGATATTCCTTGAGAAATCTCTATCACTTGCCAACAGACAGGGGCTGATTGGGTTCATTTCAACCTCTCAGTGGATGGCAACCGATTATGGAAAAAACATGCGAGAACTGCTTGCACAAGGTTTCCTGCATCAAATTGTAGACTTCGGCTCTCTACCTGTTTTCACAGCGGACACTTACCCCGCTATATTCATAATGAGTCCCTCACCAGCACCTACAATGTTGCTACGTGTAATTCACGACATTAGCTCTCTGAACCTACAGGGAATTTACGACGCAGATCAAAAAGTCGTCGCATTGGATACCTTGTCAGCAGAACCCTGGAATTTAGGACAGCTTGATCTGCCTAATTTCCTTTCTTTGAAAGGCATTAGATGGACACCACTTGAGAACTTAGGCCACGCTTATATCGGTGATCTAACGGGTATGGATTCTAGCTTTGTAGTAACAAAAGAAAAAGCAGAAGAACTTGGACTCGAAGATGGCGTTATCTACCCTTACGCCTACAGAGGTACTGAAATAAAACGGTTTACTATTACAAATCCAAATGCGAGGGTCATATACCCCTATACAGAAAGTAATGATGGAGCGCCGCAACTTATTCCAGAACAAGAGTTTCAGGAGTTATATCCAAAGACGTACAGTTACCTGCATCAATTCAAGGATAAATTAGTTCAGCGCATGGATAGTCGAAAACTCTATGCAACAGGTGAAAATTGGTATCGACATCTGCGTCCAGGTAGTTTCAGTTACATCAAGCCCGAAAAGTTAATAATCAAAGGTATTGATAACCGTTCAACGGTTGGAATGTTAGATAGGGATACCTGCTTTAATGGAGCAAACTGTCCCGCGATTATTCCTGAGAATTTGGACGGACACTCGATACTATATTTACTCGGCCTGCTTAATTCTAAAGTTATCTCTTATCACTTACGAATGGTTTGTCCTGCCAAGCTAGGTGGATATACACGATTCAATGCAACAAATGTCAATAATACTCCCATCCGCACCATTGACTTCGACAACCCGGCGGACGTGGCGCAGCATGACCGCATGGTCGCGCTGGTACAGGCCATGCTCGATCTGCACCAACAGCTTGCGTCGGCGGCAGGGGCTGATCGAGCAGCAGATCGCGCGCACGGATCGGGAGATCGACGCGCTGGTGTATGAATTATACGGGCTGACGGATGAGGAGATTGCGATTGTGGAACAATAACCTCACCCCCCGGCCCCCTCTCCATAACGCGGTTACAGACTTTCTTAACCGCGTGCAAACCGGAATCGATCACCCCGGCAATCTGGTGTTATCTGGCGCAAAATTGAGAAATTTACCACAAGCGTGGACATCTGGCGGCGAGGCGGGCACAATAAAAACAATTCAGCGCCGGGGTATGTGGACGCCTATCCTGATACCCGACGCTGAAAAGTTTTGTATTGTCCAAGAATCCTATGACGGATTCGCCTTTTATGCAAGGAGTTCCCATGCGTTTTATGGTTTATGTGGCTCTGCTGCTGGCTCTGCTGGGGGGCGCGCTGGTTCCCGCGGCGGCCCAGGACGACGTGCTGACCGTGTATTCTGGCCGCAGCGAGAGCCTGATCGGCCCAATTCTGGAACGTTTCACGCAGGATACGGGCATTCAGGTCGAGGTGCTGTACGGGGACACGGCGGCAGTCGCCAATCAGATTCTCGAAGAAGGCGAGAACAGCCCGGCGGATGTCTACATTGCGCAGGATGCCGGTGCGCTGGGCGCGCTGGCGAAAGCCGGCCGGCTGGCAGTGCTGCCGGGTGATGTGGTCGAACGGGTGCAGAGCGCGGTTTACAAATCGCCCGATAATCTGTGGGTGGGCCTGAGCGCCCGCGCCCGCGTGCTGGTGTATAACCCCGAAGCGCTGGCCGCCGCCGGGCTGGAACTGCCGGCATCCATCCTTGATCTGACCGGGGAGGCCTGGCGCGGACTGGTCGGATGGGCGCCCACCAATGCCTCGCTTCAGGCGCAGGTCACGGCCATGCGCGTGCTGCTGGGTGACGAAGCAGCGCAGGCCTGGCTGGAAGGCATGGTCGCCAATGAAGCTGTCGCCTACAGCGGCAATTCGCAGGTGGTCGAGGCGGTCATCAACGGCGAAGTCCCGGTAGGGCTGGTCAATCATTATTATCTGTACCGCTTCCTGGCTGAAGACCCGGCCATCACCACGACCAATTATCACTTCCCCGGCGGCGATGTGGGCGCGCTGGTGAACATCGCCGGCGCGGGCGTGCTGAACACCAGCGACCAGCCCGGCCTGGCGCAGCGGTTGATTCTGTATCTGCTCGGCGGTGATGCACAGACTTACTTTGCCACCGAAACCTATGAATACCCGCTGGTGGCGGGCGTGGAACCAAGCGTCGAACTGGTTCCACTGGCGGACATTCAGGTTCCCGATGTGGACCTGAGCAATCTGGACGATCTTCAGGCCACGCTGGAAATGATCGAAGCCAGCGGCGCGCTGGACGAATAAGCACAGACCTCACCCCCGCCTCACTGCGTTCGACTTCCCCTCTCCATCGCAATGGAGAGGGGTTGGGGGTGAGGTGACAAACGTCACATTTTTCATGTGACACCTGGCACAATCGGTATATTGGCACTAGGGCCAGATGCCAACAGACGCTAAAGTGATATTAGGCTGACCGGATTACACGAGTCCTTCATGCAAAAATCCACCCTTCTCCATCAGGCTGCTGCCCCCCGGCAGTGGACCAATCTTTCCGGGCTGCGGCCCCGTCTTCCCCGCTTTTCCTTTTTGCAGATATTCGGCATTGTGATTGCGCTGTTTATGCTGCTGCCGCTGGCCTATCTGCTGCTGCGCGCGGCGGGGGCCGGTCAGGAAGGCGTGGAGTATCTGCTGCGCGAACGCACTTTCGAGATCGTCGTCAACAGCCTCGTGCTGGTGGTGACTGTCACCGGGACCAGCGTCCTGATCGGCGTGCCCTTCGCGTGGCTGACCGCCCGGACGGATTTGCCCTATCGCCGCATCTGGCTGGTAGTTGGACTGCTGACGATGGTGATTCCCTCCTACCTGGGCGCGGTGACGTATGTGGCGATGTTCGGCCCGAAGGGGATGCTGCAAGGCTGGCTGGAAGTGCTGATCGGGCTGGAACGCCTGCCGGATATTCGCGGTTGGTTTGGCGCATGGCTGTCGATCACGCTGATTACCTACCCGTTTGTCGTACTGCCGGTGCGCGCGGCGCTGCTCAATGTCGACCCGGCGCTGGAAGAAGCCGCCCGCAGCCTGGGCCAGAGCCGCTGGCAGGTCTTCTGGCGGGTGACTGTGCCGCAGCTTCGGCCCGCGCTGGCTGCCGGTACGCTCGTGACTGCGCTGTATACGCTCAGCGATTTCGGCGCGGTGGCAATTATGCGCTACAACGCCTTTACGCGCGCGATTTATCTGCAATACACCAGTTCGTTTGACCGTGAACGGGCGGCGCTGCTGGCGCTGGTACTGATCGTCCTGACGGTGGCCCTCATTTATATGGAACGCCGCGCGGCGGTGCAGGGGCGTAATTATCGCATCGGCACAGGGGCACGGCGGCAGCTCAAAACCATCCGGTTAGGGCGCTGGCGCTGGCCCGCGCTGGCCTTCTGTGGCGCGCTGGTGAGCATCGGGGTGCTGGTTCCGGTGGGGGTGCTGCTGGCGTGGCTGTTCGGGCGCGTGCGGGTGGATACCCTGCCGGTAGACATGGGCGAACTGACGTTGAACACTGTCGGGGTGAGCGGCGCAGCAGCGGTGGCAGTCGCTTTCGCGGCGGTTCCGCTGGCGCTGCTGGCGGTGCGGTCTCATTCCCGTCTGAGCCGCTGGCTGGTGGGCCTGTCCTACACGGGTAACGCTTTGCCCGGCACTGTGATTTCGCTGGCGCTGGTATTTTTCGCCGCCAATTATTTCCCCGCGTGGTATCAGACTCTGCCGCTGCTGGTCCTCGGTTATGCGGTACGTTTTCTGCCGCTCAGTGTCGGCGCGACACGCAGCGCTCTGACGCAGATCAACCCCCGTCTGGAAGAAGCTGGCCGCTGCCTGGGGCTGCGTCCTTGGCAGGTCACGCTGAAGATTACTGTGCCGCTGGCGCGGGCGGGCATCATCGCGGGCGCGGCGCTGGTCTTCCTGAGTGTGATGAAGGAACTGCCCACCACACTGGTCCTCGCGCCGATTGGCCTGCGCACCCTGGCGACGCGCATCTGGTCCGTCCATACCGAAGCGATGCTCTCGCTGATCGGTGAACCGGGTCTGCTGCTGATGGCTTTTTCGGCAGTGGGACTGGCGATCATGCTGTGGCGTGACCAGCAGGGACAGCAGCGAGAAGCTGTTCAGGCGCTGACTGCAAAGCCGCTGCTTCAGCCTATTGTCTATCAGTCACGGCGGGTGAAAGCCTGGTGTCTGGCCGTCCTGCTGCCGCTGTCCCGGCTGTAAAACCAGCCCGCTGGCGCGCGGCTGCCCTCCCGGCGGAACACGGAAGCTGGAGCTTCTGGCTCGAACCCATTCTGCTCGGTCTGCTGGTCGCCCCATCCCCGGCCGGCTGGCTGCTGGCTCTGGCGTCCTTCGCCCTGTTTCTGACTCGCCAGCCGCTCATAATCCTGTGGAGTGACTACCGCCGGGGCAGGCGTTACCAGCGCACGGTGCTGGCCGGACGTTTCCTGCTGGTTTACAACGTTGTGGTTGTGGCTACTTTGCTGGCGGTATGGCGTACTGCCCCATCTACAGGGTTATGGATTCCCCTGCTGATAGTCAGCCCACTGGTGATTATCCAGTTGATCTTTGACCTGCACCACGAAAGCCGGCACTGGCTGCCAGAGGTTCTGGGTCCGGTCATCCTCTCGGCTTTCTCGGCCAGCATCGCCGCTGCCAGTGGATGGGCGCTTGTGCCGGCGCTGGCCCTGTCTGCGATCCCCATTTCCCGCGCGGTTCCCACCGTATTTTATGTCCGTGCGCGGCTGCGTCTGGAAAAAGGCCAGCCCGCCAGCGCTCACCTGTCCACTGCGCTGCATCTTATGGCGGTCATCGGGATTACAGCGCTGGCGTCGGCCCAGCTTGTCCCGGTGACATCCATCCTTGCCGCGCTCATTTTGCTGGCGCGCGCGGTCTACGGCCTGTCTCGTTTGCGCCGCCCGGCACAGCCCAGACACATCGGCATTCAGGAGATTGTTTTTGGGCTTCTGGCTGTTACAATGGCAGCGGCAGGTTTCCATTGGACGATTTAAGGCTGTTGAATCACTTTGAGCTTTGCGCTTCAATGCACCCATCTGAGCAAGACTTTTGGCGCGGTTACGGCGCTGCAAACCTTTGATCTGAGCGTGCGGCCCGGCCAGTTAGTCGCGCTGCTTGGCCCCAGCGGGTGCGGCAAGACCACCACGCTGCGCCTGATCGCCGGTTTTGAAGAACCCGACAGCGGCGAAATCCGTATCAACGACCAGCTTGTCGCCGGGAACGGTACATTTGTGGAACCGGAAGCGCGGCGCATCGGGATGGTGTTTCAGGATTACGCGCTGTTCCCCCACCTGAACATCGCGGATAATATCGCGTTTGGCCTGCGCGGGAATCGCGGCGAAAAACAGACGCGGGTCAATGAAATGCTGGCGCTGGTCGGGCTGGCGGGCTTTGGCGCGCGAATGCCCTACGAAC
>CAZKIB010000076.1:0-24443 GCA_964552425.1 uncultured Anaerolineaceae bacterium | reverse complement strand
CTTGCGCGCGAAGACGAACATCAGGATGCCCGCGACGATTGGCAGCACGCTGACCAGCCCGACGCCCGACGCCAGGGCGGTGCACACCGCGCTGGCCGCCGGGGTGGGGGCGCTGACCAAACTGGGCAAGGCTCAACTGGGCGACAAGACCATGCTGGACACGCTCATTCCGTTCGTGGAGGCGTATGGGACGGCCGCTGAAAGCGGGGCGAGCGTCAGCGCCGCGTGGCAGCAGGCGCTGCCCGCTGCCGCCGCCGGGCGCGACTCGACCAAGGACATGATCGCCAAACGCGGGCGCAGCACTGTGCTGAAGGAAAAGAGCCTGGGCCACCTGGACCCCGGCGCGGCCTCGATGTACTACGTGCTGGAGGCCGCCGGGCGCGTGCTGGCGGAGCAGTGCCCATAGCGCCATGACGCGACAGGGGCGGCCTGACAGGCCGCCTCAAAATCACATACAGCGCTCACCTGGCCCCGCCAAACGCGGGGCTTTTTGCGTCATGGGGCCGCCCACGCACACATTGTGATAATTTGCACAAAAGTGCGGGCAGCAGTTAAAATTGCTGTTACCTTGCACCGGAAGAAGCGCGGGGCAGGGGAGGGGGGCGGGGCAGCGAAATGGCTTCCAGGGGCAGGCCTGGCGCAAACCGGCAAGCTGCCAGCCAGTGCGCGCATGCATCTCCCGATCAGTTTTCAGACAGCCAGGACCGGCGCTTTTGCCGTCATCTGTCAGGACGCTGTGCAGCCCTGCCGTTCTCCCGCACCGCGACAGTGACAGTCAGAGCAGACGAAAGGAATACTATGCACCACGAACCCGCACCAGAGGCAGGGGATGATGCCGCCTCCGCGTTCAAGACGCGGATCGGCCTCATCCTGTTCGCAATATACGGGCTGGTCTACGCCGGCTTTGTGGCGATCAACACGATCGCTCCGCAGGCGATGGGGCAGATCGTCTTCGCCGGGCTGAACCTGGCGGTTGTTTACGGCTTCGGCCTGATCGTCCTCGCCATTGTGATGGGGCTGATTTACAACGTCATCTGCACGCGCGCAGAAGACAGAATGAACCAGCCCGAAGGAGCAACCGACCATGATCTATGAAGCGTCACCGATTGCCGTTGGCCTGTTCGTCTCATTCGTCGCGGTGGTGCTGTGGATTTCGTTCTACTTCGCCCGGCGCACCAGAGACGCTAAGGGGTACTTCGCTGCCGGGGGGCGCATCCACTGGGCAGTTAACGGGGTCGCCTTTGCGGGCGACTACCTCTCGGCGGCCTCTTTCCTGGGCATCGCCGGGATGATCGCTTTTTACGGCTACGACGGTTTTCTTTATTCAATAGGCTTTCTGGCTGGCTGGGTAGTGGCGTTATTTGTCGTAGCCGAACCACTTAAACGCCTGGGGAAATACACCCTGTCGGACGCGCTCGACGCGGCCTTCAACTCCAAAGGCATCCAGTTGATGGCAGGCATCAGCGCGCTGGTGGTATCGGTGTGCTATCTTATCCCGCAGATGGTGGGGGCGGGCGCGCTGGTCACGCCGCTGCTGGGCCTGCCGCATTACGTGGGGGTGCTGATCGTGGGGGTGGTCGTCATCCTGATTGTGGCAACCGCCGGGATGACATCCACCACGTATGTTCAGTTCATTAAGGGCGGCCTGCTGATCATCCTGTCAACGATCCTGGTGATCGCCGTGCTCAACAACGGGCTGTCGCTGACGCCCAACCCGGACGCGCATCAGCCGGGGACGCTGGCGGCGACAGCGGCGGCAGACGGCAGCATCGTCGCCGTCGAGGATGGCCGGTATGAGATCGTCGCGCAGCGCCAGGCGGGAAACGCTCACCTTGTTCTGTTGGAGCAGGACGGCATCCAGACGTGGTGGAGCGTGGGGGCAGAAGGCAACGTGCTGCACGAGGCGCTCTCCAGAACGACCACCGCCGACGGCGCAGTGCTGTTTAACGGCGCGCCGCAGGAAGAAAGGCGCTTCTTCCAGGTAGGCTCGTTCGACCGCATCGTGGTGGACGGCGAGGAAGTGGACAGCCTGGAGCGGGTGGGGCCGTTCCAGTTCCTGGCTGTGATCCGGCAGAGCGACGTGATCCGGTTCACGCCGGTCAAGTTCGACCACGAAGGCGACAGCGTGACCGTGTGGTATCAGACGGTGACGCCGGGCGACACCCTCATGCGCCCCGGCGTCCGCTTCAAGATTGATGAAGGCTCCACCCTGCTGTCCAAGCTGGACTTCATATCGCTGATGCTGGCCTTGTTCCTGGGGACAGCGGCGCTGCCGCACATTCTCATCCGCTACTACACGGTGCGCAGCCCGCGCGACGCCCGCAAATCAACGATTGTCGCCATCGTCGCCATTGGCTTTTTCTACATCCTGACGCTGTTTATGGGCATGGGGGCGATGGTCAGCGGCGTGCTGGACGTGGAGAGCAGCAACATGTCGGCGCCGCTGCTGGCGCAGAGCTTCGGCATTGTCCTGTTCGCGTGCATCTCGGCGCTGGCGTTCGCGACTGTGCTGGGCACGGTCAGCGGGCTGATCGTGGCGTCGTGCGGCGCGGTTGTGCACGACCTGATGCACCATTTCATGGGCATGAACCTGAGCGAGAAAGCGCAGGTGCGCGCCGGGAAAAGCGTGGCAATCGTTGTGGGCGGCCTGGCGATCCTGCTGGGCATTCTGTTCAAGGACAGCAACGTGTCATTTCTGGTGGGGCTGGCGTTCGCGGTGGCCGCATCGGCCAACCTGCCGTCCATTCTGATGCTGCTGTTCTGGAAGAAGACGACCGCCAAAGGGATTACAGCGTCAATCCTGACTGGAATCGTCGTGTCGCTGGGGCTGATTATGCTGTCGCCGATGATGTGGGATATCTACGGCCTGGGCGCGGCCAACGCGCCGGTGCCCCTGGAGAACCCCGGCATCATCTCGATCCCGGTGAGCTTCGCTGTGCTGGTGATTGTGTCGCTGCTGACACAGCCGAAACGGGTCACCATCCCCAGAATGAAGGCGGAAGAAGCCGAGCTGGTGGGGTAGGGCAGGGCTGCCTGATCCGGGCCGCGCGCCGGGCGCCTGTGCGCTCAGCGCGCGGCCTTTTCGTCTTCTGATTCCGCGCTGCGCGAGTCAAATAGACAAGTTTGCGCCAACATGTACAAAGCGTACACGCGGCGCAGCTTTGCTCTGCTTGACGAAAGCGGCGCTTTACAGTTACACTTTTAAGTGATGTACAGCAAAAGTGCCGTCCTTAGCGAAAAGGTATAGACAAATGATGCGGAAATTTGTGTTTTTGGTGCTGGTGGCGGTCATGGCGATCGCCGTCGTCCCGGCTGCCGCCCAGAGCGACTTCTGCGACGGGCGCGAGCCGGTATCAATTCGGGTGGATGACTGGTCAAGCGGCGACCGCGTCGAGTACATGAATCAGGTGATTGAAGCCTTTGAGGCCGAGTATCCCTGCATTGACGTGGTGCTGGAGCCGAACATCGGCGATGAGCAGAACACACGCCGCCTGACATGGCTGGCCGCCGGCACCAGCCCGGACCTGATGGCGTACCCGCCGGAATGGGCAGCCCTGTACATGGAGGCTTCCGGCGGCACGGCCTATATTGACCTTGAGTCGTATATTATGGGCGAGAACGGCATCGAGATCGGCGTTGATGTCTACGAGGGCATTTACGAGCAGGGTTTCTACGCTGGCAAGCCGGTGGCGCTGCCGAAAGACTACAGCACGAGCGCGTTCTACATCAACACCGCCATGTTCGACGCCGCTGGCATTCCGTATCCGACAGAGGGCTGGACCTGGGACGATGTGCTGGACATCGCGCTGGAGCTGACGCTGGACGCCAGCGGCAACAACGCCACCAGCCCGGACTTCGACCCGAACAACATTGTCCAGTGGGGCATTGACATCGTCAACGATGGCTGGTGGCGCGCCATGCAGAGCTACCTGCAGGCGTGGGGCACGCTGACCATCAGCGAGGACGGCAGCACCACCGCTGGCCTGCTCAACAGCCCGGAGGCGGTGGCCGGTCTCGAATGGTATCGCGACCTGGTGTTTGTGCACTACGTTGCCCCGACTGCCACCCAGATCGGCGCGGTGGATGGTGGCCGCGTGCAGATGTTCCAGGACGGCAAAATCGCGATGGGCGTGACGTTCCACGGCCCCTGGTGGCAAGACGTATTCAACCAGACGCCCAACCTGCAGTGGGGCGTTGCGCCAGTGCCGGCTGGCCCCGGCGGGCGCTCCAGCGTGCTGATGTGGCTGGGTTGGGGTATCTCCGGGCAGAGCGAACACCCTGACGCAGCCTGGGAGCTGCTCAAGTGGCTGACAACCGAACCCGGCCAGCGCGTCTTCGCCCTGAAGGCGCTCAGCGGCAACCCGGTCGTATCGCAGGAAATGCAGCGCGAGGACGACCCGTACTGGGGCGTGTTCATCGCGGAAACGCAGCACCTGGGGCCGCTGGAGGAGCTGCGCTCGCCATATTACAGCACCTGCATTGCCACACCCGCCGGCGACCTGATGAAGCGCCTGCTGGCGGACGGCGGCGACGCGCTGGACATCGAGGCAGAACTTAACGCGCTGGTTGAGCGGGCCGACGCCTGTCTGGCTGAAGGCGGCCAGGCGTAAGCGCAACCGGACAATCAGGGCGGGCGGGGCCGGGTTTGTCCTGCCCGCCAACAGTTTCTGGAAACAGGCGGGGGCGTCACGTCGCAGGCAGGCCGCGAGACGCCCTCGCGCATTTGCGGGAGACCTGGTTTCTACCCGCACCAGAAACCCGGCTCGGCTCACCTGCTGGTAAATGACCATCGTGTGAAGGAAACAGCGCATGTCCATCAAGCTTCCTAAGCTCCAGGGCGGCTCATCGCTGGCGCGCCGAGAAGCGATCACGTTTTACATTCTGGTTCTGCCCTGGCTCATCGGTTTTCTGGCCTTCCTGGCATACCCGATGCTGCGCTCGCTGTACCTGTCGTTCACCTCCTATGACCTGCTTTCGCCGCCGCAGTGGGTAGGGCTGCGCAATTTCGAGCGCATTTTTAACGACGCGAACTTCTGGCAGTCGCTGAAGGTGACGCTGCTATACGCGCTGGGCAGCGTGCCGGGCGGCACTATCATTGCGCTGGCGCTGGCGATGGTGCTGTCGCAGAAGCTGCGCGGGGTGAATGTGTGGCGCACCATCTTTTTCATCCCTTCGATTCTCAGCAGCGTTGCGGTGGCGGTGCTGTGGCTGTTCATCTTCCGGCCAGAAGGCGGCCTCCTCAACCTGGTGCTGGGCGCGTTCGGCATCGAAGGCCCGGACTGGCTGCTAAGTGAACAGTGGGCGCTGCCAGCGCTGATTATCATGAGCTGGTGGAGCGTGGGCGGCCAGGTCATCATTTATCTGGCCGGGCTGAAGGGCATCCCGGAGTCGCTGTACGAGGCCGCCGAGATTGACGGGGCGAGCGACCGGCAGAAGTTCCGGTTTGTGACGCTGCCCATGCTCAGCCCGACGATCTTCTTCAACGTCGTGCTGGCAACTATCGCCGCGCTGCAGATTTTCGACGCGGGTTATGTTCTCACGCGGGGCGGCCCCAACAACGCGACGCTGTTCTACATGCTCAACCTGTACCGGCGCGCCTTCCAGATGGCGCAGATGGGTTACGCCTCGGCCCTGGCGTGGATCCTGTTTCTGATCATCATGGGCATTACACTGCTGGTGATCCGGTCATCGAGCGCATGGGTGTATTACGAATCGGAGGTGCGCTGAGCTTATGGACACCACACAGCCACGCCTGGAAGCCAACAGCGCCGCAGCCAGGTGGCGCACCCTACGCACATCCCGGACTTGGCAGCGCGCCACGCGCCACGCCATGAGCTACTTCGTGCTGGCGCTGGGAGCCGCTTTCATGTTGTTCCCCATGTTGTGGATGATCTCCGCCAGCCTCAAGCCCGCCTGGCAGATTTTCACCGACCCGCCCATCTGGATTCCGCACCACTGGGAAACAGTGCGCGCGGGCAACACCAATCGCGAGATCAACCTGTGGCAGGTCAGCACAGGCGGGGAGACGGAGAAGGTTATCCAGATAGGCACGCGCCGTTACACCACTGTTGTGGACGCGGCACTGCTGGGAACGCTCTACACCGTTCCGCTTGACGAATTGAGCGAAGCAAGCGCGACAACGGTGGGCGAGATGACGCTGAACCTGCGCCAGTGGACCAGCGACGGGGAAACGCGCCAGGTGGTGGCGCTGGCGCGCGGCGACGGCGACACGATGGTAGTGGCCGACGCGGCCAGCCTGCAAACCGCCGCGCTGCGTATGCCGCTGGATGAGGTGAACAGCGGCGCGCGCGCCAACCTGGAGGTGGGCGGGATAGCCTTTCGGGGGCGCACCGTAGAGATTGGCGACGTTACCCGCGACGTGATCGCCATCGGGCCGGAGTCGCAGCTGACGGTAGTGGGCAACCCGGATATAGCCGCCTCCGCCATCCTGATCGCGACCGAGCGCATCAGCGGGGCGGGGTTTGCGCCGGTCGGCCAGACCGAGCTGCCGCTGATTGCAATTGCGGACCTGCCCGGCGAGTATGTCGAACTGGTGCGCGAGTCCTGGCAGCCGGTCATTGACGAGGCCGAGTTCGACGCCGAGGCGTTCGTCGCCCAGCGGGCGCAACTGGCGGATGAGCGAACGGTGACGGTCAACGACGTGGCGCTGCGCGGCGCGACGTATGTGCCCGAAGACGGCGACCCGCAGGAGGTCGCGGTGCTGGTCAGCGGCACGCACACCAGCATCGTTATCCCGGTGGACCGGGCCAGCACGCTGCACCTGGCCCAGCTTGGGGGACTGAGCAGCGCGCGCGGCGACCAGCTCAACCGGATTCCGTTCCGCGTGCAGGACGGCTACAGCGAAGGCGGCGAAACCCGGTCGGTGGCGCTGGTGGGCGAGGGGCGCGAAATGGCGCTGGTCGTGCCGACATCGGCCATCGAGGAGGCGTTCGACGTCAGCCCGGAGGCGCTGACGCGCGCGATGTATGTGCAGCTTCGCTTCGATGGCTACCGCGAGGCGCTGCAGACCAAAGTCGCCGAGACGTATTTCCCGACGTTCTTCCGCAACTCGTTCGTGCTGGTGGCGCTCAACGTGATTGGGCATGTGCTGTCGTGCGTGGTGGTGGCTTATGCCTTCGCCCGGCTGCGCGCGCCCGGCAAGAACGTCCTGTTTGTCATCCTGCTGGGCACGATGATGCTGCCGTACCCGGTCACGCTGGTGCCGATCTACGAGATCTTCCGCGACCTGAGCATGGTCAACACGCTGTGGCCGCTGTTTCTGCGCTCGTTCTTCGGCAACGCGTTTCTCATCTTCATGCTGCGCCAGTTCTTCACGACCATCCCGCGCGAGCTGGAGGACGCCGCCCGCATTGACGGGGCCAGCACGCCGGGCATCATCCGCCACGTGATCGTCCCGCTGAGCCGGCCCGCGATTGCGACGGTGGTTATTTTCACTTTCTGGTGGACGTGGAACAGCTTCCTGGAGCCGTTTATTTTCCTGTCCAGCCCGGAGCTGTTTCCGGTGGCGGTGGGGCTGAATTTCTTCAAAGACCAGTACCTCACGATTTACTACGACCGGCTGATTGCGGCTTCGGTTATGAGCATGGTCCCCATGATCATGCTGTTCTTCTTCGCCCAGCGCTACTTCATCGAGGGGATTCAGCTTACTGGCCTGAAGGGGTAAATTTGGGCGCACATTGGGTAAACTAATGCCCGGCTTGTCTTAATCCAAAACCGTTTTCAACGGGAACGACTGCGCGCGTTGTAACTGAACAGGGAGGCAGTTTCGTGACGCAAATCAACCACATCGTAACCGACGACGATGTCGCGTTCTACCAGGAGCAGGGCTACTGGATCGCGCCGAAAATCCTGAGCGACAGCGAGCTGGCAGAGATCCGCGAGCACCATCTGCGGGTGGTCACCGGGACGTATGAAACCGGACGCCCGCCGCACAGCCGCAACACCGCGCCGGATGACCCGCTCAACCGCCTGGTGAAAATTGACAACAGCTACTGGAGCGACGCTGTGCTGGCCCGGCTGGTGCTGCACCCGACAATCGGCGCGATAGCGGCCCGCCTGGCCGGGGCTTCGGCTATCCGCCTGTGGCACGACCAGCTGCTGTACAAACCGCCGCAGCAGGAAAACCTCGCCAGCGCGGTGGGGTGGCACCAGGACTGGCACTACTGGCAGTGCGCCGAACCAGCCGATATGCTCACAGCCTGGGTCGCCCTGGTGGACGTGGACGAGCAGAACGGCTGCATGGAAGTGGCCCCGGAGAGTCATAAATGGGGCCTGCTGGCGGAGAGCGATTTCTTCGAGCAGGACCTGGAAACCCTGCAGAAGTCTATCGAGAAGAACACCGGCAAGACGTTCAGGACAGTGCCGCTTAAGCTGCCCGCCGGCGCTGTGAGCTTCCATCACTGCCTGACGATTCACGGCAGCCGGCCCAACCACAGCGACGGGCCGCGCGTGTCCATGGTGATCCACATGATGCCCGACGGAACCCGCTATCGCCAGGGCACGCCAGCCGAAGCGCACGCCAACGTGCGGCTGCTCAGCGGCAGGGACGGCGATGCCTTCGCCGGCCCTTATTTCCCCGTAATTTACCGGGCGGGCGACAATCACAGCGGCGGCTGGTAATGGCGCTGCGCCCCGCACAAGGATACATTTCTGGCGAGACGCCAGCGAACCGGAAAGGAAGGGCTATCGAGCGAACCTGTTGTGTAACGGCTACACCCACTTACTGCGCGATAATGGAGTGAGAGAGTATGAAAACGCAGAAATTTAACCTGTCTTTTGCTGTGCTGCTGCTCGTTATTGTGGCGCTGCTGAGCGTGCCGCTGGCGGCGGCCCAGGAAGAAGCGACGCTCACCGTGTCTTTCCCCGGCGACCCGCGCTCAACGACGGTAAACGCGCTGATTGACGCGTTTGTGGCAAAGAAGGCCGACGAGGGCGTAACGGTTAACGTCGTCATCAACGAGCCGACGACCGGCTACAACGACCAGCTTCTGCTGGACTTCAGCGCCGGTGTGGGGCCGGATGTCTTTTCGATCAGCGCGGAGATGATCCCCGAATTTGTGGCCTCCGATCTGATTCTGCCGCTGAACGACCTGCTGGCGGACTGGGACGACTGGGAGAATTTCCCACCCGGTATGCAGGACATGCCGTCTATGGGCGGGACTGTGTACGCCATTATGTACAACACCGACACCCGCGTGCTGTTCTACCGCAAGGATGTCTTCGAGCAGGCTGGCATCGAACTGCCGTTTGAGCCAACCAGCTGGGAGGACATCTTCGCGGCTGCCGAACAGATCAAGAACAACGTGCCGGACGTGATCCCGATGGAAGTGGAATCGGGCACAATCTGGGGCGAAGGCACGACGATGGACGGGTTCTTCATGCTGTTCCGGGGCGCGAACGGCGTCCTGCTGGACCCGGCAGACGGCAAGTGGATTGTTGAAAGCCCGGCGATCCTCGACGCGTTCTCGTTTTACGAGCGGATGTTCGGCGAGGGGTACTCGGCTGCCGAACCGTTCATGGAACCCGAACCCTGGGTCTTCTATCTGCAGGAAGGCCTGGCGAACGGCGACGTTGGCATGGCGGTGGTGGTGAACGTCGTCTGGGGCCTGTACGCGCCGGACGGCCCCTGGGGAATTGAGAACCGCGACGAGGTGCTGACCTGGACGCCGATGCCGGCCCGCGAACCGGGCGCCGGCATCAACGGCCTGGACTTCGTAAGCATGGGCGGCGGCTGGGGCTGGGCCATCGCCAACGACAGCCAGAACCAGGACCTGGCCTGGGAGTTCGTGCAGTTCATGAGCAGCGCCGAGTCTATCGCCACCTACACAGTCGGCGTGGGCGGCATCCCCACCCGCCTGGACGCAGTGGTGGACGACCCGCACATTGAAGCGATCACCGAGCAGGTGATGCCTTACCAGTCGTTCCGCCCGCTGAGCGTGGATTACAGCCGCGTGTCTGAGCAGATTCAGATCGCAACCGAACGCATCATGCTGGGCGAAGCGACCGCCGCCGAGGCGATGGCGCTGTTCGCCGAAGCCGTTGAGCGCATCGTGGGCGCGGACAACGTCAAGCGCCTGCCGCTGGAATAAGCGCGCCTGCTGGCAGACGGCACTCATGACAGGAGGCCGTCTGCTGCACACGGCCAGCGGTTTATCTGCTGCGCAAGCCGGCAGGCCGCTGGCCGTTTTCTACTGGTGACTCCACCTGGAACCTGCTTATGTCCGTACTTCGCGCCGACGCGCGTTATGTCTACATCGGGGGCAGGGGGATAACGCGCCGGCGTCTGCGCGAACTATCGCTGCTGCTGTTCATGCTGCCGGCCCTGCTGCTGATCTTTCTGTTTGTCGTGTTCCCGGCGCTGTGGGCCATCTACATCAGCTTCACCAACCAGGCGCTGATTGGCCCCAACGCGCGCAACTTCTCGTTCGTTGGCCTCGACAACTACCAGCGGCTGTTCAGCGACGGGCAGTTCTGGAATTCCCTGGGAATCAGCTTTATCTTTGTGTTCTTCTCGGCGTTCGTGGGGCAGTTCGTGATCGGCTTTTCGCTGGCGCTGCTGCTCAAACACAGCAAGCTGCTCAGCCGGGGCGTCATCGGCGGCAGCGTGCTGCTGGCGTGGGTCATACCAGAGATCGTGGCGGTGTACATCTGGGGCAGCGTGCTGAATTTCCAGTCCGGCTCCGCCAACCAGATTCTGCTGGCGCTGGGCCTGGAGAAACAGCGCTGGCTCATTGATTTCCCGCTGCTCTCCATCATCCTCGTCAACATATGGCGCGGCACCGCCTTTACGATGCTGCTGTTTGCGTCGGCGCTGGAAGCCGTGCCGGATGTGCTGTACGACGCGGCCTCTGTTGATGGGGCGTCGGCGTGGGATAAGTTCCGCCGCATCACGCTGCCCCTCATCCGCTACACCATCCTGATGGACTTTATTCTGCTCACGATGGGCACTTTCGCCGTGTTCGGCCTGGTGTTTGCTATGACCGGGGGCGGGCCGCTGGGGCGCTCGGAGATCATCGGTGTGTATATCTATCGCAACGCCTTTACCTACCGCGACATCGGCTACGGATCGGCGGCATCGGTGATTATGCTGATCATCAACCTGACGCTGGCGCTTATCTACCTGCGCTTCCTCAGGATCGAGTGGACGGAGGAGCGATAACCATGCAGGCGCAGCGGCTGACGTTCAGCGGATTCTCGAAAAGTTTCTACTACCTCCTGGTTTTTTTCTTCTTCTTCGGCCCCATATCGTGGCTGCTGCTGGCGTCATTTAACGCCAACCCCAGTTCAGCCTGGGCCATCCCACAGGAAACGACGCTTAACAACTACGCCCAGCTTCTCCAGGAGAGCGACATCGTCCTGTGGCTGCGCAACAGCTTCACGCTGGCTATCGGCACGATGATCGTGACGGTGGCGCTGGCGACGCTGGCGGCGTACCCGCTGTCACGGGTGCCGTTCCGGGGCAAGGCGGTGTTCATGTACACGCTGCTGCTGGCGCGGGTGCTGCCTGTCACCGCCGTCATCATCCCGATCTTCAGCCTGTCGGTGCAGCTTAACCTGGTGAACACCTTCGAAGGTGCTATCCTCATCCTGTCGGCGCTGCAACTGCCCATCTCCCTGTGGATCATGAAGGGCTTCGTTGACAGCATCCCAATCGAACTCGAAGAATCGGCCTGGCTGGATGGGTGCAACCGACTGACAGCCCTGGTGCGGATTGTGTTCCCGCTGATGAGTCCGGGGGTGGCGGTGACGGGGCTGTTCGCCTTCCTGGCCGCCTGGGGTGATTTTCTCATCCCGCTGGTCATCCTGCGCTCGCCGACCACGTTCCCGATTGCGATGGGCCTGTACCGGGCGTTCGGCCAGCAGGGGGCCGTTGATTTCGGCTTTCTGACAGCGCTGGCTGTCATCTACAGCGCGCCTTCGATTATTCTCTACCTGTTTGCCCGCCAGTATCTGGTGAAGGGCATGACGGCTGGCAGCGTGAAGATGTAGCTGCGCCGGGGCAGACAAGGACCGATTCCGCCATGTTGTACAACGCGTTGTACGATTCGATAATCGCGTGCTTTGGGGCGCGCTTCACTGTGAATCTGATGCCGCAGGCGCGCCGCTACCGGGTGTTCCCGCTGGGCACTTTCCATTACTTCGACTGGCAGAAGTCACAGACGGTAGGCATCAGCATTGGCACCTGCCCGCAGATTGTCAGCAGCGAAACGGCGCTCATCGGCATCGCAGTCGGCGCGGCGACGCGGGTGCTGCCTTTCGGTGACGGCGACGTGTTCGCCGCGCTGCGCCAGCGCGTCACCCCACTGACGACGGTTATCGAGGCGAGCGACCCGTCGCTGAGCGTCGAAGCGGTGTTCACGTTTCGCTCGGCCTTCTACCCGCAGGATTTTGAGCACAGCGGCGTGCCCGCCTACTGCATCGAAATCGCGCTGACCAACCGTGCTCAGGAAACGGTCACAGCCGAGGCGTTCTTCGGCCTGCCGCTGCGCGAGGCGGCGCCGGTCTCCGGCGGCCTGCGCGCCGTAACGCCAATCACGTTCCCGCCGGGGATTGACCACGCCGGGATTGATGGCCTGACGTTCGAGCAGGCCATCGCGGGCGACAGCGCCGCTGCTGACCTGACCGGCCCGCTGCCGTGTCTGCGCGCCAGCGTCAGGCTGGAGGCCGGCGAAACGCGCACGGTGCGCTTCTTTCACGCTGGCTATATTGCGCAGGCGACGCTCAACCAGCAGGGCAGGGCGCTGAGATTCGGCTACACGACACACTGGGCCGACGCATGGGACGCTCTGAACTGGCTGCGTGAGCGCTATGCGGATGTGGTGCGCAAGGGCAATGTCTTCGAGCAGACGGTGCTGGCCGCAACGATTCCCCCGGAACTGAAGGACATCCTCGCCAGCGCGTTCAAAGGGGTTGCCTGCAACGCCTGGTGGGCAGAAAGCGGCTGGTTCTCCGTCATGGAGATTGGCGCATACCATTCCACGCTTGACGTGGATTTCCAGCTGGCGCTGTTCTTCCTGCAATACTGGCCGGACCTCGTCCGGCGGATGCTGGACCAGTGGGCCGCTTATTACCAGCCCGGCAGCGGCTACATGGCGCACGATGTCGGCCAGCATCTGGAGGCGCTGGGCAACCGCTATGGCGGCCCCGGCAGCGCGATGAAGGTCGAGGAGAACTGCAACTACCTGATTCTGCTGCACCACTACTGGCGCGCCACCGGCGATGCGGACGCGCTGCGCGATAAACAGGCGATCATCGCGGAGCTGCTGGCGTTCCTGCTGGCGGCGGACACAACCGGCAGCGGCCTGCCCAACCGCTATGCCGACAACACCAACGACTGGGGCAGCGGCCTGATCAGCGCCTCCGAGGAGCAGTCATATCACGGAGTGCGCCTGATAGCGGCCTACAGCGCGGCGGCGCAGATGGCGGGGCAGTATCCCGGCGCGGACTGGGAGCCGCTGTGCCGGGACGCCATCCGGCGCATCAACGAGACGCTGGCGGCGGGGTGGCTGGGCGATCACTACCCCATCTCGCTGGCGGCCCCGGATTCGGCCCACCATTACTCGATGTGGACCACGCACGGCCTGCTCTACCCGCTGCGCAGCGGCCAGCGCCTCGACATTGACCTGGACCGGCTGCGGGTTGACCTGATCAGCAGCACGCAGCGCACCATGCGCGAACACGGCTGCACGCACAGCACGGCTGACGTGCGCGGCTGGCTAACGCAGAATCTGTGGCGCGACTGCATCGCGGCGTACCTGGGCGTGGACCTGACGAACAACCTGCGGCGCTACCTGGGACACGGTGAGTATGTGAGTTACGAGGACACCACCATTCTGGAGGTCGCCAACGAGCTGATGGTCGTGCCGGGCAGCGTCGCCGAACACAGCTACGCCGGGCAAACGCACGCTTTCCCGCTGATAGATGGTCATCCACGCCCGGCGTGTGGCTTCGGCCTGCTGTATGCTCTGGCCGGCGTGCAGTACGACGCGGTGGCGGCGCGGCTGTCGCTGCGGCCCGTCAGCTTTCCGCTGCGGATCGCGCTCACACACCTGGCAGACTGGGAAAACGAAACAGTTCCCTGGGTCAGCGCGCAGCGGAGCATCCCCAACCAGGATGCCGGGCCGCAGGCGCCCGCGCTGCACTACACAATCGAGAACGAGCACCTGCTGGCTGGTCTAGATATTTACCTGGCGCAGTGACAGAAAAGGCGAGGCACATGCCAACAGCGAGAGAACGGGTGAGGGCGGCCCTGACGTTCAGCTATCCCGACCGGGCGCCGCGCGACCTGTGGACGCTCCCCTACATCCAGTTGTTCCGGCGCGACGAGTACGAGAGCCTGCTGCGGCGCTACCCGCTCGACATCAGCGTGGCGCAGCTCAACCCAGACTGGAAAGACGAAGCCGCCGCTGTGTCGGCCCGCACGGGGCGCTACACGGACGAGTGGGGCAGCGGGTGGCATGTGGGCGAGCCGGGCGTGATCGGGGAAGTGAAACAGCCAGCTCTGGCGGACTGGGCGGCGCTGGCGACATACCGACTGCCCTGGCAGCTGGTGCGCGGGCGCGATTTCAGCTACGTCAACCGCTCCTGCGAGCAAACCGACCAGTTCGTGCTGTCGAACGCCACCGCGCGCCCGTTCGAGCGGCTTCAGTTCCTGCGCGGCTCTGAAAACCTGTACGTGGACATCGGCTATGGCACGGCTGAGTTCCGCCGGCTGCTCGAAATGGTGCACGAATACTATCTGGAGGACATCCGGGGCTGGTGCCAGTCCGGCGTTGACGCCATCTTCTTTCTCGATGACTGGGGGTCGAACCGGCGTTTGCTGATTAACCCACAGACCTGGCGCGAGCTGTTCAAGCCGCTGTACCGGGAATACTGCGACCTGATCCACGCTGCCGGGAAGTTCGCCTTCTTTCACACCGACGGCCACACAGAAGCGATCTTCGGCGATTTCGTCGAGATCGGCATAGACGCGGTGAACGCCCAGCTTTTCACGATGGACATTGAGGAACTCGCTCGTCAGCACAAAGGCAAAATCACGTTCTGGGGCGAGATTGACCGCCAGCGCGTCCTGCCGTTTGGCACGCCTGAGGAGATTCGCGCGGCGGTCCGGCGCGTCCGGCGGGCGCTGGACGACGGCTCCGGCGGCGTGATTGCCCAGTGCGAGTGGGGCAAGGACAACTCGCGGTTAGCGATCGAAACCGTGTACGAAAGCTGGCTGGAGCCTGCCGCAGACCAGGATGCTGAGGAGGCGGGTTATCCGCCGGGCAGCGGATAACCCGCCGGGCTTCAGCCAGCGCCGTTGAGCAGGCGCGCAAGCTGCTCTGCGCGCGCCTGGGCGGCGCTCTGTTCGCACCGCAAGGCCTCCACCAGCCGCCCGGCCATGTGGCGGAAATTGGCATCCGGGCGACCCTCAAGCTCGCGGAAGAAGTCTGCGTTGCCCTGTTCCACCGTCGCCACCCAATCGGGGCGGATGGCGCTGGCGCCCTGCATCGCGCCCAGGATCGCCCCGGCCAGGCTGGCGGTGGTGTCGCAGTCGCGGCCCAGGCTGGCTGCCTCGATCATGGCCTGGTTGACCTCTGGGAAGAAGTGAATGGCGGCGGCTGTCAGCGGGACCAACTCCAGGCTGCTGCCGCTGAAGAAGTGCTCCTTGTTCCAGTTGAGCGAAGGCCAGGTCCAGTCCAGCATACGGGCGTAGAACTTCTCGGCGAATTCGTCCACGCTGGCGCTGCTGTAGGCCAGATCGAGCGTCAGCTCCAGGGCGCGGCGAATGACGAACGAACTGTGCTGGAGCATAGTTTCGATGACGCTGGCAACGGTCGCGCCGGGCAGGAATGCCGCCGCCACACCGGCGGCGATGGTCGCAGCGCCGTCGCGGTTCTCGTTGTCCTGGTTGACGAAGGCGATATTGAAGGCATCCTGATACGCCTGCGCGGGGTTGCCGGCGTTGATGACGCCGATGGGCGCAATCGCCATTGTGGCGACGCCAGCGGGCGGCGTGCCTTTACCGGTGTCCCAGGGGTTCATGCCCAGCCGCAGTTTCCAGGTGACAATGCGCTCGTTGACCCAGACGCGGCTGGGGTTGAGTTTATCCAGCCAGACGCGGGCGAAGTCGTCCGGCGTGACGCGCCCGCCTTTCTCGGCAATCGCCAGGCACAGCACATGGCGCAGGGTAGTGTCGTCGGTGATGGCCCCTGGAGGCGTCACGGGGCCATCGTAATCCGGGCCATAGCCATAACCGCTGGAACCGCCGTACAGCGGGCCGGTGTTGCCGCGCCGGCCCGGCTCCAGTTCGGTGATCCTGCCCCCGGCATACTTTGCGCGCACTTCGTGCCAGTACCAGCCCTCCACCGGCGCGCCCAGCGCATCGCCGACTGCGCCGCCGACCAGACACCCGTAGACGGCGTCGAAGATGTCCTTAGCCATGTTGCATACCCTTCTGTGAGTGCTGTCCGTTAGTCATCTATTTCAACGCGCCAGCCGTCACGCCCTCCACAAAGCGCCGCTGCAAGAACAGGTAAATGACGATGGGCGGCAAGATGGTGATGATAGAGGCAGCGGCGATCAACTGGATTTCGGCGCTGTAGCGGCTCTGAAACAGCGGCAGCGCCAGGGCCACCGGGCGCAGTTCCTCGCGCTGCACCAGAATCAGCGGCATGAGGTACGCCGACCACGTGTTGAGAAACTCGAAAACAGCCACCGTAGCCAGGCCAGGCCAGGCCAGCGGCAGCATCACGCGGGCGAACACACCCCACTCACTGCAACCGTCCACGCGGGCCGCGTCGCCCAATTCCGATGGAATGCTGAGGAAAAAGGCGCGCATGATGAAAATGCTGAAGGGCAGCCCAATGCCAATCGCCGGCAGGATGAGGCCCCAGCGCGTGCCTAAAATCTGCAGATCGCGAGCGATGTAAAACAGGGGAATCATGATGGAGAGGAACGGCAGCGTCAGCCCGATCATGAACAGGTTGAAGATCAGGCCGCGACCCGGAAATGGCATTTTCGCCAGCGCGTAACCGGCCATGCAGGCCAGCGCGCCAATGCCAATGACGACGGCGACAGCGTAGATAACCGTGTTGGGCAGATAGACGCTGAAGCGGCCCTGGTCCCACGCCTGGATATAGTTGGTCCACTGGGGATCAAGCGGCAGCCCCAGCGGGTTGACCGCAAACTCCGCCTTGGTCTTGACCGATAGAAACGCAATCCATGCGATTGGCCCCACAAACAGCACGACGAACAGCACCAGCACAATGTATCTGAGGCTTTGCAGCACCCAACGCAGCGCAGGCCAGCGCTGTGCACTGGCTGTTGCGCGCTGGCGTTCGCTTATGCGCGCTGTGTTCGCCCTGGTATCACCTGTTGTTGTGTCCATGTTTACGCGTCCCGGCGCTCACGAATCTTGATAAAAGCGACGGCCAACACCAGCGCCAGAATAGATGTCACCATGACGATGGCCGAGCCATAACCGTAATTCTGCTGTTTGAAAGCCTCCAGATAGGCATAGGTTCCCAGCACCTCGCTGGAGTTGCCCGGCCCGCCCTGCGTCATGGCCCACACAATGTCGAACACCTTGAGGCTGCCGATCATGCCCAGCGCGATCACCATTGTGATAACATGGGCAAGCTGCGGCACGGTCACATTCCAGAAGCGCTGCCAATCGTTGGCCCCGTCCACCTTGGCAGCGTCAATCAGGTCGCGGTCAACGTTCTGCAGACCAGCCAGGAAGATGACGAAGAAAAAACCGATGCTGGCCCAGATGGAAGCGAGCAGCACGCCGATGAGGGCTGTCTGCGAGTTGGCAAGCAGGCTGCGCCGCAGAAACTCGATGCCAAAGGCGTCGCCCACCTGGTAGAGAAATCCCCGGCGCGGCGCGTAGATCAGCAGCCAGATCACACCGACGATGGCCGGGCCGAGCACCTGCGGCATGAAATAGACGGTGCGGAACACGTGAAACCCGCGCGGGCGGCTGCTGACCAGAATTGCCAGAAACAGCCCCAGGCCAATAGCGCCGATGGAACCGAAGATGATCCAGAAGATGTTGTGCCACAGCGCCGTCCAGAACTGCTCTGTCTGAAAAAGGCGGGCGTAATTGTCGAGGCCAATAAACTGCGGCACCGGATCGAAGCCGTTCCAGTTGGTCAGGCTGATGTAAGCCGTGCGGATGAAGGGATACAGCACGAAAATGGCATAGGCGGCCAGGGCAGGCGCAACGAAAAGAAACCCGATGACGGCCCTGGGCTGCCAGCGAGGCGCGCGCGCGGGCGCGCTACGGTTAAACACAACGGCTTGACCAGCCACAGCACATCCTCCCTGCTGCCGGCGGGGCAGGGGGTTCCTGTTGCCCGCCGGCAGCGATCAGCGAAACAGCTACTGGTTTTCTTCCCAGGCCTGTTCGAGTTCGGCGGCCACCTGCTCCGGGGTCTTTTCGTCTGCCATCAACTGCTGGAGGCTACGCTGCAGCACAGTGTTGAACGGCAGCGGGGCCAGCACGTCCACGTTGTAGCCGAAGTCCACCTCGTCCACGATGTCGCCCGTGCCCGCCAGCGTCTCGATCACGAAGCGCTTAAGCGGGGTCAGCTCGAATACGTCGTCGTCGAACTCCACAGGCGGCACGAAGCCGGCCACCTCGACGAGCTGCTGCACGCCGAAGTCCGAGATGATGAAGTCGAGCAGCATGGCGGCGGCGTCGGGGTTGGCGCTGCCAGCGTTGATGAACCAGGCCGATCCCATGCCGACGGTGAAGGTGCGTGTCATCCCCGGCACCATCTCCGGGAAGGGCATCATGGTGACGTTAGCGTCGGGCATCTGGGTGTCAATTTCGCCCACCACCCAGGTGCCGGTGGGGAACAGCGGGGCCTCGCCAGAGTAGAACAGGTCCTGCTGCGTCTGCCAGTCAATGCCGTTCACGTCAGGGTCGAAGCAGCCGGCATCGCGCATGTCGCGGTAGAAGAACGTCAGGGCCTGGACAACGCCGGGGTCTTCCCAGGCTCCTTCGTCATCGAAGACGCGGGCGGCCACCCACTCAGCGCCGACAGTGTTATGCAGCGGCATGGTGAACGAGAAGAAGTTCTGCCAGCCGGGGTTCTGGCCGTGCGCGAAGGGCACATAGCCAGCGGCGCTGGCAGCGCGGCAGTAGGCGAGCGTCTCCTCCAGGTTGGTGGGCACGTCCCAGCCCTCGGCCTCGAAGACATCGTTGTTGACGAAAACGCCCACAAACTCGGATTCAATCGGCATGCCGGCGAACTGGCCGTCGAACAGCACCCACCGCAGGCCGCTTTCGGACACGCGGTCGAACCAGCCGTACTGTTCGGCGTAGCTGTCCAGCGGCAGAATCAGACCGCCGCGGAACAGATTGCGGGCCGGGGTGATGTCATAGTAGACGATATCCGGGCCTTCGCCAGAGGCCAGCGCGGTGGGGACAATGTTCTCCATCTCCTGCGCCTGGATGACCTCGCGCTGGATGGTGATGTTCGGGTGCTCCGCCATGAACTGGTCGTAGATCGCCTGGATCGGATCAGGCGCGTCAGCCCCCGCTGGCGACCCCAGGTGATCCCAGACGATCAGCGTGATTTGATCCTGGGCGGCCAGCGGCGCGCCAACAAGCGCCAGCAGCACCAACAGGCCGAGTGCAATACGCGAGACAGACATATAACACACCTTTCTTCTCTGCAACTGATTATTTGATTTGAGTCGCCAGCAGGTATAATGCCCGCTGGCGTGAGCTGCGCCGGTACAGTTCTGACCACCAATCCGAATGCGATACCGGCAGCTCACGTCTTATGTTCTTCTCTGTTCGTCACGCCATCGTCCTCCTTTCTTCTTCCTGTCTGTTCGTTTCATCAACCGGCCAGTTCAGGCCCGGCTCAGGGAACTTCTGTTTCAGGTGGACCCGCGCACCACGAACTCGAACGGCTGTTCCTCGCAGCGGCCTGGCCCGCTGGCCTGGCCTTCCAGCCGCTCGAACAACATCTCGGCGGCGCGCTGGCCCAGTCCGCGCTGGGGCAGGCGGACAGTGGTCAGCGGCGGCGTGACCAGGCGCGCGGTCACGATGTCATCGAAACCTACAACAGCCAGGTCATCCGGGATGCGCAGCCCGGTGTCTCTGGCCGCCATGTAGGCCCCCAGCGCCAGCATGTCGCTGCTGGCGAAGATGGCCGTTGGCCGCGGCGAGCGTTCCAGCAGGCTGAGCGTCAGGCGCTGGCCGTCCTCGATGGTGAAGCGGCTCGCCAGGACCAGCGCGCTGTCGAACGGCAGGCCGGCAGCGGCCAGCCCCTGCCGGTAACCCTGCAGGCGGTCGGCGCTGGGCGGGCCTTCGCCGGCCAGCAGCGCGATATGCCGGTGGCCGCGCTCGACCAGGTGCGCGACTGCCGCCTGCGCGCCGCCAGCGTTATCCACCAGCAGGCGGTCGTAGGCATGGGTCGCGCTCGTTTCACAGCGCCCTCCGTGCAGCCACACCACCGGGATGCCGCTTTCGACCAGCGGGTCCAGGTCATCCGGCCTGATGTGAAAGAAGATGCCCACCACACCGTCGGCGCGCCCCTGCTGGATTGACTGGAGCGCCTTCAGCTCGCGGGCGCGCTGGCCGTCGGTGTTGTACATGATGAGATCGTAGCCATAGCGCTCAGCCACATCCTGGATGCCGCGCTCGAACGCGGGGTGGAAGGGGTTGGTAATGTCCTGAATGATGCCGGCAATCGTGTAGGTTCGGTGCGTGCGCAAACTGCGGGCGGCGCGGTTGGGCACATAGCCAAGCTCGGCAATCGCGTTCCACACGCGCTGGCGCGTGTCGTCGGGGATGGCGATTTCGGTGTTGTGGTTCAGCACATACGAGACTGTCGTGCGCGAGACGCCAGCGACACGGGCGACATCAAGCTGGGTGGGGGATTTGCGACGGTTAATGGCGGCCATTTTCAAGAAAACACTTTACATTACTGACACGTTTCAGTGTCACGTTTCACTAATTGTATGCCGAGTTCATTGTGGAGTCAAGCACCCGCGCGGCATTTTCCTGCGAGCATTCAGGCTCTGGCATATAATTGACCGATGCGTGCCGGCTTAATTGGATATGCTTTTCGCAGAGACGCGGCAGCGCAAGCGTTTTGGCTGGATGACTATGCAAACGACAACAGCGCCTCAAACAAGCACCCGCATTTATTTCCTCGACTGGCTGCGCGTCCTGGTGATCGCCGGCGTGTTCATCGGCCATGTGCTGCTGCCCTTCACCGGGAACGCCTGGGTGATTACCGCCAACCAGGTTGTCGCCAGCGCCGTCGTCATCGCGCTGCTGGGCAACCAGTTCGGTATGCCGCTGCTGTTCCTCATCTCCGGGGCAGGGGCCTATTTCTCGCTGCGGCGGCGCACGCCAGGCCGCTTCGTGCGCGAGCGCTTCCTGCGCCTGATCGTGCCCTATGTGATGTTCGCCGTGCTGCTGTCGCCTATCCAGGCATACCTGGGGGCGCTCAATCATGGCCGCTTCCAGGGCACATTCTGGGAGTACCTGGGCGAGTTTTTTAACCTCAGCGGCTTCTCCTCCTTCGACTTCCGCTGGGCCGGGCACTACGGCTATCACCTGTGGTTTCTGGTCTTTCTGTTCGTCTTTGCCGTCGTCACCGTGCCCGTCTTTAACTACCTGCGCAGTCCCCGCGGCCAGAGCGTCATCGAATGGCTGGTGCGCCTGACGCAGCGGCGCGGCAGCACGCTGCTGTTTGCGCTGCCCATCGCCCTCTCGCAGATCGTCCTGCGCCTGCTGTTCCCCGCCTACCAGAGCTGGGCCGATTTCGCCTTCTGGCTGATCTTCTACATCTACGGCTATCTCTTCTTTGCCGAGCCGCGCCTGCGCGCTGCCCTGGTGCGCGACGGCAACCTGGCGCTGGCGGCTGCCATCGCTTCGCTGGTGGCAGTGGGCTTTGTCGGCTGGTGGAGCTTTATCGGCATCACTAACATCTTCTCGCTGGAACTGGCTGAGGCGTTCTTCGTCAGCCCGCTGCGCACCCTGATTGACAATGACCTGCTGACACGCGTAGCGCTGATCTATGCGCTGGTTATGACGCTCATCAGCCTCAACGCGTGGGCCTTCGTGACTTTTTTCGTTTTTCTCGGCCAGCGCTTTTTCTCCTACACCAGCGAGACACTCAACCGTCTCAGTGATCTCTCCATGCCATTCTACATCATCCATCACCCGGTGATCGTCGTCGTCGGCTTCTTTGTCGTCCGGCTGCTCGCCAACCCCTTCGTCGAGATCTTCGCTCTGGGCGCGAGCGCGCTGCTGGTCACGCTGGGCATCATCGCGCTGTTCATCGCGCCGTATGACCCGCTGCGCGTCGTGCTCGGCATGCGCCCCAAAGCCGAAGCGCCTTCGTACCGGGGCGTGCCCTACCTGCTGCGCTGGCAGGTGGTGTTCGTGGTCTCGGCGCTGGCGCTGGCTTCCATTCTCACCAACATCAGCCGCGCGCCAGCCGTTGCGGCCACCGAGCCGCCCCCGCCGCCCGGCTGGAACGCGGTCTTTCCCGGCGGCGACACTATCTGCGCGGTTGGCGATCCGTATCGCTTCTTTGTGCGCTACGCCAGCGGCGACGAAGCTGTCCGCAGCGACAAGCTGCTGATCTACTTCCAAGCGGGCGGGGCCTGCTGGAACGCCGAAACCTGCCGGATGGACAGCATGGTTTACGACATCGGCGTAGACAACCGCGAGATGAGAATCTACGACGGCATCTTCAACTTCGACAACCCCCTCAACCCGATTCTCGATTACGACTTCGTTTTTGTTTCCTACTGCACCGGCGACGTGCACACCGGCGATGCCGTCGTCACCTACGACGACTTCATCGGCAACAGCCTCACCATCTACCACAAGGGCTTCAACAACGCTCAGGCGGTGCTGGACTGGACTTACGAGCGCTACACAGCGCCGTCACACGTGCTCGTCACCGGCAGCAGCGCGGGCGCGCTGGGGGCCATCTACCACGCCGCCAGCATCATGGCGCATTACCGCGATGCCCGCGTGACCCAGTTCGGCGACGGATTCGTTGGGGTGATGCCCGCCGAGTGGGACGGGATAGACACCTGGAACACCCGCGCCAATATGCCGCCAGCCATCCGCGACCAGGTGGCACAGACGGCAGACCTGTTTGTGAACAGCCTGTACACCGCCAGCGCGGGCCTGTTCCCGCAGCACATGTTCGGCCAGTTCTCGACCGGGGGCGACGCCTTCCAGGTCGCTTATTACAATTTCGCGCGCGGGGATATTCGCGCCTGGGCCGACAGCTTCCACCGCAGTCTCGACGAGCTGGCCGCCAGCCTGCCGAACTACCGGGATTACATCTCGCCCGGCTTCGGCCACACAACGCTGGCCTTCGCCAGCATGTACACCCGCGAATACGATGGTGTTCGCTTCATAGATTGGTTCACAGATTATGTCAATGGGCGCCCGGTGGAGAGCGTGCGCTGCGCGCGCGGCGGGGCGGACTGCCCGTGAGGCAGCACCGCGCAAAACATTTGCGCGCACATTTGTCTTTTTTTCCGCCAAATGCTTGCGCATTTGGGCAAACTGAGTCTATACTTTAGCGGGTTGAGCGGGTTGAAAACGAAAAGCGGGCTGGGTAGCCCGCCGCTCGCCGATACCCGCTATCAACGGGTTCTGAGTAACATAGTCATTCTGACTATACACCGAAACCGGGAAAAACGCACCAGAAAAAAAGCACCAGTTTTCCCAGAGGTTACGCGGAACCAGTGGCAGCGACAGAACAGGGACAGCGAGAGGGCAGGGCACAGACACAAAAAACAGCGCCCAGAGGGCGCCATTTCGGTCAGATGCTTTAGCCTATAAGCTAGCGAAGCTCTCGTACCAGGTTCCGCAACCAAACCGAGAGCTTCCACAAAACCAGCCCCAGGGCGGTTTAGTGGTTGCCCTGGCTATCTACTCCAAAGATAGCCCATTTTCCCGGCAAACGCAAGCCCTTCCCTGGCGGAAAGGGCTTATTTTGTCAACTCTTAATGCCACATTCACGCTTTCTGCCGCCGCCCTGGCCTATTTGCGCCAGGGGCTGCGCCCGATCCCCATCCGGGCGGATAAGACCCCCGCCGTCCCCTGGGGCGCTTTTCGCGCCCGCCCGCCCGCCCGCCGCGACCTGCGCGCCTGGTTCGTCGAGCAGCAGCACCCCGCCATCGGCCTGATCACCGGCCAGCCCACCGGCCTCGTCGTCCTCGATTTCGACCAGCCCGCCCTCTACGACGCCTTCCGCCAGCAGCACCCCGCCCTGGCCCGCACGTTCACCGTCGCCACCCCGCGCGGCGTTCACCTGTGGTTTCACCTGCCGCCCAGCCGCCAGCTGCCCAGCCGGCGCGCCCCCGGCGTGGACCTGCTCTCCGACGGCCGCTACGCCATCGCCCCGCCGTCGCGCGTCCACACCGGCAGCTACACCGTCACC
>CAZKIB010000075.1:15993-24450 GCA_964552425.1 uncultured Anaerolineaceae bacterium | reverse complement strand
CACGTGGTAATCGAGGATGTTGCCCCAGAGTCCGTGTCCGGCATTGTGCGGGTAGAGCCCCGTGATCAGAGAGACCCTGGCCGGCATGCAAATCGGAGAGGTCGTGTAACACCGGTCGAAGATCATCCCCTCTCCGGCGATCCCGTCGAGATGGGGCGTGCGCACCTGCGGATTCTCCCAGCTCAGCCACCGCGGGCTCCACTGGTCGGTCAGGATGATGAGCAGGTGGGCTTCCACCAGATTCGCCACCAGCGCCGAGAGGTTGTCGTTATCCCCCACACGGATTTCTTCCGTTGCGGTGGTGTCGTTCTCGTTGATGATGGGAATAATGCGCCGGTCAATGAGGGTCAGCAGCGTGTCGCGCGCGTTGAGATAGCGCATCCGGTGGTCGAGGTCGCCGCGTGTGAGCAGCACCTGCCCGACGACGATCTCGAAAATATCGAACAATTCGCTGTAGACGTGCATCAGCCGGCCCTGACCGACGGCACTGAGCATCTGCTTGGCCGGAACGGATTTTTCCAGGTCCGGGAAGTTGAGCCGTTCGCGCCCGGCGGCCTGCGCGCCGGACGAGACGATCACGATGTCGTGCCCCTGCTGGTGCAGATGCGCCGCCTGCTGGACAATTTCCAGCATTTTCTGGCGGTTAAGCCGGGGCGTGCCGTTGGTCAGGACACTGGTTCCGAGTTTGACGACGATCCGTTGTTTCATAGTGGTGTATGGATGTGTGCATTTCCCCAATTCGCCCGGCAATTGTAAACTGAGATGGTAACAAGGGGTAGGGAGTATCTCATGTCGGATGAACGCTTAACACGCGCCCGTGTCGCGCTGGAAGGGCTGTCTGTCGGCGATGCGTTTGGTGGTTTCTTTGAGTTCAATTCGGCATTGATCCGCCTGATCGAATCGCGTGATCTGCCCTCTGCGCCCTGGCATTTCACTGACGATACCAATATGGCTCTGTCGATTTACGTGATACTCCTCAAATATGGTGAAATTCGGCAGGATGAACTGGCTGCAAGTTTTGCTGAACATTTTGACCGGACACGGGGCTATGGCATGGGAGCAAGAGCCGTAATGGTACGAATGCGGAAAGGGCAGCATTGGCGCGAGGTTTCTGCCCAGATGTTTGAAGGTGGCTCCTATGGCAACGGCGCAGCCATGCGGGTGGCCCCACTGGGAGCATATTTTGCCGATGATCTGAATCGGGTGGCTGAACAGGCTGCGTTATCCGCCGAGATTACCCACGCCCATGAGGAAGGCATTGCCGGGGCAGCAGCGGTAGCACTGGCGGCGGCCTATGCTTGGCAGATGCGCGGCCAGCGCCCAGACCGCCGGACGTTTCTGGACGCGATTTTGTCGCATCTGCCCAACAGCGAAGTCAAAAGTGTCCTCCGCCGGGCGCGCGATTTACGGCAAGATACTTCTGTTGTACATGCCGCGCAGATGCTTGGCAACGGCTACCGCGTGACCGCGCAGGATACTGTGCCGCTTGTGCTGTGGTGCGCGGGTGAGTATCTTAACAATTATGAAGAAGCGATCTGGAACACCGCCAGTGCGCTTGGCGATGTGGATACCACCTGTGCGATGGTCGGCGGCATTGTTGCCACATACACCGGGATCGAAGGTATTCCACCGGAATGGATTGCGCGGCGCGAACCGCTGCCGCAGTGGGCTTTTGAGGACGCATAAATCATGGAACACAACGAACGCCTGGAACGCGCCCGTGTCGTGCTGGAGGGCCTGTCAGTGGGGGATGCCTTCGGGGGATTCTTCGAGTTCAACGCGGCGATGGTGCGCCTGATTGAAGGCCGCAAGCTGCCGCCCACGCCCTGGGCCTATACTGACGATACCAGCATGGCGCTGTCGGTCTACGAAAACCTGCGGCAGTACGGCGCGATTGACCAGAATGCGCTGGCGGCCAGCTACGTCCAGCATTTCGACCCGATGCGCGGCTATGGTGTCGGCGTGCGCCAGATGCTGTCACGCATGAGCGGCGGTGATGACTGGCGTGCCGTATCGAAGGATATGTTCTGGGGCGAAGGGTCATTTGGCAACGATGGAGCCATGCACGTCGCGCTGATCGGCGCTTACTTCGCGGATGATGCGGCGCGGGTGGTGGATCAGACTCAACTGGCAGCGGGTGTCACCCATACCCATCCGCAGGGACTCGCCGGGGCCATCGCCATCGCTGTCGCGGCGGCCTGCGCCTGGAACTCGCGGGGCACAGCGCTTTCGCGGCGCGATCTGATCGGGCAGGTGCTGCCGCATGTGCCGGAGGGTGAGGTTCGCAGCGGCATCGAACGCGCCCATTATCTGGATACATCGGCTGAGGAGGCCGCGCAGACCCTCGGCAACGGCAGCCGCGCTTCGGTGCAGGATACGGTTCCGTTCGCGCTGTGGTGCGCGGGCGAATACGCAGACGATTATGAAGAGGCCATCTGGCAGGCAGCCAGCGCGCTGGGTGATGTGGATACGATCTGCGCGATGGTCGGCGGAATCGTGGCGGCCCGCACCGGAACAGACAGCATCCCTGCCGAGTGGCTGGGCTACCGGGAAGCGCTGCCGGATTGGGCCATCAAATCATAGCCCGCCCAGTGCGGCCTGTTCACAGCACATTGATTTTGCCGGTGTGCCGGTACTGGGCCAGCAGTTTGCGCACCCGCCGCCGCAGTTTAGGGTCGGGGTCGTGGTACATACTCTCAATCGCGCGGACGATTTCGGCCTCGCGTTCACGGGGCGACCCATCCGCCAGGGTGTGCAGTATGATGCTGCGCACCTTCACGTCCGGGTCCTGTGACATGGCGATCAGCCGGTCCCAGATCGCATCATGATTGCCCTGAATGTGACAGGGGCACAGGAGTTGAGCGGCCTCACAGCGCATTTTCGGGTCCGGGTCTGTGGTCTGTTCCAGCAGATCGTCGATCTGGTCCACCAGCGTGCGTCTTTCGCGGCCTTTGGCGATGGGTGGCAGCGACTGGTATTTGAGTCTGAGTTGTTCCGTGCGGGTCATACGGGCCATCGTGCGCCTTTCTTCAATTGCTCTGGCCCTATTGTAAGGCGTAAAGGGTTCATAAGCAAGCGTAACAGGCCATCGCTGTTGCGCTGATTGAAAAACGCCCTGCTATGAGTGCCGGCTATGAATTTCGTGACGCTGGAATCAATGAACGCCAGCCACAGCCAGGCCGGCCTCGGCGCGGAACGGTTTGGTACACATATGGCATCTTTCCTCCTGCCGCCATATGGTAGCCCGCTTAGTAATGTAAGACCACTAAGCCGCCGGATTGTTTCGGTTTTCATACAGAATTACGACTATCGTTACCATCACGAGCCTCAGTAACCGCCATGACAACCTGCCGGGCACGTTCCCGAATCTTGTCCAGAGGCCAAGTGCCATCCCCGGTCAGCCAGCCGGACAGCCCGCAGCACAGCGCCCCGGCTTTCAGATAGGCGGCGGTGTTTTCGCCCGTAATGCCGCCGTTCGCCAGAAACTGCATGTGGTTGAGCGGCCCGCGAATCGACTTGAAATAATCCAGGCCGAGAGGTCCAATCGGGAAAATCTTCAGCAGCCTGGCCCCGGCTGCCCAGGCGCTGACACACTCGGTTGGTGTAATCACCCCCGGCGCGATCAGCACATCGGCTTTCAGCGCGGCCTGCACCACGTCGGGCGAAAACGCGGGCGACATGATGAAATCCGCCCCGGCGTCGATCACCTGCTTCGCCATGTCCACATCCAGCACCGTGCCCATCCCGGCGCACACAGCATCCCCAAAAGCCTGTTTGACGGTCTGCATCGTCCTGAGCGGGTCGGTGGAGTTCATGGTGAACTCGAACACGTTGATACCGTCTTCAACCAGCGCCTCGACGATCCGCAGCGCCGTCTCTGGTGGAAAGTCGCCGCGCATCCCGGCCAGCAGCGCGCGGGTTTCCAGTACGTCGTACACCGTTTGGGCGTTCATGCTTCTTCCTCGATTGTGAGTCGTTAGTCCGGGAAGTGTAGCGCGTCGCTGGCAGGATGTCAGTTCTGGGAAAAGAATTTGAATTATGGTGTCGCAGCAAAACGGATTATGACCATGTTGAGAAATGGTCAGGGAGATGAACTGTCTGGATACCTTCAGCGGTGCGCTCGCCAGACACTACGGTTGGTACTGCCGCGTAAAGATGCGGGCAGCCAGTTCTCCTCGACTGCTGACATCGGCTTTCTCAAAGATCGCTTTCAGATGATCCTGCACAGTATTCGACGAAATATGAAGTGCTGCCGCGATTTCAGTGGTTGACCATCCGCGCAGAACGCATTGTACGACCTCGCCTTCGCGTCTGGTGAACTGATAGGCTTGCATCATCAGCGGCGCGATCTCCGCTGGTTGTGCGATCTCAAAAACCACCGTGATCTGCGCTTGATTTCCTGAACTTTTCAACCGCGACGCATACAGCATTAACCAGTGGCCTGTTCGGGTACGCAGTCGTATTTTCGGCGTGGAACCTGCCGCTGCCAGTCCACACTCTATCGCTTTCAGGCCAGCGACGACACTGCGGATAGCGAGTGGAAGCGTGCGCCTGGTGTTTCTCTCCGATTCTGTCAATTCCGTCAGCCAGTACTCAGCAGCAGAGGTCATTGCTATTATGGAAAGGTCTTCACTGAGGATCAACACCCCCGGTCCATCCAACGCATTTGTTAAAGGGAGGCTGTCCAGCAGCAGCGCCTTACGCAGACCGTCCGTAATATGCGGGGCGATTTGGGCAAGATAGGCAGCGTCGGCGGGGGTGTAGTGCGACGTGGCTCGTTCTCTGTGCAGGCAGAGCGTCCCCCAACAGGCATCGCCTGTAACGAAAATGGCCCGCAGCTCATCTTCCATTGACATTGGCAGCAGCATATCCTGATAGCGTTGGCTGCGATGCAGTTGGTGATGAGTCGCCTCGCTGAGTATGCCAACTGACTGTTGCTTCCTGAGCATATCACTAAATTTGTTAAAGTCTTCTTGCAGGAACTCGTTCTCAACAAACAGCGCCATCAACCATACGGGAGGCTCCTCAACAAGCACGAAACTGGTGCCCAACTGCGTGGCGGGGTCGGTAGTTGAAAAATAGGCGTAATCGAATGGGATGATAGGTCGCAGACGTTGGAGCAGTTCGAACCGCAATTTCCGCGAATCAAGGGCGCTGTGGCACAGACGGATAATATCCAACTTATGAGATTCAGCGAAAGCCTCTCGCTTCATGTTTTCCTCTGCACAGAACCCTTGTGTACCCGGCCCATCAATCCGATTATTTCAGAAAGGAATCATCCCAATCGTATGTTAAACAGCCTTTCCCTGAATACACTGTACTTTGTCACCAGAGACACCGCTTGTCAAGCACGCCTTGAGTCAGTAAGCCCTGGTTTCGACTATCTCGGAGATTTGCCACTGGGGATTGTGCATAATGGTTCCACTGACGCGAGTCCACACCTGCTGCATGGCAGTGAGAAGGGCTTCTGCCTCACTCACGGTGTCGAATTCGAGGTCGATAATGGCGTAGTTCGGATCGTCAACCGGCCGCAAGACCCGGTAACAGCGCACGCCTGATTTCTGCCTGCCGACAGGGTCACTGTCGAAGGCTGCTTTCCAGGTATCAAAATTGGGAACTGGATGCTCAATGTGCAGGAGTATCATCGTGTGTCCTCTCTTATCCACACAACCATTGTGCAGCCAGCGAACCGATCAATCTATCCCAGAAATCTGGGATTTTTGAATCCACCGTTCCACGCCTTACGCCCGAAAACCGCCCAACCCTTCGGCGCATCGGCACACTCACGACTATAATAAGGGGCGAGTGTGCGCAAGAAAGGGACAGGCATGGTCATTCGGATGATGTTTAGCATACTGGCGGGGATGATCGCGCTGGCCGGCTGCCAGACTGCATCGCAAGAGATGGTGCTGCCCACTGCGGCGGACCTGAACATGCTGGCAACGGATGACGCGGCGACTGCGGCGGCGCTGGCCTCGCCCACACGCCAGCCGCTGCCACCGACATTTACACCTTCACCGCTGCCCTCTGCCACACCGACCAATCCGGCGGATGTGCCAACAGCCACGCCTGAAGGCTTTCGCATGGAAGGGACGATTTTTTATATTTTTAACGACAACGCCATTGTTGAACTGGCGGCTGATGGAACATTTGAGGACCTGCTGCCCATCCCGCAGATCGGCCAGTTGATTAGCGGGCTGGCGCTCTCCCCGGATGACACGCAGCTTGCGTATATCGCGCCGGGGGCTGGCAGCGCGCGTGAACTGTTTGTCACCAATCGGCAGGGGACCAGCGCGCGGCAGGTGTCGCAGTTGGGTTTTGGGGTGATGCAGCAGCCGGTGTGGAGTCCCGATGGCCGTACCCTGGCGTTTATCGCGGCTCAGAGTCCTGAAGCGCCGCGCGGCATCTATCTGGTCAACGCGGACGGCAGCGGCCAGCGTTCGCTGGTGCAGCTTCCTACCCTGGAACTGCGCGACCCGGCCTGGAGCGCGGATGGAAACTGGCTCTTTTTTAGCAACCAGACCCTGTTCGCCGTGAATGTGGCGACGGGCGCTCTCACCGACTCCCTGACCCAGTTCACGGGTTACGGGCCAGATTTCAACCCGGTTCACAGCCCCACAGACCCGGAACTATATTATCTCAAAACACGCTCGAATCTGGATACCGGCCAGCGGGGCGGGCTGCTGTCCTTCATTCTGACATCCGGGCTGCCCGAAGTGCCTGATGAACGCGGCGGGGCCGAACTGTATGTGGACTCACTGGCGTACAGCCGCAGCGGGGACTTTCTGCTGATCGCCAGCGAAAACAGTGTGTGGGTGCAGGATCAGACCAATCTGACCGCGCCCAGAATTCTGCAAGACCTGCCCGTTCCGCCGCGCCCGGCCCTTAGCCCCAATGCCGAACAGGTGGCCTATGTCACCCTGGACAGCCTGGGAGTGGAGCAAATCTTCACCCTGGACCGGCGGGGCGGCCCGGCCACCCAGCGAACCTTCCACCAAGAAGGGACGATCCGCGATTTGCAGTGGGCCGCCGGTTAAGCGGAGGCGGCCAGCACACTCGCCAGCAGACTCTCGAAACTGCGGGGTGATACGGGTTTGGCAATGTGCCCGGCGAAACCGCTGTTGTGAATGCGCGGCAGCAGTTGGTCGAGCAGCGTGCTGTCGCCAATCGCGATCACCGGCGTATCCTGTAAATCCTTATTCGCCAGCAGTTTTTCCAGAATGGCAAATGAGTCGCCTTCCGGCAAATCCATATCAAGCAAAATAAAATCCGGGCGCACGCGCATGGCCTGTTGCAGCACATTCGCCCCGGTAGTGTTGCGCTTAAATTGTATTTTCAGGCCGCTGAGCAGCGAACTGAGCGCCATCAGGTTGTGCGCATCATCCTCGACGATTAAAGCCTGAGTATTTTTATACGCCACACTTTCCATCACTCGCAGCATAGTTGTGCCTCCGTTTTTCTTGACTTTATGAGGCTAATGCGCGTGTGTCGATGGCTGCGGCGGGGTTTTTCGTAATAATTCATAAGGTTATTATTGGCTACGTTACTTTAATTGAGACAGAGTCAAGTTGTGAATTTTTTCGACAATAACCTCAATGTTTTCATCAAGTAATACCAGCGCTGGGTAGGCAGCTGTCCGACCTTGCAAGGTCAGTGTCTGAGCGGGAATATGCAGGTGGCGCGCAAGATAGGTCACGGTGTCTGTGTCCATACCGATCAGAATAATCAGGGCGCTGTGTCCGCTGTCTGCCTGAATACTCGCGCTCGAATAGGCCTGCGCCAGCGCCAGACGCGCGATATTCATCTGGCTGGCATTCATGAAAAAATTAACATCGTGTTCAGCCCCGTGACCGGCCAGCGCATGAATCCCTTCGGCGAGAAGCGCTGTGATGCCCGCCTCTGTATCCATCGCTGAAGCGCTGACCCGCAGCCAGCGGATATTCCTGCGCGCCACAATGACAGGCAGGGTTTCGGTTCCATCGTCGGCGCGGGGCTGGATGTATGTGCCGGGGTGGGTGGGATTGGCTAAATTGCGAATAAAGGTCGGGATATGGGCGGCTGCCGCCGGCGCGACTGCGGCTTTGGAGGGCACTGGCAGACCAAAATCCGCCAGGTCGCCCAGTGTATCCATAGGGATCACCGGCACGGTGCGGGCTGAGGGCACAAGTTCAGGGTCGGCGGTCAGAATGCCATCCTGATGGGTGAGATACCACAGACTGGCGGCCCCGCTGGATGCGGCCAGCAGCCCCCCGGTCAGATGCGGGGTGTTCAGCCGGGTGAGTTTGCCTTCTGGTGTGATGCCGGTTCCGCTGCCGGCGATGACGATAAAACCCTCTTTCAGCAGTGGGATCAGTTTCTCCATGCAGCGCCTGTTTGTCGCCTGTATATCAGGCGTGGCCGCCAGATAATCCGCGTCGGTGAGGATCATCTCGCCGGCATGAACCGCGCTCACCCCCC
>CAZKIB010000075.1:12728-15983 GCA_964552425.1 uncultured Anaerolineaceae bacterium | reverse complement strand
GGCTTTGCAGATGGCCGGCCAGCAGGCGCGCGCTCAGGCGTTCGCCTACCGCCAGCATGGTCGCGGCTTCGGGCGGCGTGGGGCTGCGGTTAACCATGCTGCGTCCCATCCAGTTATAGGTTTCGAGCATGTCGGCGATGTCCTGAATGAGCAGCGAGCGGTCCCGCCCATCCTGGACCAGCTTGCGGGCCGCGCTGCTGTGGATGGACAGCAGTTTGTTATGGACACGCGCATAATTGCCCAGGTCGATGCTTTCGCGCAGCATTTCGCTGACACCGGGCAGCGCGCTGACGACGGCGATCAGCGCATTACCCGCCTGCTGGTGCTGCGCCAGCACATCGCCAGCCTGCGCGATTGTGCCGCCATCGGTCAGGGCGCGCGCGCTGAATATCATCGTAATGAGGTTGTCCATATCAGGTTCCTGTCTGCCAACATGCAAACGTTAGCATAGGGATTATTGATATTCAATACGATTATTGGGCGGCTGGCAGACGCAAACCCGGCGCGATTCGGGCGGATGCGGCATAATAGGAGGCATTCAGTCAGATTTTGTGGCAGGGACAGAGGCAGAAATCAACTATGACCATGCGAATCATTGTGGCTCCGGGGGCGTTTAAGAACAGCCTGCGCGCAGATGAAGTGGCGCTGGCGATTGAAAGCGGCATCGCGCGTTCGGGCCTCGACGCACAGGTGATGATCGCCCCTATCGCGGACGGTGGCAACGGCACGCTTGACGCTTTTCTGGCCGCCGGGGGTGAACGCATCGCGCTGACGGTGGAAGACCCGGTGGGCCGGCCTGTCGAGGCAGCGTTCGGCCTGCTGCCGGACGGCGAAACGGCGGTAATTGAAATGGCGCTGGCTTCTGGTCTGGAACTGCTCGAAAAATGGCAGTTGAACCCGCTGGTCGCCAGCACCTATGGGACCGGGCAGTTGATGCAGGCGGCGCTGGAAGCTGGCGCGAAACGCATCATCGTCGGCATGGGCGGCAGCGCGACGGTGGATGGCGGGGCGGGCTGCTTGCAGGCGCTGGGGGTGCATCTGTTTGACGCTTATGGCAATGACATCCCGCGCGGCGGCGGGCAGCTCGAAAAGATTTTTGTGATCGACACCCAGAGCCTGGACCCGCGCTGGAAACATGTTGAAGTGCTGATCGCGTCGGATGTGGATAACCCGACACTTGGCGAACAGGGCGCGGCGGCGGTCTTTGGCCCACAGAAAGGCGCGACCCAACAGCAGGTCGACAAGCTGGAAGCCAACCTGCGCCACTTCTTCACGCTGGTGAAGGATCAGCTTGGCATGGATGTTCTGAATGTGCCGGGCGGCGGCGCGGCAGGGGCCTTCAGCGCGGGCCTAATGGCCTTTCTGGGTGGGCGCATTGTTTCTGGTATCGACCTGATTTTGCAGTACAGCGGCTTTGCCGAGGCATTGCAGGAGGCGGACCTGGTCATTACCGGCGAAGGTCAGATGGACGTGCAGACCATTCACGGCAAGGGGCCGGTGGGCGTGGCGCGTATGGCGCAGCAGCGCGGTGTGCCGACTATTGCCATCGTGGGCGGGCTGAACGTGCGCGACGATATTCTGCATGACGCCGGTATTCAGGCGGCCCTGCCGATTGTCACCGGGCCGATGTCGCTGGATGCGGCGATTGAACACGCGGCGGAACTGGTTGAACGCGCCGCCCTGCGGTTGGGCTATCTGTTGCAGGTGGGGCGGGCGTAGTTTAGCCTTTAGCCGGGAGAGTGGGATGGACGCCGCGCTGCGCCGCAAACTCATGGAACGCATTCGCCCGGATGATCGCGTGCTGCTGTGGTCGGCGCAAAACCGCGAACTGGTGCGCGAACTGGCGGCGCGTGTGCCGTTTGTCGAAATCCACGAGGTCGATTTCCTGTCGCTGCGCGATCTGAAAAAAACTGTCGGCGATCTCAGCAATCTTATAGTGGCTGAGACCTTCTTCTCACCGGCGCAGCCTGCCTTTACGAGGTCGATCATCCTCAGCCCCAGAGGTCGGGAGTTCGCGCGCGCACAGTTGTGGAACGTTTACCAGAGTTTGCTGGAAAACGGCGAACTTTACATAACCGGCGGGAACGACGAGGGCATCAAGTCGGTCATCAGGGACGCGGGCCGGTTGTTCACCAGCGTGCGAACCCTGGCGATTAAGGATCGTCAGCGGCTGGGTGTGGCCGAAAAGTGCGGTGATTCTGCCGCCTATCCGCAGGAATGGGGTGAAGTGCCCTCGCATATGCAGCAGCGTATTCTGCAAACGCCGCTCGGCGACGTGCCGGTGGGGACACTGCCGGGTGTGTTTAGCTGGCAGGCGCTTGATGCCGGCACCGCCTTTCTGCTCAGCCAGGCAGCAGTGCGTGACTATGCCGCAGACGCAGACATGCTGGATATGGGCTGTGGAAATGGCGTGATCGGGGCGGCGCTGGGCCGCTGGGCGCGCAGGGTCCACATGACGGATGTGAATCTGCTGGCGGTGGAATGTGCCCGCGTGACCGCCCGGTTAAACCCGCTTGGCGACGCTCAGGTGTATCCAAGCGATGTCTACTCTGATGTGCCGGATACACGCTTCGACCTGATAATTTCCAACCCCCCGTTTCACAAAGGGTTTGATGTCTCGAAAGACGCCGCCGCGCGGATCATCAGCGGAGCCGCCGAACACCTGAAGCCCGGCGGCCGGCTTGTTCTGGTGGCGAATGTCTTCCTGCCCTATGAACGCATCATGCAGGCCGGTTTAGGGCGGGTGCGCACGCTGGCGCAGGACAATCGTTACAAAGTGCTGGTGGGCGAACACTGACCTTTCAAAGCGTTTCTCAACGCTGATCTGTTTCGATCTGATTTTCCGGGCAACCCCGCAGGGCATTCTTGCTGTATAATGGCGTCAACGAAAATGAAAGTGAATGCAAACCATGAGTATGCAGATTACCGTGAGTGTGCCGGACAGCCTGTATCACCACATTGTCAGGCTGGCGCAGGCCAGCGGGCGCAGTGTGGCCGACGTGATGAATTCGATGATGTCCGTGTCGCTGCTGCCCCTGAGTACACCGGCCGGTGAAAAGCCGCTGGAAAAACTGACCAACGAGGAAGTGCTTGAACTGGCGAACAGCCTCATGAACCCGGTGCAGAACGCCCGTATGAGTGAACTGCTCGATAAACAGCAGGCCGGCGAGATTGAAGACCTCGAAAAAGATGAACTGTCTGTGCTGGTTTACATTTATGAGCAGGGCACACTCATGAAAGCCAAAGCGATTCAGG
>CAZKIB010000075.1:2897-12711 GCA_964552425.1 uncultured Anaerolineaceae bacterium | reverse complement strand
GGCTGTGCGGCGCGGCCTGCGTGAACCTGTTCGGGCATGACGATCTCCGACGCGGTTCGCGCGCGCGTTCGCCAGCAGGCGGGCGAACAGTGCGGTTACTGCCGGATGCCAGGCGCGTGGGTCTATGCGTCCATGCAGATTGACCACATTATCCCGCGCGCGGCGGGCGGCTCGGATGATGAGGAGAATTTATGGCTGGCGTGCCCGCGCTGTAACCAGTACAAGGGCCAGCAAACCCACGCGGTGGACGCCGTGACACGGCGGCAGGTCGCTCTGTTTAACCCACGCACGCAGAAATGGGCGGAACATTTTCGATGGGGGCGAGATCGGGCCACGATCATTGGCACCACAGCCTGTGGTCGGGCAACGGTCAAAGCGTTAAAACTGAACCTGGAACTGTCGGTGGAAAGCCGCCGGGCGATGGTTGCCATCGGCGCTTATCCGCCGAAATCAACCCAATTCTGAAAAAATAACGAAATCTTACAACGCTTGCTTTGATGTGTGCTATGCTCACGGCTGGAGGAAGTGATGGCAGGGTATGTCTGCATCGCAGTCCCGCATTATATTGGCGAACTGCGCCCGGAACGCACCGAAATCGCGGCCCTGAAACGCAGCGGAATCGCCGAAAAAATCGGAGCGGCGTGGGTCGATCTGGACCCGGATTTTGACGCAGCGGAACATCCTGTGATCGCGGTAAACCGGGCACTGGCCGAAGCGATTCGGGCCAACGCGGATTCGATCCCGCTGATTTTTGCGGCGGATTGTGTGAGCGCGCTGGGCGCATTGAAGGGACTGGAAGCGCAGCACCCAACCGTGCTGTGGTACGACGCGCATGGGGATTTTAACACCTGGGAAACCACGCCAAGCGGGTTCCTGGGTGGGATGCCGCTGGCGATGCTGGTGGGCCGGGGCGACATGCAGTTCATGCAGGGCCTTGATCTGAAACCGGTGGATGAGGCGCGCATTGTCATCAGCGATGCGCGGGACCTGGACCCTGAAGAAGCGGCTGCGCTGCGGGAAAGTCAACTGCTGCACGTCCCAAAGGTGGATGATCTGCTGACGGCCTCGCTGCCAGAAGGGCCGCTCTACATCCATATGGATGTGGATGTAATCGACCCGGCGGAAATGCCCGGTCTGGGCTATCCGGCTCCGGGCGGGCCAAGCGCCGCGCAGGTCAATGCCACGCTGGAACGGGTGCTGGCCGAACGTCCGCTGGCAGGGGCGCTGTTCAGCCTGTGGAACGACTCGCTGGTCTCGGATGACCGCGCTTTACAGACGACCTTATCTATAGTCAGAATGATCGCAGGTGCATGAATAACGAACACAACATTGAGCAGCTTCTCAAAGCGTTACTTCAAGGCGATTGGGGCGCGTTGATTGATGCCGGGTCGCACCCTGAAACCGTGCATTTGCTGCGGTCTGTGGTGCTGGATACGAAAGACGAAATTGTCCGGCAGTCCGCAACGGGAGCGTTGGGCGCGCTGGCGGACCTGGGTGTGCCGGGCGCGGTGGATGCGCTGCTGGCGATTCTGGCGTATCTCGAAAAATCCTATGCGCGCGATATTGCCGCGTTCTATCTGATCGGCTGTGGCGATACGCGGGCCGAAGCGCTGATGCAGGTGATTTTGCATGACCCGCACCACAACGGGCATCTGGCGGTGGTGCGGGCACTGGCCGAAGTGGGCGACCCGCGCGCGATTGATGCGCTGATCGCGGCGGTGAACAACTCGCGTGTGCCCACCCGCCACGAACTGGTGCGCGTGCTGGGCGAGTATGACGATGTGCGCGTGGTGTTTCCGCTGCTGCGCCTGCTGCATCATGAGGATGAGCGGGTGATCGCGGCAGCCCGCCATGCGCTGTCCACCTTTGCCGAAAAGTACGCTTACGGCATGTTGATTGAATACCTCGCCCATCAGGATTATTCTTCGCGGCGGCAGGCGGCGATTGCCCTGGGCGAGATCGGGAGCAAGCGCGCCGTGAAACCGCTGCTGCGCATGGTGCATGGCGAGGCGGACGAGCGCGTCCAGCAGGCGATTGGCGATGCGCTGCGCAAACTGGGCTTCGACGCCCCGGCCCTGAGCGGTTAACCCCGGTCTGACAGTTCCAGAATACGCATATGCACCTGGGCCAGCGCGCTGGCGTATGGCTGCTCTACAAAATCGACATGCTGAAGCCGGGTCAGTTGGAACGGCTTTTTGCATTTCTCCTGCAACACCGGGATGATCGGCTTTTTGGCTTCCTTATAATACATCCATTCGTCGCGGACATTTTCGGACTGGGAGGAGGCTTCTGAAAGCACCAGCAGCATGGCTTCGCAGTTTTCCAGCGCGTCTTCCACCGCCCGGTCCCACTCCGCGCCGATGGGGATGTTGATCTGGTCGAACCACAGGCTGATATTGCCCGTCGTCAGGCTGACTTGCAGGTCGGCAATCAGTTTGCGCACGAAGTCCTGATTCTGGCGCGAGTAGCTGGTAAAGATGCGGAACGGTGGCATCTGTACCCGGCTGAGTTCCTGGGTCTGCCGCCGGTTGGCATCCAGTTGTTTCATGGTACGTTCGGAGAGCAGGTTCGCCAGCCGTTCGCTGATGCGTGTGGCGCGTTTGAAGGAGCGCCGGTCCAGTTCCAGCAGGATGCTGGGCGTGCTGGTGATGACATCGGCGCTGCGGGGCGCATCGAGAATGAGAGCCATCTCGCCAAAAAAGTCACCCGCGCCTTTACGGGCGACCATTTTGCGCTCGGTTTCGTTTTGCAGGTAGACCTCCACCTCGCCGCGCGCGATGACGTAAAAGGTGTCTTCGTTCGCGCCCTGCGTACACAGCCGTTTCGCTGCGGGGTAGCTTTCGACTTTCAACTGGCCGATGACTGTCGCCAGGGCCTGGAGCAAATCTTCGAGATGATCCTTGATCGCCGCGTCGTTATCGCCTTCCACATCGCTCAACGCCGAACTGATGAGTTCGGCCATGATCCCCTTCATCCCACACCGCCTGCCTGTTTTCTTTCAATGCCGGAGACTATACTGAATCGTGATCTTTCGCGCCAGAGGTCTTTGCCGCCGCCAGAAGCCATTTGCCGGCGGCAGAAGTGGCAGTTCGACCAGTCAGTAGTCTATAGTCATACGTCGATAGCCAAAAGCGATCATGACACCAGTATAGGCGAACATGCGCTACAAAGGGTGAATGTGTGTTCTGTTTTTCAGCCTGTGCCGCCGGTTGAAATCGACGGCAAGAAGCAGCAGGTCCCAGACGGGACTGATGCAGCGGGATTGAACCGTATGCCGTTTGCCTGAGTGTCTGGAACATAATCGGAAATCACCGGGAGATACTATCATGGATTGGCTGCGACGATTGTTTACGACAGGCGATACCCCGCATCCGCTGGAAGCCGGACGGACGGGCGCGGTTTTCGGCCCGGAGGCGGACCCGGCGGCGCTGCCCGAACCGGTTCATAAGAAGGTGCTGGCGATCACCCATAACCCGGTGCTGACCTCGCAGGGCGGGCAGACCGTGCGCGAGTATTTCCGCTGGAACGACCCGCACCAACTGGCGGCGCTGTATGCGCAGGATGTGCGCGAAGCCAGCTATGGCTACGCCAATTATACGGTGGTGGAGCATCTTGAAGTGGACGGTTTCCCGATCAAGAGGGATGGCTTTCGCTACGATGAGTTTACTTACCTGAATGCCTGGCGGCAGCGGCGTTTTCATGACCCGGATGGGGTGGATTACCTGGCGCTGGTGCGCGACTTCAGGATGATTGAGCGGGTGAGCGACGGCGAGATTGACGAAATTTGGCTGTTCGGGCATCCCTACGGCGGGTACTACGAGTCGATCATGTGCGGCCCCGGCGCGTTCTGGTGCAACGCCCCCGCCTTGCAGGGCACGGAACACGCGGCGCGGCGCTTTGTGATTATGGGCTTCAACTTCGAGCGCGGGGTAGGCGAGATGCTGGAAGACCTGGGCCACCGGGCCGAGTCGATGCTCTACCGGGTGTATGGCAATGTGCCGGCCAACGCCAACCTGTGGGAGCGTTTTATCCGCTACGACAGAACACACCCCGGCCAGGCGGAGTGCGGCAACGTGCATTTCGCGCCCAACAGCCTGCGCGATTATGACTGGGGCAACCCCCGCAGTGTCGCCAGCAATTGTGACGACTGGTACGCCTTCCCCAACCTGACCGGCGCGCGCTGGCGGCAGGTGGATTGCAGCGAGTGGGGGAATGGTGACATCCGCCTGCATCACCTGTGGTGGTTCCGCCACATGCCGCATGTCGCCGGCCTGACCGATGGCATTTCCTATAACTGGTGGGAGTACATCATCGACCCGAACCGGGTGTAAGGAAGGGATACTGAGCAGTTTGGTCAATGCCTATAACAAGACCGATTTGTACCCTTAGCGCTGTGATTGCTGGTGTGTTGCACCTGCCCCACCTTGCTATGATTATCCCATTGAGGAACCTATGAACAGGTTACGCAAGATTATATGTTGGCCGTTCTCACAATTAAGGCGGTTAAGGTCATGGTTATGTCAGTCGGTACACGGCTTATTCTCCCGACTGCTCAAGGTGTTCCGCCGACTCTGGCGGATAGTCACCGTTATCGTGGGTCTGGGCGTCTTGATTATTCTAATCTGGGGGGGGTACACACAGGGTTGGGAATGGACCGGCTTTCCTATCTATAATGGTGTATCCGCAAGCCCAGCAAGCAACCTATTAGAAATCCCGCCCCAGCGTGAAAAAACCCTTTGGGAATGGATGGATCTAATACTCGTCCCTCTGACACTGTTTATCATAGCCACGCTGTTCAACCAGCAAGTACGAACCCGCGACCAGCACCGCGAAGACCGTCAGGAACAACTTGCGAAGTTGGCTCGTCAGGAGCGTTACCGTGAAGATGCCTTACAATCCTACTTTAACGAAATGGCAACCCTTATGCTGCAACATAATCTGTTGGCTGACTATCTACCTGCCGACACTCCAGCTTGGAAACTTGCCCAACTACGTACCATCACCATCCTACGTCGTATGACCGATGACACCGGCACAGACCGCGCCCGGATTGGCGAAATCCTTACATTCTTGCGTGATTCCGGCTTGCTAACTGGAGATCGTGGTGTGCTGGCCGAGGCATCTCTATATCGTATGGTGTTGCAAGACGCGAACTTGTGGGAGGCCAATTTGCAGGGAGCGCGCTTAGCAGGTGCCAATCTGCAGAAGGCGTATCTCACGAATGCCAACCTACAAAAGGCACATTTGTCAGCGGCTAGTTTGCAGAACGCGAAATTAGCGGAAGCCAATCTGAGGGGAGCGGATTTGCAATATTCCAACTTGCAAGGAGCAGACATGTGGGAGACCAATCTGCAAGAAGCGAACTTGGTAGGAGCCAACCTACTCAAAGCACAATTGCCGTTTTCTAACTTGCAAGGAGCAGAATTGGCAGAAGCCAGATTACAAATGGCAATACTTAGGAATGCTAACTTGGAAGGAACGAATTTGACGGGGGCCAACCTGCAATTGGCGAGCTTGACGAACGCCAATCTGAAAGGGGCTAACCTGTCCGGAGCAAACCTACAAGGTGCGATCCTAGAAGGCGCTAACATGCAAGGAGCGAAATTGATGGGAACCATATTTGATGAGACTATACTCCCCGATGGTTATGGTAGTGGCAAAGCTGGGAACAGGGTGAGTATAGAACGATTTACTGATCCGCATTTCATCGGGCCAAATGGTGAACTATTTTGGCGCTCCGACAATCGACACAGTCCAGCTTATCAGGGTGATGATGCTGGTGAGTAGTTCCAAACATCATCGACCCGAACCGGGTGTGACGGTCAGTGACCTCATGTAATCCTGCGCGTGGAAGATCAAACCGTCTTCAGCGCGGAGCGGGAGACGCCGAGCTGGACCACGCGCTCGTTGACGTAGCGAATCTACTTACCACTGGCGGCAGGTGGATTGCAGCGAGTGGGGCAGCGGCGACATCCGCCTGCATCACCTGTGGTGGTTCCGCCACATGCCGCACATCGCCGGCCTGACCGATGGCATTTCCTATAACTGGTGGGAGTACATCATCGACCCGAACCGGGTGTCATGACATAAAGTTTGTTTCCAATCCGCGCTAGAATACTTCTGTCTGGCACAGGACAGAGGAGAGAATCATGCGCAGGTATCGACTTTGGGGTTTTGGAATCATGACGCTTGGGCTTATCGGACTATTTACCTGGATTGATGCCCTTGTAATCAGCAACTGGTCGAGCGAATTGTACAGAGGGATCGGTGTCGAGGTGATCGGCGCACTGTTAACGGCTCTTGGGGTGATTGGGCTTGACCGGCTTTACGCGGAACCAGATGAGCAGTTAGAAGATTTGCGCAAACAATTAGAAGCATTGCACGCGAAAATCGATAAGCTGCAAAATCATCCTGACGATCAACAAGACTGATTCACCAGGTTGCTGAAATCCTGAAATTCCATAAACTATAATATATTCGCTGCAAAAAATGATGAATGTAAGGATCGTGTGCCATGAGCAGCCCCCGGCGTTCGAAAGCTCGTTTCGGTCAGGCTCCGCTGGACATGGACGAACTGCGGAAACGCCGCGAGGCCCGGATACAGCCAGGTGCAGACGTGCCGGCCGGATTGACGCTGTCCGAACCGGGCCTTGTGAAGTTACAGCACACGATTGGCAATCAGGCGTTGCGGCGGCTTTTACAGGGCAGCAGACCGGCGGGTGACTATGCCAGTCTTCAGCGTCAGCCGAAAGACAGTCCCAACGACAAGCGTGAAACGGATTCCTCCGCCTCGGTTCTGGCGACCATCGAGCTTGAAAATGCAGGCAAAATACGTGGGGACAGCCAGATCACCGGGCACGAGGGCAAGATTGAATGTCTCTCTGTGAACACTGGTAGTACGCCAAAGCGACGCTCCAGAGAGACCGATTCTGATGAAACACGGGGCACGATCACACTGGTCAAATACGTGGATAGTACCAGCCCGCTGCTGATGAATGCCGCAGCGAAAGGTGATCCGCTGAAAACGGGCAAGTTTGAAATGATCCGGCGTGATGCCGAGGGTGAGATTACCGTGTATCATACGCTGGAATTCGCCAGCGGCTTCATCAGCGGTCTTCAGACCAGTGGCAGCGATCAAGGCGGCAAACCTCTTGAAACCGTCATCTTCGAATTTCATGTGACCCCGAAGAAGTGATCCGCCTGTATCCCCTGTGATGGTTCTGGCAGATGGCGCATATCAGCAGCCTGACCTGTCCTCGCTTATTTGAGATTAAACTTTACTCAGCGCAGAGCGGGCGACGCCAAGCTGGACCACGCCCTCGTTGACATAACGAATCTGGTCACCGGTGGCGAAATAGGCGGTCTGGTCGCCTTCGGCCAGCACCTTGATAAAACCGGAGCGGCGCAGGCGGGCATGGAGGGCGATGGGCGCGCCCTGGAAGTCCATGTGGTCGGAAGCTGAAGGGAAGCCGACGGACGCCACCGTGCCGATTTGCTCATTCTGGTTGTCGTAGACCGGCATCCCGCGTTCGATGGCAGACAGATGGTCATGGGAATAGCCGAGGGTGCTGCGCGGTTCGCTCATGGGAATCCTCATAGGTAATTGCTCATCCGGTGGCATTCTACCGGCAGTCCGGCTCGCGCTCATCCCGCAGGTAGCGCATTTGAGCTTAGGCCAACTATCCTACGAGGGCTAATTCGCCAGTTCCGCCTTGATCGTTTCGGCCTTTTGGGGCGCTGTCGCCTACAACGGGTGGGAGTCCATTGTGGATCCGAATCGGGTGCTTGGTCCTTTAGCGTCCCCATTCGACCACTGACCAGGGAAACAGGGATGTCGCTATCGGCGCTTCCCGAATCTGGAGTTTGAGCTGGTCGGTTGGGGGAACACCCGACAAAAGCATCGCCAGAAAACGATGATGTCCGCTGATTAACACTTTTGCGCCAACGAAGTCCTGTGGGTCATAATCGTCTCCAATTCGCACTGGCTCCAAACCGCCTGCGGAATAATGTTCAAAAGGCGCAAACGTAAATTGATATAAGGTATACCAATGCAGCGATGGATTCATCATTGCCGAGGCAATGCACTCTACATCAAACTTGTTGACACTGGGCTGCATAGCAAAAAACGGCGGCGGCGGTAAGTTGAATGAAAAGCTCTTAATCAGTTCGATAGGCTGCATGTGCTCTGGAACAAATACCGTCCGCTGCCATGCTCTGATCTCATTGTGCTTCCTGCATTGGCATTCCCCGTCTGAGAAATCTCCTTCTCTATGCTTATGGATCCAAAAATCAGGTTCACTGGGAACACTCACGATGTTACCTCCATGTCTCCCCTGAGCGCATCCATAAGCTCATATTCTCGAAGCCGGCCTCCACGCATCTTCAGCCGCAACAGCCGCCCGATGTCGATGCCAGCGTTAACTCGCCAGTTCCGCCTTGATCGTTTCGGCCAGGTCAGGCGTGATGCCTTTGACGGTACTGAGCTGCTCGATAGTGGCGTTCTTAATGGCATCAATGGAGTTGTCGAAGGCTTTAAGCAGTGCCTTGCGTTTGGCCGGACCGATTCCGGGGATGGTTTCCAGCTTGCTTGCCATGCCGAGTTTGGCGCGCTGGCTGCGGTGACTGGTGATGGCGAAGCGGTGGGCCTCGTCACGGATGCGCTGCACCAGAAAGAGTGCCTGCCCGTTACGCGGCAGCAGCAGCGGATCGGGCTTTTCGGGGAAGTAGATTTCCTCGAAACGTTTCGCCAGCCCGACCACCGGCACTCTGCCGTACAGGTCGAATTCTTTCAGCACCTCCACTGCCACGCCCAACTGCCCCTTGCCGCCGTCGATAATCAGCAAATCGGGCAGCAGACGCCAGGTTTCGTCGCGGTCCTCGCCGCCGAGCGCGATTTCCGCCGGGGTTTGAACTGCCTGAAGGTGGCGGTTGAAGCGTCGGGTGAGCGCCTCGCGCATGGACTGGTAATCGTCCGAGCCGCTGTGGCTGACGGTGCGGATATTAAAGCGGCGGTACTCGCTCTTTTTGGGCGTGCCGCGCACAAACATCACCCGACTGGCGACGATGGCTGTGCCCTGTGTGGTGCTGATGTCAAAACATTCGATGCGGTTGGGGATAGTCGGCAGATCAAGCGCCGCGTGCAGTTCGCTGAGGGCCTGCTCCTGTTTGGTGGTGTCGGCTTCCCACTGGGCGCGCATCATGCGCAGGGCTTCTGAGGCGTTGTCCTGCGCCATTTTCACCAGATCACGCTTTTGTCCGCGCTGCGGCACGCTGATGGTGACTTTGCTGCCGCCGCGTTTGTCGCCCAGCCACTGCTCGATAATGCGCGCTTCTTCCACATCCTCCGGCAGGATCAGGTCGCGGGGGATTTCCGGCGATTCGGCGTAAAAGCGCTTGATGAAGGTCTCGATCACTTCGGCGTCGGGTTCATCTTCCGTGCCATCCAGCACATGCGAACTGCTGCCGATCAGGACGCCGTTGCGCACGAACAAAATCTGCACCACCGCGTCGTTTTTATCGCGGGCCAGAGCGATGACATCATGGTCGGTGAACTGGCGGCCCACCGCGCGGTTCTTCTGGGTAATCAGTTCAATGGCGCGAATCTGGTCGCGAATGGAAGCAGCCATCTCGAAGTTGAGGGCTTCGGCGGCAGCTTCCATCTCGTGATTGAGGCGTTTGAGCACGCCTTCCGAACGGCCGCTCAGCACGGCCATGAGTTCCTCGATCATGGCGCGATACTGGTCGCGGTTGACGGCCCCGATGCAGGGCGCGTTGCACAGCTTGATGTCGTAGAACAGGCAGGCGCGTTCATCCC
>CAZKIB010000075.1:0-2844 GCA_964552425.1 uncultured Anaerolineaceae bacterium | reverse complement strand
CTGCACCGCCCACATGGCGACGTATGGGCCGAAGTATTTGCTGCCATCCTGCACCACGCGGCGGGTGGTTTCCACTTTGGGGAAATCGTCTTGCCAGTTGATTTTGATGTAGGGGTAGCGCTTGTCGTCCTTCAGCATGATGTTGTACTGCGGCAGGTAGCGCTTGATGAGGGTTTCTTCCAGAATCAGCGCCTTGACCTCATTGCGTTCCACGATGTATTCGAGGTCGACCACCCGCTCACGCATTCGCAGCGTTTTTTCGGTAAGCTGGCTGCTGTTGGTGAAGTAGCTGCGGACGCGGTTGCGCAGGCGCTTGGCCTTGCCCACATAGATCACCTTGCCATGCTGGTCCTTCATCAGGTAGACGCCAGGCTTCTGGGGCAGGTTGGTCAAAATCGTCTGAATGTGATCAGAAGGTGTGTAATTCATCGGGATTCTATTGGTTTCTGGTTTCGGACGTGCGTTCTATTTTACACCGGAGCGGGCCGGCTGGCGAGGGATTACCAAAGGCCAGCATCCATGTTTCAATCTGAGAGGGGTGTTTCATGTTGAGGGCCAGAACGGTGACGCGACCAGTTGGCGTTTTACCAACAATGAGAACACCATCCAATTCAAAATGGTCATTCCATTGTTGGGTACGCGGGTTAAAGAGGTGTGTCAAATCACCGGTTTCGAGATCGTAAACGGCTACGTCACTGCCTTTGGCGATATTGCATTGAAAACACGCCCAGGCAAGATTCTCCAAAGTAGATGGGCCTTCATGTTTACGCGGAATAATATGATCGACCTGATGTGAGAACTTGCTTGAACCCTCCGGTTTACGACAATATTCACACCGATTTTCAGCACGATTACGCACCGCTTCCCGCACGGAAGACGAAATGGTCATGTTCGATTATGGATTGTCTTGAGTGCCCGTGACTTTAGCACCGAAACAAAACGATCAACTTCCTGCATTTGCTCAAGTTCGGTCTTTTCTTCAGCGGTCAATGTCCCGGCACTATTCTTTTCGAGCAATTCGATTGCGCGTTGTTCCTCGGCTTCAGTGGCTTTATAAGCCAGAATTTCTTCCGGTGTCGCTTTCTCGATCAGATAGTCCAATAGTTTTGTGTCGGCGGTGGGGAAATTAATCATTGTTTATCCTTTCGTTACGGTTTATCTGACTTGTTTGTAAGCGGCACGTACCTTCAAAAGTGTCATCAACTCCTCAGGCTGTCCGATTTGTTCTATCTCTCACTGCTCTTGTTCGGTGAGTGGATTCTCATTGTTCCGGTCAAGTAATTCGTTAACTCGCTTTTGTTCTTCCTCAGTGACTTTGAAGGCCAGAATTTCCTCCGGGGTCATGCTTTCGACGACACGATCCAGAAAACGTTCGTAAGAGGGAACCAATTTCGCGGTTGCCATAGGGCGTCTCCGTCAACTCAATATGACTATTCTACCAGACATTGACGGGAGGCTGCGCGTTTTCGCGCCGGGGCGGAATTTCGGCTAAGATAGTTGTCAGCACACCACCCACCAGCAGGATTAAGTCTAAAATGCCGCGCATTTTTATCTCCTACCGCCGCAGCGACAGCATTACGGTTACAGGTCGTATCTATGACCGGCTGGTCGCGGAGTTCGGGCGCGACAGCGTGTTCAAGGATGTGGACAGTATTCCGTATGGGGATGATTTCCGGCGGGTGCTGGAACGCGAGGTAGCATCCTGCGATGTGGTGTTGGTCATTATGGGTACTGGATGGGCAAACGCGGCAGACTCCGAAGGCAAGCGCCGCCTGAATGATCCCAATGATTTTGTGCGCATCGAGGTGGAAACCGGGCTGCGGCTCCCCAATGTCGTGGTCATCCCGGTGCTGGTGCAGGGGGCGCGGATGCCTGTGCCGGCTGATCTGCCCGATGGCATTCTGCGCGAACAGATGCCTTTTTTGAACGCGCCTGCTGTGCGGGATGACCCGGATTTTCATACCGATATGAATCGGCTGGTCACACGCCTGAGAAGTATCCGGCAGGGGACGGAACCGGCGCTAACCACCAGACAGAACCGGCGCGGTCCGTTTGCGATTATCACTCTGGTCGTGGTTCTCGCGCTGGTTGGGATCGCGGTCCTGCTCGGCCCCAGTCTGGCTGGATTGAGCGCCGGGCCAACCGCCACGCCGACTGATCTGCCGCCTTCGCCAACACAACTCATGCTGCCAGGTACGGAAACTCAGCTTATCCAACTGGACACGACAGCCACCGAAGCGATGCTCCAGCGGACGGTGGATGCGCGCGCGACGGAGAATGCCCTGCTGCTGGCCGAGAACACGCAGATCGCCGCCGAGACTCAGACCGCGTCTGTGCCCACTGTGACGGATACAGCCACGCTGACCGACACGCCGACAATCACAGCCACCGCAACCAGCAGCCCGACACCGACTTCAACGGAAACCCCATCGGCCACTGCGACGCGCGCCACCCTCAGCGCACCGATCTTTAGCCCAACGCCAGAACCACCCACAGCAACCCGTGCCACCCTCAGCGCGCCGATCTTCAGCCCAACGCCGGGTTATCCGTGTGAGGGGACGATCATCAATCCCGATAGTTCAGCGTCGATAATCAATATCCTGTATCTGGAGCCTTCGGAATCGGCGCAGCGCGGCCCGGCCATGCGGGTAGGCACAGAGGTTACGATTCAACGTGTAACCACCGATGCCGCCGGCAAAGAGTGGTATCTGCTCTACGATGGCACACGGCGGTTAGGGTGGGCATTAACACGCTACGTGAATCCATCAACTGCATGTTCCTAAATTTAGTACACAATCAGGGAGGGTAGGGTCTATGCGTCTCATTAAAATTGTTTGCGTACTT
>CAZKIB010000074.1:21585-24665 GCA_964552425.1 uncultured Anaerolineaceae bacterium | reverse complement strand
ATCCAGAACTCGATAGCCTTTGCCGATGAGGGTAGCTTGCAAGTCTGGCTCGATCTCCACGCAATCAATGCTGCGGGGTTTGAACCCAAACGTCTCCACCAGGTAATCGCAGATGTCTCCCTTGCCTGCGCTGGGTTCAAGGATGTCATGCGCGCCGCGCAGGATGTGACGCTGATAGGCCCTGGTACGATACCGGCCTTCCAATGACTCTGGGATGTCAATCACCTCGACGTAAGGCGCAAGCATCTGTTCAATCACGGGTTTCGGGGTTGGGTAGAAACTGTCGTTTATCACGCTATACTCTCCTTGCTATTGCGTCGTGCGATAGTGGGACCGGGGGTCTGGATTGGCCTCGATCCCCGGCCCCTCCAGGTTTCTACTGTGACAGAGTCACGATAGCCTGAGCCAGCGGGAGGATAGTCGCCAGGTCTTTGCGCAGCCGCTCGATCTCGCGCAGGCTCTCGTTGGCTTCGTCCATCACATTCCGCTTTGATGACTTGAAGCCCTCAAGCTGGGCCTTCAGGCCCTCAACCTCTTTCTGAAGGTCGCGCTTTTGCTCGAACAACTGCTCGCGCTGCTCAAGGAGTGCGGCCTTGTGTTTGTAGACGACTTCCATGTCAGTGCTAAGAGAGGCGGCACGGGTCTCCAGGACCTGGTTCTCACCTGCCCCGGTATTGCGAGTACCGGGGCAGGTGTTTTACCGAGCATTCCCACTGGTGAACACTTGAACTAACCCACAGGAAAGCAGCACATGAATGTAAGCGCTTGCTGCTGCTGAATTGCGAAAGCGCAATACCTGGCGCTCCCACTGCGTCTTGATGACGATGGTCTTTTTTGAGGCGAGATAGACGAACATGGTAAAACTCCTTTAGATAGTGGGTGGTTGTTTATTATCTTCATTATACACGATAACGTGTAAAATAGTGTAAAGGTTTTATGAATTTAGCTTAAGGTTGACGCCTGGCTTAAGTTTGACTTTTTAGCACGTCTGTTCGTATAATACCCTTGAGGAAGGGTTAAGCTGCGCGGGCGAAGTGTTGCGGCGGCACGTCTGAGGTCCACTCAGGAAGCGTTGGTTCAAGTCCAGCCGCCCGCTCTGTGGTGTATGAGGTATAGATGTGTTTCACGGTAGTATTCCCCAGGAAATGCGTAACATCGTTTACGAGCTGGTCAAAGACTGGCCGGTCTCGGATATTTACGTGGGTTGTTCTGGGAACTTCACGGTTGAGCGCATCCTGGCCGAGGTTGGCACGTTTGATATACATGGCAATGATGTCACTCGTGATCGGATCATACCTTGCCCAACAACCCTTTCAGCTTTCGCTAAAGGTCGGGTTTCGAGAAACCTTTGGCTGGATGGAGGATTACCTTCAGGACCCTGCCAGTTCTGTCGCTACCGTGATGTTGTGTACCAAAATGCTGGATGCTTTGAAAGCGGACGGCACGGTCAAGGATAATCCTTACTACAATCGAATTCTGCCTGCTTATCGTGTGTCATGGCCCACGATGCACAAAAAAACAATGGACAGAATCGAATCCCTGCCTTTTGTGCTGAAGACATACCATTGCGGCGATGTGGTTCCCTGGTCGAAGACAATCCCGAAAGAGGCCGGTTTTATTTCTTATCCGCCCTTTTTTTCTGGCGATTACGAGGCCATGTTTGCAAAACTTGATCTCCTGTTTGACTGGGATAAGCCTGTTTATCAGGAAATCGGAGACGGGCACATCGAGGAATTCTTAGAAACGTTAACCAACAGGCCGTACTGGGCATTCGGGGCCAATCGACAGGTTGATGCCTACACGCATTATTTAAGAGGTGTGACGCAGACCACAAACCGGGGTGTCCCTATCTTTATCTATTCCTCTAAAGCCAAAACGAGAATTGTTGTTCCCAAACAAGAGACCGCTCCGGTTCCTATTCACCGCTTATTGCCTGGAGAAACCATTGGCGACCACATGCAGATTATCGCGCTGGGGCAGGGACAATTTCAGGCGTTGCGTTCACAGTACATGAATGAGTTCATCAAGCCAGGTCAGGCCAGCGCGGCGTATGGGGTTGTCGTTGATAATCGCTTAATCGGAGTTTATGCGTTTTCTGTGGCTCCACAAAACGGCGGATTAACGCATAATTCCTATATTTATATGCTGTCCGATTTTGCTGTGCCCAATGACCGCTATCCCCGCTTATCCAAGTTGGTACTCTATGCGGCTCTGAGTTACGAGAGTAAATTGATTGCCGAGAGGCTGGCGAGACGGCGCGTGCGCCAGTTATTTACGACAGCCTTTAGCAACAACCCTGTGAGCATGAAGTATCGTGGCCTGTTTGATGTGTACAGTCGAATCGAGCAGAAAACTACACAGGCGATCAGCCATGATAATCAACGCTATCGAATTAACTATATCGCTGATATGGGGAAATGGAATCTTAATGAAGGGTTGCAGGAATGGAAACGCAAGCACGCAAAGGCATAATTCAGAAACATCGCCGAATTGATCCTCGCAAGGTCAAACTTCTCGACCACAACCCGCATTTTATGCGGCACGAAACGTTCATGCGCCTGGTAGAAAATATCCGGCGTGATGGCGTGGCTACCAGCACACCGTTTCTATGGTTGATCCACGATGACGAGACCAGAACCCCTGTTGTTGATCCAGAGGACGATCAGGCGTACCTGTGTCTGTCCGGCAACCATCGCGTCAAGGCTAGCATCGCCGCCGAGGTTTATGAGATCGACGTGCTGTACACTGACGATTACCTAACACCGGATCATCGCAAGGCAATCCAGCTATCCCACAACGCCATTTTTGGAGAAGATGACCCGGCGACTCTGAAAATGGTCTATGACAGTATAGAAGACGTGGGAATGCGACTGTATAGCGGACTTGATGACAAACAGCTTCAACTAATGGAGGATGTCAGCATTGCTTCGCTTTCGGAAGCCAATCTTACCTTTCAGACTATTTCTATGAGTTTTTTGCCTGATGAAATCGAACGGGTTCATGAGGTTTGGGAAGCGGTTCTCAAGGCCACCGCTGGAAGCAATGGACTATGGCTTGCCCGCTGGGCAGAGTATGACAGA